>NZ_JBYTDD010000006.1:0-232803 GCF_058791055.1 Pseudomonas sp. EU05-FHT14B02 | reverse complement strand
TGGCGCATGAAGGCTTCCAGCGCCGCGGCCGACGGGCCGCTGCGGGCAATGTTGTTCGGGTCCTGCGTGGGCGCCGGACCGACGATCGGAACCGGGAAAGTCAGGGTGGGCGGCGGCAGTGTCGGGTCGAGTTTCTCCGTGCCGAATTCTTCGAACAGCAGCAGTTGCTGAGTGTACGGCTGGGCCCCGAACAACGGACTGGGCTTGCCGTTGGTGGGGATTTTGAAGGATGTCTGCAGGGCTGGCGGCAGCACGTTGTCGGTCGTTGGCGTGGTGCGGGTGCCGTACACGCCGTTGGGCAAGGCGATGGAACCCTGGTTGGCGGGTGGCATGGTCTTTAGAGCATCCAGCGCGGCCTTGAAGTCGGTCGGCGGGTTGGTATACGCCGAAGGATCTGTTGGCGGCGGCGGGCTGACATCGTCAAGCGGTGCTGCGCTGACCGGGGACAGACTGAAGGTGATCAACAGTACAGAGCCTGCGCCCGAAACCCTTAAGAAGCGGAACGAATTGAACGGCGATGCAATGACTTTCATGAGGTTCCCCTCGCGACATAGCGCAACGGCGAAACCCGCCATCCCCGGTTGGTGACAGCATCTGCCTGCGTTGCAAGGGGCTATGCAACCGTCGGGCCATGGATGAGGAAGGAAACTAAAATACTGAGTAATAAGTAAGTTGTTTCAAAATGTGTTTCTTTGGTGGGGTGTAGGGTGGGGATATTCCTCAAATTAGGTGGTAAATACCCGGTTGAAGTGGGTGTGGTCCCCCATTTATGGGAGTAGTGACCCTGTTTCACCAACCGGTAGGGGCTGCTTGCTCTGGGGCGACATGAATTCACAAAGGACCCGGCGCACGATTCTTGTTGGCACGGATAGTGGAGCAGGGGCATCGATAGGTTAATTGCATTGTTTGGTATGCATTGATGCGCGAAGTGGCTCAATGCATTCAAGGACGAAGCGCTATTCGCTGTGTGCCCGCAGCAGGCTCTCGGTGCCCAACCGATACTGATTGTTCCCGCTGCGTTTGGCCTCATACATCGCCAGGTCGGCAATGTGCAGCAAGCGGTCGATGCTCGGCGCATGATCGGGGAACACGGCGACGCCGAGGCTGGTGCCGATGTGGCGCTGGTCGTTGCCGAGGGTGACGGGCGGTGAGAGTTCGACGAAGATTTTCTGGCAGATCGTGCGCGCTTCATCTTGCAGGCTTTTGCCTTGGGGCAGGTCTTGGAGGATGACCACGAATTCGTCGCCGCCGATCCGGGCGACGGTGTCGGTGCCGTGCAGGATGCGCTTGAGCCGCGTCGCGGTCGTGACCAACACGCGGTCGCCGGCCGCATGACCATAGCGGTCGTTGATGGCCTTGAAGCCATTGAGGTCGACAAACACCAGCGCCACGCGCGTGGCACTGGTGCGCGCCAACTCCAGCGCTTCGGACAGGCGCTCTTCGAGCACCAGACGATTGGGCAGGCCGGTCAACGGGTCGTAATGGGCCAGGTGCTTGAGGTAGTTGGCCGAGGCCTTTTCTTCGGTGATGTCGCGCACAACGCCCATCATCTTGATCGTTTCGTCGTGGTCGTTCTTGACCACGTTGCCGGTTTCCCGCAGCCAGCGGATCGTTCCGTCGGGCCACACCACGCGGTATTCCTCATCATGGTTTTCGCCGGTTTCCAGGCAACGCAGTTCGCCGGCCCGAACCCTGAGCCGGTCTTCCGGATGCACGCAGGAACAGAACAGGGCGTAAGAGGGCGCCACTTCGCCGATCTTGAAGCCGAACATGCCGAAAATGGCATCTGACCAGTACAACCGGTCGGTGTCGACATCCCAGTCCCAGGTGCCGATACGAGCGAAATACTGGCTGCGCTTGAAGCGCTCGGCATCGTCATCCTTGTGGATGTTCTGGCCTTCGGACAGGCTATTGATGATCGCGCGATACTCCGCCAGTCGCTTTTGCAGATAGCGTTCGCGCCAGACCAGCACGACGATCAGGCTGAGCGCCATTGAACCTGGGATGACGCTGGTCCAGAGCAGGATCATTCGGGGATGGCCATCAGGGCGGAGAACCGTACGGGTAGTTGTTGTTTATTTTAGTTCAGCAAACAGCTTTAAACGTCGCACGCGGAGGCGGCAATGGTTGCCAATCGAGGACAAATCTGGGAAAACGGCGCCCATCAGGCCCTTGAGGGCGAGTGAGCATACGAGTGAAATCAATGAATGACGAGCTTCAGGTAATCGATCTTCAGGTGGGTGACGGAAAAGCCGCCGTAAAAGGCGCACTGATCACCACCCAGTACCGTGGCTGGCTGGAGGACGGGACCGAATTCGACTCTTCGTACAGTCGTGGCAAACCCTTCCAGTGTGTGATCGGCACCGGGCGGGTCATCAAGGGGTGGGACCAGGGCATCATGGGCATGCAGGTCGGTGGCAAGCGCAAGTTGCGGGTGCCGGCGCACCTGGCTTATGGCGAACGCACCATGGGCAAGATCACGCCGAATTCGAACCTGGTTTTCGAAATCGAATTGCTGGAAGTGCTGACACGGGATGATTGACCGTCAGGCCTGAAACGTTTCCCGGTAGGCATACAGGCCGGGTGTTCCGCCGGTCATGATAAACAGCACATTGTTCCCGGGGGCGCAGCCCGCTGAATGGGCGTGGGACCTTGCAGCAGGTCTGCCCGCGCAAAAACACTCAGTGACTGGTCCAGTCGGGTTTGCATCGATAGAGCCTCGTTGTTCACCATGATCCTGGTGACTCTATGGAGAAAGGCCAGCGGGATAAACGCACTACCTGTCATGACTGTTTTAACCCGGTATAACTGATCCAGCCGGGCAGCAGGGGGGTGAACCCAAATGTTCAGCGGCCAACCGGCCGGTGAAAATCGATGTCACGCCAAACCGACTACCATCGGGTTGTGCCTTGCCAGGCTCCGCACTATCGGCGACCATAGGTGCCATATAGGGGTAGGGGGTATAGGTATGGCACACATTCACGAACACAAGGATGACTTGATCAAGCGGGTGCGGCGGATTGCCGGGCAGGTGGAAGCCGTGGAGCGAGCGCTTGAGTCCGATGCCGATTGCGCCAAGACCCTGCATCTGGTGGCCGCCATCCGGGGCGCGGTCAATGGTCTGCTGGAGCAGTTCATCGACGCCCATGCCCGCGAGCACGTGGCCCATCCGGACCTGAGCGATGAAGATCGCGCCCAGGGCGTGGAAGACTTGTTGCTGGCCATCCGTCGCTATGCCAAATAGAGGCCTGAACTCCATGACACTGACACCACAGGCTTCGCGCTTTACTCACGACCATGTCTTTCTCGGCGCATCCCATGATGAAAACGCCCGACGCACCTTATGGGTGGTGGCGCTGACGTTTGTGATGATGATTGGCGAAATTGCCGCCGGTTACATCACCGGTTCCATGGCGCTGCTGGCCGATGGTTTTCACATGGCCACCCATGCCGGGGCCTTGGGCATCGCGGCGGCGGCCTATGGGTTTGCACGGCGCAATGCCAACAACGCGCGTTACAGCTTCGGCACCGGCAAGGTCGGGGATCTCGCGGGTTTTGCCTCGGCCATGGTGCTGGGGCTGGTGGCGATCGGCATTGCCGGTGAATCCGTTTATCGCCTTTTTCAGCCAACGACCGTGGCGTTCACCGAAGCGACGGTGATTGCGGTGGTGGGGCTGGCGGTGAACATCGCCAGTGCCTTTTTGCTGGTGGGCGACCACGGCCATCATGACCACGATCATGGTCACAGCCATGAGCACGGCCATCATCACCATCACGACAACAACCTGCGCTCGGCCTATGTCCATGTGCTGGCCGATGCCCTGACTTCAGTGCTGGCGATCGCCGCATTGCTGGCGGGGCGCTATCTGGGATGGGTGTGGCTGGACCCGGTGATGGGCATTGTGGGCGCCATCGTGATCGCGAAATGGGCCGTTGCATTGATGCGTGACAGCGCAGCGGTTTTGCTCGATGTCACGGATACACACGTCGCCGACGAGATTCGTGAACTGCTGGAGTCGTCGGACGATGTGCGCATCAGCGATCTGCATGTATGGCAGGTCGGCCCCCAGGCGCGGGCCGCGATTGTCAGCGTTGTGGCGGCGGCCAATGTCAGTGCCGACACCATTCGCGAACGCTTGGCGCCGGTCCATGAACTGTCTCACCTGACCGTCGAACACCGTGTTGCTTGAGCGGCTTTCGATCATTCACGGAACAGTGGAATCCGCCCATTCGTGGAGGGGCGGTATTCCCGCTTCAGATGGTCCAGTCCTGGCTTCATCGCCATAAACTGCTTTAGCGTAGCGCTGGCAATGCTCAACGCCAGCCGTTGCCCCGGACATTGATGGCTCCCCGCGCCGAAGGTGAAACTGCGCCGGTTCGGGCGGTCGAGCAGGAAGGTGTCGGGGTTGTCGTTGAGCTGCGGGTCGCGATTGGCCGAGGCCAGCAGTACCAGGATTACGTCTGCGGTATTGAGCCGCACCCCGTCAATTTCACAGGGGGTGGCGACGAAGCGGCGGGTGTTCTGTACCGGCGGGTCGAAGCGCTGTACTTCGGCCAGCAGGTCTTCGACCGGGGGGGATTCGCTACGCAACGACGGATGTTGAATCAATGCCAGCAGGGCGTTGCCGATCAGCCCGGCAGTGGCCTCGAAGGTCTGGGAGAACAGGCCGATCAGGTTGGCGATCAGGGTTTGCGGCGCGCCGCAGGCGAAGCGCTGGCCGATACCTGCAAGCAAAGGGCTGTGGTTGTACGGATCGTCGAGCAACTCGATGAAATAACCGCTCAATTGTTCAGCGGCAGCGTGGGCGGCGGTCAATTGTGCCGCGTCACTCAAGGGTGACAGACAGGCGACGAAATCCGCCGTCAACTCACTGATGGCGCGGCCCTGAGCCGGGGTGAACCCCAACAACGCCGCCACCACGCACACCGGTCCGCGAAACATGGCGTTGTACAGGCCAGCGGCATCGGCGGTCATCAATCGGGCGCTGACCAGGGCCTCGACTTCCCGCGCATCGATCAACTCCAGCCCCGGCGCAATCGCGGACCGTGGGCAACGCTGGCGTTCACCTTCATTCATGCGCATCAACTGGCCGAACACCTGGCCGGCCATGCCGTCGGCGATCGCCTTGGGAACTGGCTCCTGCGCGGGTCGAACGTGGCAATCGGGATGCGCCAGCACGGCGGCCACCGCTCGGGCGCTGCTGGCCACCCACATGTTCAGCTCCGGATGAAAAGCCAGCCCACCGTCGGCACGCAGTTGTGCGTAGTAGGGATAAGGATCGGCATGGGTCGCAGCGATGATCGGGTCCATGAGCACAGCCTTTGGTTGTTGGAAAGTGTTGCTACTATCTCCATTCCGAAAAGGCATTGATTCGTCCGGGAGCGAAATATGAGCGCAGAACAGCACGACATTGGCGTCTCGAAGGTGGCGGCAGCCATCGCTGAACCGGCGCGGACGAAAATCCTCTGTTCGCTGATGGACGGCCATGCCCGCACCAGCACCGAACTGGCGGCGGTGGCCGAAGTCAGCGCGTCGACCGCCAGTGCCCACTTGGCCAAGCTCAAGGAGCTGGCGCTGGTGCGGCTGCACGTTCAGGGGCGTCATCGCTATTACAGCCTGGCGGACAAGCGTGTGGCCCAGGCCCTGGAGGCACTGATGGTGATCGGCCAGAACACCGCGCCGAGCTTCCGGACACGGACCCCGGATCGCCTGCAATTTGCCCGCACCTGCTATGACCACATGGCGGGAACCCTGGCCGTGCAGCTGCATGACCGGATGCTCGAAGCCGGCTGGCTGGAGGAAACCGACGAACAGGCCTATCGCTTGAGTGACAGCGGTACTGCAATGTTTCAAGGACTCGGGATCGAGACGCAGGACTTGAGCACCATGCGCCGTCGTTTCGCCTGCCCATGCCTCGACTGGAGCATGCGCCGGCCGCATCTGGGTGGATCGCTGGGCGCGGCGTTGTTGCAAATGGCGCTCAAACGCAAGTGGGTGACCCAGGATCTGGACAGTCGCGCGCTGGCGCTGACGGCGTTGGGGCGCAAGGAGTTTGGAAGGCGGTTTGGAATCGTGTTGCCGTTGGTGGTCGAGGGTAATGTCAAAGTTTCGCAAATTGCGGCAGGTTCAGCGGAGTTCGGGAACATTCGCTGACTGACGAACGTGTATTCCGGTTGTTTCTGTGTTGAATGCAATGCCGTCATCGCGAGCAAGCTCGCTCCCACAGGGGAGGGTGGACTCGTCAGTACCATGCAAACAAAAAGCCCCCCATCGGTCACCCGATGGGGGGCTTTTGTGCGTCTGGCGTCAGGTCAAACCTTGACGATCCAGCCTGCTGGCGCTTCGATGTCGCCGGTTTGCACGCCGGTCAGCTCTTTGTAGAGCTTCTGGGTGATAGGGCCGACTTCGGTTTCGCTGTGGAACACGTGCAGGTGGTCGTTGTAGCTGATGCCGCCGATCGGCGTGATCACCGCTGCAGTACCGCAGGCGCCGGCTTCCTTGAAGTCCGACAGCTTGTCGATGAACACGTCGCCTTCGATCACTTCCAGGCCCAGACGGGTCTTGGCCAGCTCGATCAGCGACAGGCGGGTGATGCCTGGCAGTACTGACGGGGAGTTCGGGGTCACGAACTTGTTGTCGTGGGTGATCCCGAAGAAGTTGGCCGAGCCGACTTCCTCGATCTTCTTGTGGGTCAGCGGGTCCAGGTAGATGGCATCGGCAAAATGTGCCTTCTTGGCCTGGGAGCCCGGCATCAGGCTGGCGGCGTAGTTGCCACCGACCTTGGCGGCACCGGTGCCTTGTGGCGCGGCGCGGTCGTAGCTGGAAATCTGGAAGTTGTGCGGGGTCAGGCCGCCCTTGAAGTAGGCGCCGACCGGGATCGCAAACACCGAGAAAATGAACTCTGGCGCGGTACGCACGCCGATGTTGTCACCCACGCCGATCACGAACGGGCGCAGGTACAGCGCGCCGCCGGTGCCGTATGGCGGGATGAAGCGCTCGTTGGCACGGACCACTTCCTTGCACGCTTCGATGAACTGCTCGGTGGACACGTGCGGCATCAGCAGGCGGGTGCAGCTGCGCTGCATGCGCGCGGCGTTCTGGTCCGGGCGGAACAGGTTGATCGAGCCGTCCTTGCAACGATAGGCCTTCAGGCCTTCGAAGCACTGCTGGCCATAGTGAAGGGCAGTCGAGCCTTCGCTGATGTGCAGCACGTTGTCTTCGGTCAGGGTGCCTTTGTCCCATTCACCATTGCGAAAGTACGACAGATAGCGCTTGTCGGTCTTGATGTAGTCAAAACCCAGCTTGTCCCAATTGATGCTTTCGTTACCCATGACACCCTCTATCACTGAACAACCGTCGAAACGGTTCAAGGCTTCTGACGTTTTTTGGATGGGGACAACAATACTTCATTCTTGGGCTGTTTCGCAGCCCGGACTATCGGATGACGGACAGATAATTCGCGTTGACCTTGAGAATTCGCGAGCAAGCCCGCTCCCACAGGGGAATGCATTCCAAATGTGGGAGCGGGCTTGCTCGCAAAGAGGCCATCACGGACACCACCGATCACCCTGATTCACAGATGCAATGCGTGGCCAAGGGCCCGCAACGCCGCTTCCTGCACCGCCTCACCCAGGGTCGGGTGTGCATGGATGGTGCCGCCGATGTCTTCCAGCCGCGCGCCCATCTCCAGGCTCTGGGCAAATGCCGTGGACAGCTCCGACACGCCGACGCCCACCGCCTGCCAGCCGACAATCACATGATTATCCCGACGAGCGACCACCCGTACGAAGCCGCTTTTCGACTCCAGGGTCATCGCCCGGCCATTGGCGGCGAACGGGAAGCTCGACACGATGCAGTCCCAACCTGCGGCCTTGGCCTCGTCCGGGGTCTTGCCGACCACCACCAGTTCCGGGTCGGTAAAGCACACGGCTGCGATGGCGGTCGGGTTGAACTCGCGGGTTTTACCGCTGATCAGCTCGGCCACCATCTCGCCCTGGGCCATGGCCCGGTGGGCGAGCATCGGTTCGCCGCTCAGGTCACCTATGGCATACACGTTGCGCATGCTGGTCTGGCAGCGTTGGTCGATCTTGATCGAGGAACCGTTCATGTCCAGGTTGAGTGCTTCGAGGTTCCAGCCCTGGGTGTTCGGCTTGCGACCGACGGCCACCAGTACTTGGTCGGTTTCCAGGTTCAGGCTCTCGCCGTTCGGGGCAAGTACTTGCAAGGTATTGTTAGAAGAGTCAAAGCCTTGCACGCTATGTTTCAAGTAAAGCTTCACGCCGAGTTTTTTCAGTTCGTCGTGTACCGGCTGAGTCAGTTCAGCATCGTATGCCGGCAGGATGCGTTCCTGCGCTTCCACCACACTGACCTCGGCGCCGAGCTTGCGATAGGCAATGCCCAACTCCAGACCGATGTAGCCACCGCCGACCACAATCAAGCGCTTGGGCACGGATGTCGGCGCCAGGGCCTCGGTGGACGAGATGATCGGCCCGCCAATCGGCAGCATTGGCAGGTTCACGCTTTTGGAACCGGTGGCCAGCACCAGGTGTTCACACTGGATACGTGTGTCGCCAACTTCCACGGTTTTGCCGTCAACCACTTTGGCCCAGCCTTGAACGACCTGGACCTTGTTCTTTTTCAGCAGTGCCGCGACGCCGGTGGTCAGGCGATCGACGATGCCGTCTTTCCATTCCACGCTCTTGCCGATGTCCAGGGTGGGCGCCGAAACACTGATGCCCAGGGCCGAATGCTGACTGTGGTGTTGCGTTTGATGGAACTGCTCAGCGACGTGAATCAGTGCCTTGGACGGAATGCAGCCAATGTTCAGGCAAGTGCCGCCCAGGGATTGGCCTTCCACCAGGATGGTCGGGATGCCCAGTTGGCCGGCACGGATCGCCGTCACATAACCGCCGGGGCCGCCGCCAATGATCAGCAGCGTGGTATTGAGGGTCTGCATGACTTACTCCACAAACAAGGTCGCGGGTTGTTCGAGCAAGCCACGGATGGCCTGGATGAAGAGCGCCGCGTCCATGCCATCGACCACGCGATGATCGAAGGAGCTGGAGAGGTTCATCATCTTGCGGATCACGATCTGGCCTTTGATCACCATTGGCCGTTCGACGATCTTGTTCACGCCGACTATCGCCACTTCCGGCAGGTTCAGCACCGGGGTGCTGACGATGCCGCCCAAGGCCCCGAGGCTGGTCAGGGTGATGGTCGAGCCGGACAACTCGTCGCGGCTGGCCTTGCCGTTACGGGCGGCAGTGGCCAAACGGGAGATTTCAGCGGCGCTGTCCCAGAGGCTGCGGGCTTCGGCGTGACGCACCACCGGCACCATCAAACCGATATCCGCCTGGGTGGCGATGCCGACATGCACCGCGCCGAGGCGGGTGATGACTTGGGCTTCGTCGTCGTAGCGGGCGTTGATCTGCGGGAAATCACGCAGGGCGACGACCAGGGCGCGGACCAGGAACGGCAGCAAAGTCAGCTTGCCGCGAGTCGCGCCATATTTTTCGTTGAGATGCGCGCGCAGCTCTTCCACGGCGGTGACGTCGATTTCTTCGACATAACTGAAGTGGGCGGCGCGCTGGGTGGCGTCCTGCATGCGCTGGGCAATCTTGCGACGCATGCCGATCACCGGGATCTGCTGTTCATCGGTACGTTGGGCGTAAGCAGCCGCCACCGGTGCCGAAGCGTTCGACTGACCCTGGGCCAGGTAGGCGTCGAGGTCTTCATGCAGCACGCGGCCGGCGGGGCCGGTGCCACGCACCAGGCGCAATTGAATGCCGAGGTCCAGCGCATGTTTGCGCACGGCCGGGGAGGCCAGCGGACGCTCGTCGGCCTCGCGAGCAACCATCGGGCCTTGGCATACGGCAGCTTTCGGCGCAGGGGCCGCGACCGGTTTGCTTTCAACCACGGTTTCGACTTTCGTTGCTGCAACCGGTGCTTCTTTAACAACAGGTGCCGGTTGCGCCGATTCCTTAACGTTGCCCGCGCCTTCGACTTCAATGCTGATCAGCACACTGCCAACCGCCATGACTTCGCCCGGCTGGCCACCAAGAGCAATGACCTTGCCATGCACCGGCGACGGGATATCGACCATCGCCTTGTCGGTCATCACATCGGCCAACACCTGATCTTCGACGACCATGTCGCCGACCTTGACGTGCCATACCGACAATTCAACTTCAGCAATGCCTTCACCAATGTCCGGCATTTTAATAACGTGCGTGCCCATTCAGACCTCCATGACCCGTTTCAACGCCGCGCCCACTCGGGACGGCCCTGGGAAATACGCCCACTCTTGCGCGTGCGGGTAAGGGGTATCCCAACCGGTGACGCGTTCGATCGGCGCTTCCAGGTAGTGGAAGCAGTGCTCTTGCACCAGCGCCGTCAGTTCGGCGCCGAAGCCGCAAGTGCGGGTGGCTTCGTGAACGATCACGCAGCGCCCGGTTTTCTTCACCGATTTGGTGATGGTTTCCAGGTCCAGCGGCCACAGGCTGCGCAGGTCGATGACTTCGGCATCCACGCCGCTTTCTTCAGCGGCCACTAGCGACACGTAGACGGTGGTGCCGTAGGTCAGCACCGTGACATCCTTACCCGGACGGGCGATAGCGGCAACGTCCAGCGGCACGGTGTAGTAACCGTCCGGAACCTGTGCGGCGGGGTGTTTTGACCACGGGGTAACCGGGCGTTCGTGGTGGCCGTCGAAAGGGCCGTTGTACAGCCGTTTCGGCTCCAGGAAGATCACCGGGTCATCGTTTTCGATGGAGGCGATCAGCAGGCCTTTGGCGTCGTAGGGGTTGGACGGCATGACGGTGCGCAGACCGCATACCTGAGTGAAGAGTGCCTCGATGCTCTGGCTGTGGGTCTGGCCGCCGTAGATGCCGCCGCCGCAAGGCATGCGCAGGGTCATCGGCGCGGTGAACTCGCCGGCCGAGCGATAACGCAGGCGTGCGGCTTCGGAAATGATCTGGTCGTAGGCCGGGTAGACGTAGTCGGCGAACTGGATCTCCACCACCGGGCGCAGACCGTAGGCGCCCATGCCCACGGCGGTGCCGACGATACCGCTTTCAGAGATCGGCGCGTCGAACACTCGCGAGGTGCCGTATTTGGCTTGCAGGCCTTCGGTGCAGCGGAACACGCCGCCGAAGTAGCCCACGTCCTGGCCGAAGACCACGACGTTGTCGTCACGTTCAAGCATCACATCCATGGCCGAGCGCAGGGCCTGGATCATGGTCATGGTGGTCGTGGTCATGGCGGTTTCCAGCTCGATATTGTTGTTGTGATCGTTCATGTCAGATCCCCAACTCTTGACGCTGGCGCTTCAAGTGCTCCGGCATCTCTTTGTAGACGTCTTCGAACATGGTCGCGGCGCTCGGAATCTGGCCGCCGGCAAGGGTGCCGTACTGTTCGGCTTCTTTCTGTGCGGCGATCACTTGGGCTTCGAGCTCGGCGCTGACGGCGGCGTGTTCATCTTCGGACCACTGGCCGATCTTGATCAGGTGCTGCTTGAGGCGCGCAATCGGATCGCCCAGCGGGAAGTGGCTCCAGTCATCGGCCGGACGGTATTTGGACGGATCATCGGAGGTCGAGTGCGGGCCGGCGCGGTAGGTGACCCACTCGATCATGGTCGGGCCGAGGTTGCGGCGCGCACGTTCGGCAGCCCAGGCGGAGGCGGCGTAGACCGCGTAGAAATCGTTGCCGTCGACCCGCAGGGAGGCAATGCCGCAACCGACGCCACGACCGGCGAAGGTGGTGGCTTCACCACCGGCAATCGCCTGGAAGGTGGAAATCGCCCACTGGTTGTTGACCACGTTGAGGATCACCGGCGCGCGGTACACGTGGGCGAACGTCAGGGCGGTGTGGAAGTCCGACTCGGCGGTGGCGCCGTCGCCGATCCACGCCGACGCGATTTTGGTGTCGCCCTTGATCGCCGAGGCCATGCCCCAACCCACGGCTTGCACGAACTGGGTGGCGAGGTTGCCGGAGATGGTGAAGAAACCGGAGTCCTTGACCGAGTACATGATGGGCAACTGACGGCCCTTGAGCGGATCGCGCTCGTTGGACAGCAGCTGGCAGATCAGGTCGACCAACGGCACATCGCGAGCCATCAGGATGCTTTGCTGGCGGTAGGTCGGGAAGCACATGTCGTCGATGTTCAGGGCCAGGGCCTGGGCGCTGCCGATGGCTTCTTCGCCAAGACTCTGCATGTAGAACGACATCTTTTTCTGACGCTGGGCGACCACCATGCGGTTGTCGTAGATGCGGGTCTTGAGCATGGCGCGCATGCCCTTGCGCAGGATCTCCACTGGTACGTTTTCGGCCCATGGGCCGAGGGCATTGCCCTGGTCGTCGAGCACGCGGATCAGGCCACGGGCCAAGTCAGCCGTGTCAGCCGGTTCAACGTCGATTGGGGGTTTGCGCACCGTGCCGGCATCGGTCAGATGCAGGTAAGAGAAGTCGGTTTTACAGCCGGGACGGCCCGAGGGTTCGGGGACGTGCAGGCGCAGCGGTTCATACGCTTGGGTCATGGCTTCTACGCTCGATCTTGTGAATTTCTTGTAGTGAGCTGACAGATTTCGTTCGGTAGAAGAAATCTTGTCCTACAACAATCATAGGCCCGACCAAGAAGAATATTTCTCTCTGTTTCGTTGCGCTAAAGATCATTTGCAGATAAAAAACCTGCATAAACATAAAAAACAGGTGGTTTTGTCTCATGCGCAAACTGGACCGTACCGATATTGGCATTCTCAACAGCCTTCAGGAGAACGCGCGCATCACCAACGCCGACCTCGCGCGTTCGGTGAACCTGTCACCCACGCCGTGTTTCAATCGGGTCAAGGCCATGGAAGAACTGGGGGTGATTCGCGAGCAAGTGACGCTGCTGGATGCCGATCTGTTGGGGCTGCATGTGAATGTGTTCATTCACGTCAGCCTGGAGAAGCAGGTGGAGGAGGCGTTGCAGCATTTCGAAGAAGCGATTTCCGATCGCCCCGAGGTGATGGAGTGCTACCTGATGGCCGGCGATCCGGACTACCTGATCCGGGTGCTGGTGCCGACCATCCAGTCGCTGGAGCGCTTCATGATGGACTTTTTGACCAAGGTGCCGGGGGTGGCGAACATCCGTTCGAGCTTTGCGCTCAAGCAAGTGCGCTATAAAACGGCGCTGCCGTTGCCGGCGAATGGCCTGACCCTCGGCAATTGAGTATCAGGTGCCGTCATAGGTAGTCATATTGATAATCGAGATTAGAAGTAAAAAAAGTTTGTTCGACTGTATAGGTTTGTTCCCAGGGAGCAGGTTCGTTGTCTGGATGAAAAATTAGCGTTGATCCCTCTACCCCATTGGGAGCGACGTCTCGAGGCGAAAAGCCAGGGACATTCGGGTGCTGGTGTTTCCAGCGCTCCCATAACAGATCGAGATAGCAATGATGCAAGAAAAATATTGGGTCGTTGGACGAAGACGCTCCTGCCATATTGCCCCCTATCCATGCATGTACCGGATTGTGCAGTTCCGATTCTGAATAGTTTTCCCAACCGCCCGGCTCCATCCAGTAGGGCGTTCTATTGAGCGCGGACACGACGGCTTCAGCTGACGGCAACGCACCGATCAGCCCAAAGTTGCGGCGTAAGCCTGGGTTGCCTGCTTCCGCGTCCCATACCCTTACTTCGAATTGAGAGTGCTCCCTGGAAAAGGGTCCGCTGGTAACGCGATTGTCTTGTGTATCGTCACCGTTTCCGCCCATGAAGTTTGATGTGAATGGGTTGTCTGCTCCGGTGATTTGCCAGTTCCAGTAGGGCAGGGTAATGCTCCTATCGCCGGCGGCGGCTTGCAGCGCGAGCTCGAATTGACGAATCAGAATGCGGTGCCAAGGGTAAAACAATGGTGAGCGATGCGGGTTGGGGGTAAGTGGGTTGCCTAGTCCCATAGAGTTTTTGTGAATCTGCACAAAGTCATCGTAGCGGCTTTGCTGCCCGGGCCGCAGCACGCTGTTAACGTTGTTTTTCAGCATCAGGATGGCCCCGATGAAGGCGTCTTTCTGTTGTTGCGTCATGTCTCGATGGTTGCGACGAATATCCATATTGCAAAATCTCCATTGGTTGTTTGCCCAATGAAGTCTGAGTTCCTGATGAAAGATATGCCAGTTCACCCCTATCGCCAGAGCTTGTAGGTAAACGCATTCGCGCCGAGCCGTTCGGCGCCTTTTCTTATAGGGTATTTAGCGGAATTTTCAGATAAACCACGCCGTTTTCCTCCGCCGGAGGTAAATTCCCCGCCCGCACATTCACCTGGATCGCCGGTAGCAACAGTGTCGGCATGCCCAGCCCGGCATCACGCCGGGTACGCATCTCGACGAACGCGGTTTCATCGATCCCGTCATGCACATGAATGTTGCTTTTGCGTTGTTCACCGACCGTGGTCTGACAGTGTGCCGACCTGCCGGCCGGCGGGTAGTCGTGACAAACGTAGAGTTTCACGCTGGCGGGGAAGGCCAGCAATTTGTGGATCGAAGCAAACAGTTGATGAGCATTGCCGCCCGGGAAATCGCAGCGTGCGGTACCGACGTCGGGCATGAACATCGTGTCGCCCACCAGAATCACATCGTTGCCGACCAGGTAGGCCATGTCCGCCGGGGTATGGCCGGGCACGTGCAGGGCGGTCGCCTTGAGATTGCCGATCATGAACGATTCGTCTGGGGCGAACAGGTGATCGAACTGGGAACCGTCGACGCGAAAGGATGGCTCCAGATTGAACAGCGCCTTGAACACGTCCTGGACCTTACTGATCGACTCGCCAATGGCGATCTTGCCGCCCAGCTCCCGCCGCAGATAAGGCGCGGCGGACAGATGATCGGCATGGGCGTGGGTTTCCAGCAGCCACTGCACCTGCAGCTTGTGGGCACGGACGAAGGTGATGATTTTGTCAGCCTGGGTCGTCGCGGTGCGCCCGGCGGCACCGTCGTAATCGAGCACCGGGTCGACAATCGCACACTGTCCGCCATCGGCCTCGTAAACCACATAACTGTAGGTCGAGGAGGCGGGGTCGAGGAAAGCTTCAATCAGTGCGGGCATGGACACGAACCTGTGCAGGGTTGGAAAAGTCAGACGGCGAAATTTCAGTCATGGGTTGCAACATTATATGTTTAAACATAATGTTTACAGCTTAAGTGACGTTGAAGGCATCCTGCAAATGCAATCCAGTCTGACCGAATGTGAAGTCACCCAACTGCGCGCCTCGGCCTCCAAGGCGTGTGCGCTGCTCAAGGCACTGGCCAATGAGGATCGCCTGTTGATCCTGTGTCAGCTGACCCAGGGCGAACGCAACGTAGGCGAGCTGGAAAAAATGACCGGCGTGCGTCAACCGACCCTGTCCCAGCAATTGGGGATCCTGCGCGATGAAGGACTGGTCGCCACCCGTCGTGAAGGCAAGTACATTTTTTACGGTCTCGCCAGTCACGAAGTGATCCAGGTGATGAAAACCCTCTCCGGGCTTTATTGCGGGGCCGTGCTTAAAAGCTGGGTTCAACCCTGAATGCCAGTCAACCCACAGGTTTTGTGGTTTGACTCGTAACAATCCTTGCGTGCAGTAAAAGGAACAAGCAATGAACGATCAACACTGGGGCCCATCCATCAGTGCAGATATCGTGGTCATCGGCGGCGGCACGGCGGGCATCGGCTTTGTCGCCAGCCTGCTCAAGCGCAGCCCGCATCTGAACGTCACCGTGATCGAACCCAGCCCCCGGCACTTCTATCAACCGGCCTGGACGCTGGTCGGCGGTGGTGCATACAAGATGGAAAACACTGTGCGGCCGACAGCGTCGGTGATGCCGCGCGGGGCCAATTGGGTGCAGGCTGCCGTGACTGGCATCGATCCTGACAAGCGCCAGCTCACCCTCAGTGATGCGCGCACGGTCAGCTATCTCAATCTGGTCGTCTGCCCCGGCCTGCGCCTGGCCTGGGAGAAAATCGAAGGTCTGGAGGAAGCCCTCGGCCAGCACGGCGTGACCTCGAATTACAGCTACCAGCACGCGACCTACACCTGGGATCAGGTGCAGAAATTGCGCGGCGGCAAGGTGCTGTTCACTCAGCCGGCAATGCCGATCAAATGCGCGGGAGCGCCACAAAAGGCGCTGTACCTGTCCTGCGATCACTGGAACAGAACCGGTGTGCTGAACGACATTGATGTCGAATTCAATTTGGCCGGCGCGGCGCTGTTTGGTGTGGCGACATTTGTCCCGCCGCTGATGAAGTACATCGAGAAATACAAGGCCCGGTTGGCGTTCAACTCGAATCTGGTCAAGGTCGATGGCCCGGCAAAAACCGCATGGTTCGAGGTCAGGGATGCCGATGGCAATGTCGCCCGTCAGGCAAAAACCTTTGACCTGCTGCATGTCGTACCGCCTCAGGTCTCCCCGGATTTCATCGCCCGCAGCGCGCTGGCCGACACCGCCGGGTGGTGCGAGGTCGATCCGCACAGCCTGCAGCATCCGCGGTATCCCGATGTCTTCGCGCTGGGTGATATCTGCGGCACCACGAATGCAAAAACTGCTGCGGCGGTGCGCAAGCAGATCGTGGTGGTCGCCGAAAACCTGCTGGCCTTGCGCAAGCAGCAACCGCTGCCGCTGAAGTACGACGGCTATGGCTCCTGTCCGCTGACGGTGGAGAAGGGCAAGGTGATCCTTGCCGAGTTCGGGTACGCGGGCAAGTTGCTGCCGACCTTTCCCCTTGACCCGACGACCCCGCGCCGCTCGGCGTGGTGGCTGAAGGCGACACTGCTACCGTGGTTCTACTGGAACGGTATGCTCAAGGGCCGCGAGTGGCTGACACGTGTGTCCAGGGTCGACTGAGAACTCCCTATGTTGCTGGCAAGTCTGTTTGGCGTAGTGATGGGGTTGGTGCTCGGCTTGACGGGCGCCGGCGGCGGTATCCTTGCGGTCCCGGCCCTGGTGTTGGGGTTGGGTTGGAGCATGACCCAGGCCGCTCCGGTGGCGTTGTTCGCGGTGGGCAGTGCGGCAGCGGTCGGTGCCATCGACGGCTTGCGCCATGGCCTGGTGCGTTATCGCGCGGCGCTGCTGATCGCGGCCCTGGGTGCGGTTTTTTCGCCGATGGGCATCTACTTCGCCCATCAGTTGCCGGAAAAAATCCTGATGATCCTGTTCAGCCTGTTGATGGTCATGGTGGCCTGGCGAATGTTGCGCCGTGAACGCAAGGATGACGGCCCGAGCGATCATGGGCACGCCAACTGGGGCCAGAAGAACTGCATGCTCGATCAACAGACCGGGCGCTTTTCCTGGACTGCCAAATGCACCGCGACCCTCGCCGCACTCGGTGCGGTGACGGGGGTGGTGTCGGGGTTACTGGGCGTCGGCGGCGGCTTTCTGATCGTCCCGGCGTTCAAGCAACTGACGGATGTGCAAATGCGCGGGATTGTCGCTACCTCGCTGATGGTGATCAGCCTGATTTCCGCCATCGGGGTGATTGGCGCGTTCCATGCCGGTGTGCGCATTGACGGTTCGGGCATTGCCTTCATCGTTTCCAGCATCGTCGGCATGATCATCGGCCGCAGGCTCTGCGCGCGCGTACCGGCGCGGGGGCTGCAGGTCGGGTTTGCCAGCATCTGCGTGGTGGTCGCCGCTTACATGCTGTTCAAAGCCAACGCCTGACCGGTACCGGTTCCTGCGGATGCCAGTCGGGTCCGCAGGCCTACACCCTAAGTTGCGAGCCTCGCCGACCAGCGGTCGTACTTCATAGTGGTCACGCACCGCCGTCCAGTCCAAAGCACCTTAAAACCACCCCCAAGGCAGCGTATGGCGCCGCCGGTCAGGTTTCGATAATCGCCTCCGACACTCAGTCCCCCGTTTCGGAGCGCGCCATGCACAACAATAAGAACGTCACGCATCGTTTTCTGCCTGCCTTCATCGCCAGCCTGTCCGCCCTTGGCCTGAGCCCGCTGGTCGAGGCGGATATCATGCTGTACGACAAGGACCAGACCACGTTCTCCACAGACGGCTACATCAACGCCTTCTACGTGAACAGCGATGTCGATCGCGCTGGCGATCAGTTCGACCGTCGACAGTCGCGGGTCAAGATGGGGTTTCTGCCCAACTACCTGGGGTTCAACATGGGCAAGCAGGTAGACGACCTCAAGCTCGGCGCCCGTGCCTCGTTCTGGGTCACCATCAACGACAGCGAAACCAACGGCACCGACACCGCTATCGATGTGCGGCAGTTCTTCGGCACCGTGGCCAACCCGGAGTGGGGTGAGGTGCTGATCGGCAAGGACTTCGGGCTGTTCGCCCGTTCCAACATCCTGCTCGACGAAATGCTCGCCGGTTATGGTCAGGTCAGCGATACGCTGGGGCTGGTGGATGGCGGCGGGGTGTCGTTCGGCAACATCGGCACCGGTTATCCGTATCCGTTCCCGACCTCGCAGATAACCTATCGCACCCCGGTGATGGACGGTCTGCGCGTGGCGGTCGGCATCATGGACCCGGTGGACACCAACGACAGCAGCCCGACGGGCAAGGCCTATCAGGAAAACCCGCGTACCGAGAGCGAAGTCACCTATCAATTCGACCTGGCGGGGGCAAAGATCTACAGCTGGGTCAACGGCAGCTACCAGACCTCGGACAACACTGATTCCACGGTCGAGACCGTCACCTCCAAGGGTGTCGGTTATGGCGTGCAGGCGAAGATGGGCGGCTTGTCCCTCACCGGGTCGGGTTTCCAGGCCAAGGGCATCAACCCGTTTTTCACCAACAATGCCGGCGAGCCGACCCTGCGCAATGTCGACAGTGACGGCTACCTGATGCAGGGCTCCTACAAACTGGGCAAGAACCGCCTGGCCTTGTCCTACGGCAAGACCAATGACGATGGTAACGGCGTGGTCGGCAGCGGCGCGGACTACGAGACCCGCGGCATCGCGTTGTTCCATGACGTGAACGACAACCTCAAGCTGGTGGCCGAGTACAACCAGTTCGAAATCAATGGCCATGACACCGACGAGCAGAACGAAGACACCGACACCTTTGCCGTGGGTGCGGTGCTGACCTGGTAACCCCGGGAGGTGGCCCTGGCCGTGCGCATCACGGCGAGGGTCGCCACCCGTCTCATCCCATCGAAGCGGCTACCCGCTACCCAAGTAGCATTCGTCGTATCTAACAGACTTCGTACACTCGTGCCTCATACACACGCACCTGCGGGAGGTAAGGATGCAGCAGAGCGAAGGCGTCGTCAGTGCGATGTCCCAGGCCACCGATGCCCGGCAGGTCGCGCAAGAACTGGCACGACAGTTGTTGCATCCGCACCTGGGGTTCGTGCTGTTCTTCTGTTCCGCCGAGTACGACTTGCAGGCGCTGGGCCAGGCCTTGCAGCAAAGCTTCGGCGGCATTCGCCTGGTGGGCTGCACCAGCGCCGGGGAAATCACCCCGCTGGGCTACGGACGCAATTGTGTGACGGCGGTGGGTTTCGATCATCGGCACTTCTCCATCGCGATCGAGCTGATCGACCAGATGGAGCACTTCAGCCTGATCGACGCCCAGCAAATGGTCGAGCGCCTGGTCAGTGGCTGTCGCAGCAACACCCTGGCCCCGATCAAGGGCAACAGCTTTGCCCTGACCTTGCTCGATGGCCTGTCCAGCCGTGAAGAAATGGTCCTGGCGGCCTTGAGCGCGGCATTGGGCGACATTCCGCATTTCGGCGGCTCGGCCGGCGACGATAACTACTTGACCCATACCCATGTGTACTTCGATGGCGAGTTCCACAGCGGCGCGGCCGTGGTGGTGCTGGTCAATACCTGGCTGGATTTCGAAGTGTTCACTACCCACCATGTGTTGCCCCGCGCCGAGAAGCTGGTGGTCACCGGGGCCGACAGCACTTTGCGCCGGGTCTTTGAACTCAATGCCGAGCCGGCCGCCGCCGAGTACGCCCGGCACATCGGCGTGCCGGTGGCGCAACTCGATCACCGGGTCTTCGCCGCGCACCCGTTGGCCGTGCGAATCAACCAGCAGTACTACGTGCGGGCCATCCAGCAGGTGCATCCGGACTTGAGCCTGAGCTTCTACTGCGCCGTGGAAAACGGCATCGTCCTCACCGCCATGACCCCGGGCCCGATGCTGCCGAACCTGCAAAGCCTGTTCGAGGGTTTGCAGGAGCGCCTGGGTGATTTGCTGTTGACCATCGGTTGCGACTGTTTCCTGCGGCGTCTGGAACTCGAAGACGACGGCAGTCTTGATCAGATCGGCACGTTTTTGCGTGAGCAACGGGTGATGGGTTTCAACACCTACGGAGAACAGTTCAATGGCATGCACATCAACCAGACCTTCACCGGCGTTGCCATTGCCCGTGGCCGTGCCCCAGGACATCGCTGAGCTGCAGGCCGAGCTGGCCAGGCTGCGCCTGGAAAACCATAAACTGCAGCGCATCAATGGCGCACTGATCGAACGGGTCGAGTCGGGGGGGACCCGCGGCAACGATCCGTACGCGGCATTCCAGCATTCGGTGGTGTTGGCCGAGCAGGTGCGCGAACGCACCGATGCCCTGAACCAGGCCATGGCTGAACTCAAGGCTGGTAATCATTTGCTCAGCGAGGCCCGCCTGCGCGCGGAAACGGCGCATCAACACCTGATCGATGCCATTGAAAGCATTTCCGACGCCTTCGTCCTGTTCGACGCCGAGCAGCGCATCGTGCTGTTCAACAGTCGGTTCAAGGCGTTCTGGAGCAACAGCCGGGTGCGAATCAATGCGGGCATGCGCCTGACCGAGGTCAAGCGGCTGATGATGAACAACGGCCTGTTCACCGAAGAACCACGCGGGCATGCCGACGAAAACCTGCTTTACCGCCTGCAGAACGGGCGCTGGCTGCAAGTCAGCGAGCGACCGACCCAGGAAGGGGGGCGGGTGATTCTGTTCACCGACATTACCGACGTCAAACTCAGCGAAACCGTACGCCGGGAGCAGGCGGTGGCGCAGAAGTCGCACCTGCTTCAACGGGCAGTCGACAATCTGTCCCAAGGGGTGGCGATGGTCAGCGCCGAGGGCATTCTGGAGTTGTGGAACCGGCGTTTCCTGGAGTTGAGCGGCCTGGCGCCCGTGGCGGCCCATCGTCCGTTTGCCGAAGTAATCGCCGACAGCGAGTTGAACCTGCTGACCCCGGCCAGTCGCGATGGCAACGGACGACCGGTACGCGAATGCGAACAGCGCCTGTACGATGGCCGGGTCCTGGAAATCCGCACCCATGCGTTGCCCGCCGGCGGCTTCGTCAACACCTTCACCGACATTACGGAACGCTATCAGCACGCCGAGGCGCTGAGTGAAAGCGAACACTGGATTCGCCTGATTACCGATCACGTTCCGGCATTGATTGCCTACCTCAATGCCGATCTGGTCTACGAGTTCACCAACAAAGTCTACGAAGAGTGGTACTGCTGGCCCCGTGGCGTGATGCTCGGCCAGAGCCTGCGCGAAGTGCATAGCGAACAGCATTACCAGCGGCTGGAGTCCTACGTGGCCAGGGCACTGGCCGGCGAGAGCGTGACGTTCGAGTTCGCCGAAACCAACGTCAACAACCAGGAGCGCTACATGCTGCGCTCCTATGTGCCCAACCGACTGGCCAGTGGCGAGGTGGTGGGGATTTTCGTGCTGATCCGCGACATCACCGAACGCCGGCGCACCGCCGAGGCGTTGCATCAGGCTTATCAGAACCTTGAGCTGCGGGTGCGCGAGCGCACGGCGGAATTGACCACCCTCAATGACCAACTGCTGCGCGAGATCGATGAGCGTCGCCTGGTCGAGTCACGCTTGCGCGAGGCCAAGCAGGAAGCCGAGCAGGCCAACCTGTCGAAGACCAAGTTCCTCGCCGCCGTCAGCCATGACCTGCTGCAACCGTTGAATGCCGCTCGGCTGTTTACCAGTGCCTTGCTGGAGCGGCGCGAGCCGATGTCCAGCGAAATTCTGGTGCGCAACGTGAGCAACTCCCTGGAAGACGTGGAAAACCTGCTCGGCACCCTGGTGGATATTTCCAAGCTTGATGCGGGGGTGATCAAAGCCGACATTGCGCCGTTTGCCCTCAGTGAACTGCTGGACAACCTGGCCGCCGAATACACCCAGGTGGCGCGCAGTGAAGGCCTGCAACTGCACTTCATCGGCTGTTCGGCGCTGGTGCGCAGTGACATTCAGCTGCTCGCCCGGATTCTGCGCAACCTGCTGAGCAATGCGATTCGCTATACCTACAGTGGTCGCGTGGTGCTTGGGTGCCGGCGGCATCATCAGTGCCTGACGATCGAAGTCTGGGACAGTGGCATGGGCATTGCCGAGCATCGCCTGGAGGAGATTTTCCAGGAGTTCAAGCGCGGTGATGTGCAGCGACCCGATCAGGATCGCGGCTTGGGCCTGGGCCTGGCGATTGTCGAAAAAATTGCCGGCATCCTCGGGCATCGCATTCATGTGCGCTCGTGGCCGGGCCGGGGCTCGATGTTCTCCGTCGAAGTACCGTTGAGCGCCACCGCGCCGAAACCGCCGCCGACGTTACAGATGAGCGAGCCGATGCTTGAGCGCCTGCGGGGTGCGCGGATATGGGTGCTGGACAATGACGCGACCATCTGTGCCGGCATGCGCACCTTGCTGGAGGGGTGGGGGTGTCGGGTGGTGACGGCGCTCTCGGAGGAGGACCTGGCGCGGCAAGTGGACAACTACCACGCCGAGGCTGACCTGCTGATTGCCGATTACCACCTGGACAACGACCGGAATGGTGTCGATGCCGTCGCCCGGATCAATGCCCGGCGCGCGTCACCGGTCCCGGCGATGATGATCACGGCCAACTACAGCAATGAACTCAAGCAGCAGATCCGCGAACTGGGGCACACCCTGATGCACAAGCCGGTGCGGCCGATGAAGCTGAAGACGGCGATGAGTCATTTGCTCGGCAGGCCTTGAGATCCCGGCGTTTTTGCCACCGCTATCGCGAGCAAGCTCTCTCCCACAGGGACAGCATCGTACCTGTGGGGCGAGCTTGCTCGCGATGAGAGCGACGCGGTCTTGACTCAACGCCGCAAATAAGACCCGAAATCAATATCCCCGGCACTCAGGATCGCCTGCACCCGGTTGTGCACGTTGAGCTTGCGCAGGATCGCCGAGACATGGGCCTTGACCGTGGTCTCGGCGATTTCCAGGGTGTAGGCGATCTGCTTGTTCGATTCGCCCTTGGTCATGCGTTCCAGCACCTGCAGTTGTTTGCGGGTCAGGGCCTGGAGCAGTTCGGGCGGGAAGCTCGGAGTGTCGTTCATCCGCCGCTGGGTGCTGCTTTTGGCGGTGCGGATGATGTCCGGGGGCAGGTAGACATTGCCATTGAGAATCTGCTGGATGGCGTCGGTCATCTGTGCGCGTGGTGAAGACTTGGTGATAAAACCCACGGCACCGTAAGTGATGGCTTGCAGCACGATCTGTTTGTCCTGCTCGGCGGAGACAATCACCACCGGAATGGTCGGCGCTTCGTTACGCAGGTTGATCAGGCCATTGAGCCCATGCATGCCGGGCATGTTCAGGTCGAGCAGGATCAGGTCCAGGTCGTCGTGTTCCCGGGTCAGCGCCAGGGCGCTGTCCAGGTCGGCGGTTTCCATCACGTCGCTGCCGGCAAAACCGTCGCTGATGACGTTGTGAATGGCTTCGCGAAACAGCGGGTGATCGTCGGCAATCAGGATTTTGTACATGGCCTTTCACCTCATTATTTTGATTATGGTGTGGCAACTACACGCACGCGTAAAGCTTCAGGGAAAGGGTTCGGGGCTGGCTGGCGAAACCGGCAGATTGGCCGCTTGCCAGGCGTCCAGGCCATCGCGATACCAATACAGAGTCTTATAGCCCATGGTGGCTGCGCGTTTGACCGCATTCCAGCTCAACCAGCAGTCGGAGCGGCAGTAGAAGACCAGCGGTCGCGTCGGGTCGCCGCCAGTCAGTGATTTCAGGTTCCGGGAAAAGTAATCCTGCCAGGCGGGCGTCAGGTCACCGTCGCCGGTATTGGCCAGCCAATGGCTGCCGGGCAGGTTTTCATGGGGCTGGTCTTCGATGAACTGCCCTTGCAGCCACTGACGGCGGTAGACATCGATCAGCACCGGGCGCGGGGTTTGGCCGAGCAGGGTTTGCAGGGCGCGGGTGTCGACGATGGTTGCGCCTTGCAGCTGGTCGGGCGTCGGGCTGCGGTACAGGCCGATGCGATAGCCGTCGGTGGAGAACAGCGCCGTGTCGGCCTGCGCGGTGCTCAGCAGCAGGCCCAGCGACAGGGCGGCGAGAGTAGGGCGCAACAGGCAACGTCGGGCTCGCGGCATGGGTTCGGTCCTTATAGTTATGGACCTATTACATGCCAGTCGGGGGGGCGTTGGGAATGCGACGATAGACAGGGAAACCAGTACTAAAGTAGTAATTTCACCCTGTTCAATGAAGATCCCCTGTGTAGTCAGTTGGATTTGCGCAGGGCCGCATGCTGCGGGTTGAAGGTCAGCACGGCGAGCAGTGCGAACAGCAGCGTCAAACCCGCACACACCGCCAGCGCCAGCGGATTGAAGCGTTCATACAGGGCGAAACGCACCAGTTCCACCGCATGGGTAAAGGGATTCACCGCGCACAGCCAATACAGCCACTGGCTGGCCTCGCGCATCTTCCATAGCGGATATAGCGCCGATGACAGGAAAAACAGCGGGAAGATCACGAAATTCATCACCCCGGCAAAGTTCTCCAGCTGGCGGATCGCGTTCGACAGCAACAGGCCCAGTGCGCTGAGCATCAACGCCACCAGCAACAGGGCCGGCAACGCCAGCAACAGACCCATGGCCGGTGGCCGCACGCCGTAGGCCCAGGCAATCGCCAGGAACGCATACACCTGCAACAACGAAATCAGCGACGTGGCCAGCAGTTTGCTGCACAGCAGAAAGGTTCGGGGCAGGGGGCTGGTCAGCAGCACGCGCATGCTGCCCATCTCGCGGTCGTAGACCATCGACAGTGACCCCTGCATGCCATTGAACAGCAGGATCATGCAGGCCAGCCCGGGAATGATGTAGACCTCGTACGGTATGTAGGTGTCGTAGGGCTCGATGATCGCGATCCCCAGTGCCGCGCGAAAACCGGCGGCGAACACCAGCAGCCACAGTAGCGGCCGCACCAGGGCGCTCAGAAATCGGGTGCGTTGCAGCACAAAGCGCAGCCATTCGCGCAGCACGATACCGCGCAAGCATTGCCAGTAAGCGTTCATTGGACAACCCCTGATGTCGTAAGGCGAGTGAAGGCCGAGCCGAGATCACCGCCGTGCTCCAGGCTCAGGGCATCGGCTTGCCCGCTGGCCACCAGCCGGCCTTGATGCAGGATCAGCAAGTCATCGCTGGGCTGTACTTCGTCGAGCAAATGGGTGGTCCAGAGCACGCTGATGTGCTCCTCGCGACACAGGCTGCGGATGTGCTGGTTGAGCGCCAGGCGACTCGCCGGGTCGAGGCCGACACTGGCTTCATCGAGCAGCAGCAGGCGCGGCTCATGCAACAGGGCGCGGGCAATTTCCACCCGGCGACGATGGCCGCCGTTGAGTTCGCGCACCCGTTCGCGGCGGCGGTCGGTCAGGGCCTGGCGGGCCAGTTCGGCGTCGACCCGAAGGTCGGTCTGACGCCGGGACAGGCCATGCAATGCCGCGTGATAACGCAGGTTCTGCTCGACGCTGAGGTCCAGGTCCAGGGTGCTTTGCTGGAACACCACGCCCAATTGCCTGAGTGCCGGGCGTGCCGCGCTGCGCAATGAACAGCCACCGACGCGGATCTCGCCTTGCTGCAGATCATAGAGCCGGGTCAGCAGGGCAATCAGGGTCGACTTGCCGGCGCCGTTGGGCCCCAGCAGCGCGGCGAAACGCCCGGGTTCCAGGCTGAAACTCACCTTGCGCAAGGCCTCCCGGGAGCCGTAGGCAAAGCTCAGATCGCTGACTTCAAGGGCGCTCATGGCGTCACCACCACACCCCAGGGATAGCGCCCGACCTTCACCGATTTGCTGACCTTGAGGCTGTCGACATCGATCACCGAGACATCGCCGCTGACGCCGTTGGTGGCCAGCAATTGCTTTTGATCCGGGGTGAACGCCATCTGCCAGACCCGTCGCCCCACCAGCAGGTAATCGAGAATCTCGAAGGTTTTGGCGTCGACCACCGCCACATGATTGGCCGGGCCCAGTGCGACGAAACCGTACTTGCCATCGGCGCTGAGCTTGATGCCGACCGGCTGGACCTTGTCCGGGTGCACGCCCTTGATCTGGAAGTTAAGGGTCTTGAGCACGGTGCGGCTGGCCACATCGAGAATGGTCACGGTGCCGCCAATTTCTGCCGAGGCCCAGAGCTTCGCGCCATCGGGGGAGAACTCGACGAAGCGCGGGCGCTGGTCCACCAGGGTGCTGTCGGCCAGGGTCTGGGTGCTGGTGTCGATCCAGTGCAGCATGTTGGTGGTTTCGCTGGTGTTGACCGCCCACTTGCCGTCTGGGCTGACGGCCATACCCTCGGGCTCGACGCCGACGTTTATCTGGCCGAGCACCTTGGAGGTCTCGGTGTCGATCACCGTGACCAGCGCATCGTCTTCGTTGGAGACGTACAACCAGCGATTGTTGGGGTGCAGGGCGAATTGTTCCGGGTCTTTGCCCGAGGGCAGTTCCTTGATGATCTTGCGCGTGGCCACGTCCATCACCTGGACCCGGTCCGAGTCGCTGGCGCAGATGTACAACAACTTATTGTCATGGGACAGCAGCAGGCCGCGAGGGCGCTGGCCGACGGGCAGGGTGTCGGTGACTTGCAGGGTCTGCATGTCGATCAGGCTCAGGTTGTTGTCCTTTTCGTTGGAGACCCAGGCAGTGCTGGCAACGGCATTGCCAGCGGCGAGCAGCAAGGTGCAAGAGAGCAGGGTGCGGCGCATGGCGGATTCCTTATTGTTGTGATGTTCGGATCAGGGAAAGCGGCAGCTGACCTCGGGCTTGTCGTAACCCAGGCTGTCCATCTCGTTGAACGGGTGCAAAAAGCCGTCCTGGGGTGAGGTGCTGACCAGCGCCCGGGGCTGGACAATGGGAATCGGCTGGCGCAACTGGCCGTTCCACGACCGGTAGCTGAGCTTGCGACCCTTGAAACCGTCGAGCGGCAACTGATCGCTGATTTCAAGCGTACGGATCGCCATCGGCTCGGCCTGGCGCAGTTTGCTCACAGCGCTGGCGATACTGCGCACGGCCATCCATGCCGCGAAATCGCGGTCATTCATCCAGCGTCCGGTCAGGGCTTCAAAGCGTTTTTGCAGCTGTGCGGCGCCGTAGGTTTCCACGGTCTTGTGCCAGCCCACCGGGGTCAGGCCTTGAGTGCCGGCGACCGGGCGCGGGTACCAGGTCTGGTAGGGCACGTATTCCCCGAAGTCGCCGCGTTCATCGGCCACCAGCACCACGTCGTACTCGGCGGTCTGGGTGAACAGTGGCATGTCGGCCTGGGCGCTGCGGCGTTGGTCGTTATCAAAGCTCCAGGGTTTTTCCGCCACCAGTTGCAAGCCGAAGCGCTTGGCCGCGCGGCGCAGGGCGGCGGCATAGGCTTGATCATCCGCCGTCGGGCCGACAATCAGCAGCGCCCGCTGCCATTTGCGCAGCACCAGAAACTGAGCCAGCGCATCGGCGAGCATCGCCCGGCTCGGCAAGGTGTGCAGCACGTTCGACAGGCAATCGCTGGTGCGCAGGCTGTCATCGGGGCTACCGGCGTTGAACAGCAAGCTGTCGGGCATTGCTGCACTCAATTGGCGCAGGCTAGTGGCAGGGGCATTCACCACAAACAGGCGCAGGCCCTGTTCATGCTGCGCCTTTGCCGCTTCGAGCAAGGCCTCGGGGCTGTCGACACTGACGCTGACCAGGCTGTAGCCGTGGTTGAGAAAACGCCCGGTGCTGTTGCTGTCGGTGATCGCCAGTTCGGCGCCGCGCAGCCCGGCATCGGTGGGCTCGGGGATGACGTTGGACAGCAAAGGGCCGGGGTCGGGGCGATAACCCAGGTAGCCGATCCGCACCTGCAAGGGCGCATCGGCGGCCTGGCTCTGGGTGGCCAGGCCGGCGGCGCAGGCAATCGCCAGCAGGTAGATCAGGGCGTAAGGGATGAGCTGGCGCATAGGGCACTCCATTACAGGTAGCGCCAGCATAGGAAGCCTGTGGTGCAGTGAAAATATGCAGAAAGTACCGAAGGGGCAGTACCAAGGTAGTAACCCACTCCGCACGGCGCGGTTCTAGCATGGGCAACCACGGCCATTGCTCTGGAGGGGATTGACCATGCGTATCGTCAAAGCACTGCTCCTGCCGTTTCTGCTGATCCTGACCCTGATCGGCGTCGACCGGTTCCACAGCCCGCGTCCCGTGTCCACCGATAGCCTTACGACCAAGGGAGTAGGTGGCGACCACCAAAGCAGCATGGGGCCTGTGCGCAGAGCTTTCTAAGATGGCTGCCATAGCCTCTGCCAAGAGGTTTTGCGTGCAATCCAGAGGGCATAACAATGACAACAAAACGCAACGCCTTGCTCGTGACCGGGCTACTGGCCAGTTTGATCAGTGCAGGTTCCGTCTGGGCCCACGGCAATGTGGTGCCACAGGCTGTCGCCACCCAGGGCCTGACCCCGATCAAGGACGCCGGGGTGCAGCTCGATGCCGATGGCTGGGCCGCAGTGAACCCGTATCGCACTGCCCCGGAACACGACAAGGCAGTGGAAATCGGCGCCTCGGCCTATACCCAGAACTGCGCGGCCTGTCATGGCCTGGAAGCCAAGTCCGGCGGTATCGCCCCCGACTTGCGCATGCTCGATGTCGGCGAGGCAGGCGATGAATGGTTCGCCGAACGGGTGCGCCATGGCGCGGTGCGCGACGGTCGGGTGTACATGCCGAAGATGGCCGACTATCTGAGCCAGGAAGCCCTGTGGGCAGTGCGTACCTATCTGGACACTGTGCGCGTCGAGGAGTGACCCATGCGCCTGCTCACGGTGTTGATCAGCGCTCTGTGGCTGTGCTGCCAGGCGGTGCAGGCGCAGGTTCGCAACTACGACGAAATGATCGCCGCCGGGGAGCTGAAGGTGGCGGTCTACAAGGACTTCGCTCCCTACAGCTTCGAAAGCGCCGCAAAGCCCCAGGGGGTCGATGTCGAACTGGCCGAGGCCTTGGCCAAGGCGCTTGGCGTGCGCCTGACGCTGATCTGGGCACCGGCGGGGGAAAAACTAGATGACGATCTGCGCGACTACATCTGGCGTGCCAGTGCCTTGCACAACCAGCAACTGGCCGACCTGATGATGCGCGTGCCCTACGACCGCGACTACGCGCAGAGGCGCAACGAGTTCGGCGAACTGGTCAACGGCCAAGTGGTGATGTTCGGTCCGTACCAGAACGAACAATGGCAGGTGGCCTATGACCGCCGAAGGCTGGACAAGGTTGCCAGTGTCGCGGTGTTCGAGCATCACCCGATTGGTGTCGA
Source organism: Pseudomonas sp. EU05-FHT14B02 (assembly GCF_058791055.1). NCBI lineage: Bacteria > Pseudomonadati > Pseudomonadota > Gammaproteobacteria > Pseudomonadales > Pseudomonadaceae > Pseudomonas > Pseudomonas sp. EU05-FHT14B02. The sequence goes on along the minus strand of NZ_JBYTDD010000006.1, from coordinate 203,320 downwards.
AGTCGACAGCGTGCCCTCGTTCTACCTGACCTCGGTGTTCAACGGCATGCTCGCCGGCAAGACCCATCACTATTCGGGCGTGCCACAGGCGTTTGCCGCGATGAAGGCCGGTGAGGTCGACGCGGTGATGGCCATGCGCGGCGAAATTGACTGGCAGGTGCACGAAGCGGCCGACCCGCAGGTGGCGCTGGCAGAAAATGCCTACCCGAACATGGGCAAGCAGCTCTGGGAAATCGGTATGGCGGTGCACGAAAGCAACCGACAACTGGCCTATGCCGTGGAAGAGGCATTGGAAGCGCTTATCCGCGACGGTTCGGTGAAAACCATCTACGGCCATTACGGCCTGCGTTACGACGTGCCCGAGATGTATCAATAAGGAGCTGGCGATGAAATGGCGAGGGAGTTGTCTGTTGGCCTGCTGGTTAAGCCTGGCGGCACAGGCTGGCGCTATCGATCCCGGCAAAGATCCGGTGCCATCGGTGATGTGGGCCTTCTATCATCAGCAGTTTCTGGGCAATGCGCCGTTCGTGTTCGATGAGCGGGTCAAGCTGCTGGCGCCGCCGTTTGCCGAAGATGCCCGGCAGGTGCCGCTGGAAATCGATGCCCGGGCGTTCAATGGCGAGGTGGTGAAAATTCTCGCCTGGGCAGAGCTGAATCCGTTGCCGAAAATCGTCGACTTCCAGCCGCTGAATTCGGTTTTGCCGTGGCTGTCTTTGCGCATTCGCATCGAACAGGCGACGCCCTTGCGCGCGGCGGTGTTGACCCGCGACGGCGTGTGGCATGTCGGCTCGACCCTGATTGACGCCGCAGGTGGCGGTTGCACCGCGCCGAGCGTGGTGCGGACTCAACCGGGCTGGGAGGAGCGCATCGGCGAAGTGCTCGGTGGTCGTTATCCCCGGGACGGGTTCAGCCGTTTGCGTATGCAGGTGGCCCATCCCATGGACAACGGCATGGTCAGCGGCATTCCGGAATTCTTCATCAACCATGCCGAACTGCGCGACCGCAACGAGCAAGTGCTGGCCCGGCTGGAGCTGTTCCCCGCGGTCAGTGAAAACCCCAACCTGGCTTTCGACATCGAAGGGGCAGGGCAAACGCGCCTGCTGCTACGGGACAACAGCGGCAATGAGTTCGATGCGTCGATCCCCTGACCCAAAGGAGCGTGGCATGCGCTGGATCCTGTTGATGGTGTTAAGCATCAGTCTGCCGACCCTGGCCGATCTCGAGTACTCGCTCAAGCCCCGGCGGATCGCCCAGGACACCTGGCTGCTGGAAGGCAGCACCGATAATTTCGCCAAAGCCAATGGCGGCAACATCGTCAACACCGCGTTTATCGTCACTGAACGCGGTGTGGTGGTGATCGACACCGGCCCGTCCAGGCGTTACGGCGAAGCGATGCGCAAGGCCATTGCCGCCACCACCGACAAGCCGGTGATCGAGGTCTTGCTGACCCATCACCACCCGGACCATGTGCTGGGTAATCAAGCCTTCACCGACGTGCCCATCGGCGCCTTGGCCGGCACCAGCGAGCTGTTGCATCAGCAAGGCGATGCCATGGCGGAGAATATGTACCGGATGGTCGGCGACTGGATGCGTGGCACCGAAGTGGTGCTACCTACCCAGGTGCTGACACCCGGCGTGAAAAGTTTTGGGAATCACGATCTGCGCTTGCTGAGCCTGGGTGGGCATACGGGCGCGGATCTGGCTATTCTCGACCAGCAAACCGGCGTGCTGTTTGCCGGGGACCTGGTGTTTTATCAGCGGGCGCTGACAACGCCCAACAGTCCAGGGCTGTCGGTGTGGCTGGCGGACATCGCGACCCTGCGAGGCTTGCCCTGGACACAGGTCGTGCCGGGTCATGGGCCGGTGTCGAGCGATCCACAACCCTTCGAGCAGATGCGCGATTACCTGACCTGGCTTGATCAGCTCATGCGCGACGGCGCGGCCAATGGCAGTGATATGGCCGAGATGATCCGCAGCCCTATCCCCGAACGTTTCGCCGGGATAAACCTGAGCCGATACGAACTGATCCGCAGCGTCAGCCATTTGTACCCGCGTTACGAGCGAGGGCAGATGACCCGGGTCGATTCCGCCGCCGGCAAATGATGCTTTCCTGTAGGAGCGAGCCTGCTCGCGATGGACGTTAACGATAACGCAAACTGCCTGGATGAACGCGGTGGTCTGACGTTTTTCGCGAGCAGGCTCGCTCCTACAGGGGGCCAGTAGCGTTCACAAAATCTCGTGTCCATTTCATCCGACCCTGTACCAAGGAACTAGAAAACTCCACATTGCGGGCAATTGTTGCCAGGGCAGCGGCGCCCAAGAATCTGCACCAGACCGGGAAAATTTTCCGGACATAACAAAAATCCGCAGAGGAAGCCGTCATGACCCAACCCGCACGTCGCCAGCCCTTCGTCTTGAGCCTGCTGCTCAGTGCCATGCTGTTGTCCGGCCAGGCATTGGCCGGGGTTTCCGACCAGGACATTCTCCAGGACCCGAAGAACCCGGAACAGGTCGTGACCAACGGCCTTGGCGTTCAAGGGCAGCGCTACAGCCCGCTGGATATTCTCAACGTCGACAACGTCAAGGAACTGCGCCCGGCCTGGGCGTTTTCTTTCGGTGGAGAAAAACAGCGTGGCCAGCAAGCGCAGCCGATGGTCAAGGACGGCGTGATGTATATGACCGGTTCCTACTCCCGGGTATTCGCCGTGGATGCGCGCACCGGCAAGAAACTCTGGCAATACGATGCGCGCCTGCCCGATGACATCCGCCCTTGCTGCGACGTGATCAACCGTGGTGTCGCGCTGTATGGCGACCTGGTGATTTTCGGCACCCTCGACGCCAAGCTCGTGGCGCTGAACAAGGACACCGGCAAGGTGGTGTGGAGCAAGAAAGTCGCCGACCACAAGGAAGGCTACTCGATCAGCGCCGCGCCGCTGGTGATCAACGGCAAGCTGATTACCGGCGTGGCCGGTGGCGAGTTTGGCGTGGTGGGCAAGATCGAGGCCTACGACCCGAAAAACGGTGATCTGCTGTGGACCCGGCCAACGGTCGAAGGCCATATGGGCTACGTCTACAAGGACGGCAAAGCGGTGGAAAACGGCATCTCCGGCGGCGAGGCGGGCAAGACCTGGCCGGGCGATCTCTGGAAAACCGGTGGCGCGGCCCCTTGGCTTGGCGGTTATTACGACCCCGAAACCAACCTGCTGTTGTTCGGTACCGGGAACCCGGCGCCGTGGAACTCGCACCTGCGCCCTGGCGACAACCTCTACTCCTCCTCGCGCCTGGCGCTCAACCCGGACGACGGCACCATCAAGTGGCACTTCCAGAGCACGCCCCACGATGGTTGGGACTATGATGGCGTGAACGAGTTGGTGTCCTTCAACTACAGCGAAGGTGGCAAGGAGATCAAGGCGGCGGCCACTGCCGACCGTAACGGTTTCTTCTACGTGCTGGACCGCACCAACGGCAAATTCATCCGTGGTTTCCCGTTCGTGGACAAGATCACCTGGGCCACCGGCCTGGATAAGAACGGCCGGCCGATCTACAACGAAGCCAGCCGTCCCGGTGCTCCGGGTTCCGAAGCCAAGGGCAGCTCGGTCTTCGTAGCGCCAGCGTTCCTGGGCGCGAAAAACTGGATGCCGATGGCTTACAACAAAGACACCGGGCTGTTCTATGTGCCGTCCAACGAATGGGGCATGGACATCTGGAACGAAGGCATCGCCTACAAGAAAGGCGCGGCGTTCCTCGGCGCCGGCTTCACCATCAAGCCGTTGAACGAAGACTACATCGGCGTGCTGCGGGCCATCGATCCGAAAACCGGCAAGGAAGTCTGGCGCCACAAGAACTACGCGCCGCTGTGGGGCGGGGTGCTGACCACCAAGGGCAACCTGGTGTTCACCGGCACGCCTGAAGGCTTCCTGCAGGCCTTCAACGCCAAGACCGGCGAAAAGGTCTGGGAATTCCAGACCGGCTCCGGCGTGCTCGGCTCGCCCGTGACCTGGGAAATGGACGGCGAACAGTACGTCTCGGTGCTCTCCGGCTGGGGCGGCGCGGTACCGCTGTGGGGCGGCGAAGTGGCCAAGCGGGTGAAGGACTTCAACCAGGGCGGCATGCTCTGGACCTTCAAGCTGCCCAAGGACCTCGTCGCCAAACATTGATCCACCACAAACCTGTAGGAGCGAGCTCGCTCGCGATGAACCCGAGAACGCCGTGTGGTGTCAGGCTTCCAGCGTTATCGTTGACGACCATCGCGAGCAAGCTCGCTCCTACAGGTGGGCGGTGCAGAAACCTACGACCAAATAACGAGAGCCCCTCCTGCCAACGATGCATTCGTCTGGCACGCGGGGCTCTCTAGTATCGGCTCATCGCCTGTCAGCACGACAGGCTCCGACCCAGACAGAGGCTCACCATGATCTACGCACAACCCGGAACCCCAGGCGCCGTCATTACCTTCAAGCCGCGCTACGGCAACTTCATCGGTGGCGAATTCGTCGCGCCGGTCAATGGCGAGTACTTCACCAATACCTCGCCGGTCAACGGTGAAGTGATTGCCGAATTCCCGCGCTCCAGCGCCGCCGACATCGACAAGGCCCTGGACGCTGCCCATGCCGCTGCCGACGCCTGGGGTAAGACCTCGGCCCAGGACCGCTCCCTGGTGTTGCTGAAAATTGCCGACCGAATCGAGCAGAACCTTGAGGTTCTGGCCGTCACCGAAACCTGGGACAACGGCAAGGCCGTGCGCGAAACCCTCAACGCCGACGTGCCGCTGGCGGCCGACCACTTCCGTTACTTCGCTGGCTGCATCCGTGCCCAGGAAGGCGGGGCTGCCGAGATCAATGAGCTGACCACGGCCTATCACTTCCATGAGCCGCTGGGTGTGGTCGGGCAGATCATTCCGTGGAACTTCCCGCTGTTGATGGCCGCCTGGAAACTCGCCCCGGCCCTGGCCGCCGGCAACTGCATCGTGCTCAAGCCTGCCGAACAAACGCCGCTGTCGATCATGGTCTTCGCCGAGCTCATTGCCGACCTGCTGCCGGCGGGCGTACTGAACATCGTCCAGGGCTTCGGGCGCGAAGCCGGCGAGGCCCTGGCCACCAGCAAGCGCATCGCCAAGATCGCCTTCACCGGCTCGACCCCGGTGGGCGCGCACATCATGCATTGCGCTGCCGAGAACATCATCCCGAGCACCGTCGAACTGGGCGGCAAGTCGCCGAACATTTTCTTCGAAGACATCATGAACGCTGAACCTGCGTTCATCGAAAAAGCCGCCGAAGGCCTGGTGCTGGCATTCTTCAACCAGGGCGAAGTCTGCACCTGCCCGTCCCGGGCGCTGGTGCAGGAGTCGATCTACGAGCCGTTCATGGCCGAGGTGATGAAGAAGATCGTCAAGATCAAGCGCGGAAACCCGCTGGACACCGAGACCATGGTCGGTGCCCAGGCATCCGAGCAGCAGTACGACAAGATCCTCTCGTACCTGACCATTGCCCAGGAGGAGGGCGCCGAGCTGCTCACCGGCGGCGCGGCCGAACGTCTGGAGGGCGACCTGTCCAGCGGTTATTACATCCAGCCGACGCTGCTCAAGGGGCACAACAAGATGCGTGTGTTCCAGGAGGAAATCTTCGGCCCGGTGGTGGGTGTCACCACCTTCAAGGACGAAGCTGAAGCGCTGGCGATTGCCAACGACAGCGAGTTCGGCCTCGGTGCAGGCCTGTGGACCCGCGACATCAACCGGGCCTACCGCATGGGCCGGGCGATCAAGGCCGGGCGGGTGTGGACCAACTGCTACCACCTATACCCGGCGCACGCGGCGTTTGGTGGCTACAAGAAGTCCGGCGTCGGTCGGGAAAACCACAAGATGATGCTCGATCACTATCAGCAGACCAAAAACCTGCTGGTGAGCTACGACATCAATCCGCTCGGGTTCTTCTGATTTCGTACTGATGACAAGCACTCTGTAGGAGCGAGCTTGCTCGCGATGGTCGTCAACGATAACGCGGGAAGCCTGGTGCCCCGTGGCGTTCTCGGGATCATCGCGAGCAAGCTCGCTCCTACAGTATTCGTGTGTACATGACGATCGCACCCCCCTACCAAATCACCCCGCAAACTCCTTCGAAAGTAGCATTCGGGCACTCGGCGCCCCGTGCATTAATGGCTCTACCGGAATCACCCGGGCACAAGAAGAGGAATGACCCATGTGGACTAAACCCGCGTTTACCGATCTGCGCATTGGCTTCGAAGTGACGATGTATTTCGCCAACCGTTGATTGATCACCCGGCCAGCCGATGCGTTGGCCGGGCCTGCCTTCTGGAGCATCCGCCATGCACATCCGCGTTCTCGGTTCCGCCGCTGGCGGTGGTTTCCCGCAGTGGAACTGCAATTGCCGCCAGTGCGCCGGTGTGCGCAATGGCAGCCTGCGGGCCCAGCGCCGTACGCAGTCGTCGATTGCCCTGAGTGACGACGGTGTGGCGTGGGTGCTGTGCAACGCTTCACCGGACATTCGCGCGCAACTCGAGGGTTTTGCGCCGCTGCAACCGGCGCGGCGTCTGCGTGACAGCGCCATCGCCGGTATCGTGCTGCTCGACAGCCAGATCGACCATTGCACCGGTTTGCTCAGCCTGCGCGAAGGCTGTCCGCATGCGGTGTGGTGCACCGAGCGCGTGCATCAGGACCTGAGCAGCGGTTTCCCCTTGTTCAAAATGCTTGAACACTGGAACGGAGGATTGCAATGGCAACCGGTCGGCCTCGATCGCCAGCCGTTCAGCGTCCCGGCCTGCGAGCATTTGCAATTTCGCGCGATTCCCCTGGTGAGCAACGCGCCACCGTATTCGCCCAATCGCGGCAACCCGCAACCGGGCGACACCATTGGCCTGTTCATTGAAGACCTGCGCAACGGTGCCTCGTTGTTCTATGCGCCTGGCCTTGGCCGAATCGACGATGAAGTGCTGGGCTGGATGCAGCGTGCCGATTGCCTGCTGCTGGACGGCACCCTGTGGCGGGACGACGAGATGCGTCTCTGCGAAGTCGGCCAGAGCCTGGGTAGCGAAATGGGGCACCTCCCACAAAGCGGCCCCGGCGGGATGCTTGACGTGCTGGAGGGTTTCAATCGCCAGCGCAAGGTGCTGATACATATCAACAACACCAATCCCATTCTCGATGAAGACTCGGCCGAGCGGGCTTTGCTGGAGCGGCGGGGGATCGAAGTGGCTTATGACGGCATGAGTATTGAGCTGTAGCCAAAGGCCCTATCGCGAGCAAGCTCGCTCCCACAATGGATTTCTGCAGTACATGAAATTTGTGTTCCCACCGCACACCTGTGGGAGCGAGCTTGTTCGCGATAGGGCCAGCGCAGGCACCGCAAAAATTCCCGGAGAACAAAATGACCGAGACGCCGATGTCCCCCCCAGAATTCGAAGCCGCCCTGCGCGCCAAGGGCGCCTACTACCATATCCATCATCCGTTTCACCAAGCCATGTACACCGGACGCGCCAGCCGCGAGCAGATCCAGGGCTGGGTCGCCAATCGCTTCTATTACCAGGTCAACATTCCGCTGAAAGACGCCGCGATCCTGGCCAACTGCCCGGACCGTGACGTGCGCCGGGAGTGGCTGCAACGGATTCTCGACCACGACGGTGTCCCCGGCAGCGAGGGCGGTATCGAAGCCTGGCTGCGCCTGGGCGAAGCCGTGGGGCTGGATCGCGAGCGGATCCTCTCCCAGGAACTGGTGCTGCCCGGGGTGCGTTTCGCGGTGGACGCCTACGTCAATTTCGCCCGTCGCGCCTGCTGGCAGGAAGCGGCCAGCAGTTCGCTGACCGAACTCTTTGCCCCGCAGATCCATCAATCGCGACTCGACGCCTGGCCGACCCATTACCCGTGGATCGACGTCACCGGCTACGACTATTTCCGCACGCGCCTGAGTCAGGCGCGGCGCGATGTCGAGCATGGCTTGCGCATTACTCTGGCGCACTACGTGACGGTCGAGGGGCAACAACGCATGTTGGAGATCCTGCAATTCAAGCTCGACGTGCTGTGGAGCATGCTCGATGCCATGAGCATGGCCTACGAACTTGCACGCCCGCCTTATCACACGGTCACCGGCGACAAAGTCTGGCACCGGGGGATCGCCCTGTGAGTCTGATCAATCGCCAGCAATCACCGGCCTTGCGTCGTGGTTTTCGTCTGCAATGGGAGCCCCGTCAGGATTGCCACGTGCTGCTGTACCCCGAAGGCATGATCAAGCTCAACAGCAGCGCCGGGCAGATTCTCGACCTGGTGGATGGCCAGCGCAGCGTGGCGGCGATCATTGATCGATTGAGCGCGAATTTCCCCGGCGTACCCGGGATCGACGAAGACGTGCTGGCGTTTCTGGAGGTGGCCCATGCGCAATTCTGGATCGAGTGAGACGCTACCTGGACCGCCGTTGTGGCTGCTCGCCGAGCTGACTTACCGCTGTCCGCTGCAGTGCCCCTATTGCTCCAATCCGTTGGACTTTGCTCGACACGGCGAGGAACTGAGCACGGAAGAGTGGATTCGCGTATTCCGCGAAGCGCGGGACATGGGCGCCGCGCAATTGGGCTTTTCCGGTGGCGAGCCGCTGGTACGTCAGGACCTCGCCGAGTTGATCAAGGCCGCGCGAGACATGGGCTACTACACCAATTTGATCACTTCGGGCATCGGCTTGACCGAGCAGAAAGTGCGCGACTTCAAGGTGGCCGGGCTGGACCATATCCAGATCAGCTTCCAGGCCGCCGACGAAGCGGTGAATAACATGCTCGCCGGCTCGCGCAAGGCCTTTGCCCAGAAACTCGCCATGGCCCGCGCGGTGAAAGCCCAGGGCTATCCGATGGTGCTGAACTTCGTCACCCATCGGCACAACATCGACCGGATCGAGCAGATCATCGAGTTGTGCCTGGAGCTGGAAGCGGACTTTGTCGAATTGGCCACGTGTCAGTTCTATGGCTGGGCTGAACTCAACCGCGTCGGCCTGTTGCCCACCCGCGAGCAATTGCAACGGGCCGAGCGCATCACCAACGAGTATCGCCAACGTCTCGAAGCCCAGGGCCACCCGTGCAAGCTGATCTTTGTCACCCCGGACTACTACGAAGAGCGTCCCAAGACCTGCATGAACGGCTGGGCCAACCTGTTTCTTGACATCACCCCCGATGGCACGGCGTTGCCTTGCCACAGCGCCCGGCAATTGCCGGTACAGTTTCCCAACGTGCGCGAGCACAGCCTCTCGCACATCTGGAACGACTCGTTTGGTTTCAACCGTTTTCGCGGCGATGACTGGATGAAGGAGCCGTGCCGCTCCTGCGACGAAAAGCACAAGGACCTGGGCGGTTGCCGGTGCCAGGCGTTCATGCTGACCGGTGACGCCACCAATGCCGACCCGGTGTGCAGCAAGTCGCCGCACCATGGCGTCATTCTCAAGGCCCGCGAAGAAGCCGAGGCGCCAGGGTTGGGGATCGAACACTTGACGCTGCGCAATGCGAAGACTTCGCAGCTGATCTATCGCAGTTAGTCTGGCGACATCAATCTCCTGTGGGAGCGAGCTTGCTCGCGAAGGCGGTGGGACAGTCAACATCAGTTCCAGATCACTTACCCATTGCCTGCCGATACTGCCGGGTGCGCTTGCCAATGTATAACCGGTCAAGAATCAACGCCCACAACGCCGAGACTTCAGGTCGGGTTTTGCGTCCACGGCTCAAGCGATGCAGCTGGAACTTGACCACCGCCATGCTCGCCAGCGCCGCCAGTGGTTTGCGCTTCCAGCGGATCGGCGGCAGTTGCGGATGACTGTCCTGGCCTTCGCGCCAGTGCTTGACCAGCTGTGGTTCCACAGCGAGCGCGGTGCCGATGCCGGCCATGGCAAGGCCGCTGTCGAGGACCTGTTCGACAATTGCCAGACGACGGATCCCGCCGGTCACCATCACCGGCATCCGCGCCACGCTGGCCAGTTCGCCGGCCATTTCCAGAAAGTACGCCTCCCGCGCCAGGGTTCGGCCGTCGCGCGCCTCGCCTTGCATGGCAGGTGCTTCGTAACTGCCACCGGAGAGCTCCAGCAGGTCGATCGGCTGTTCGTTGAGCCACTGGATCACTTGCCGCGCATCATCGGCATCGAAACCACCGCGTTGGAAATCTGCTGAGTTGAGTTTTACCGACACACAAAATTGCGGCGACACTGCTTGGCGAACCGCCTCGACGACGGACAACAGCAGTCGCGCACGATTCTCCAGGGATCCGCCCCATTGATCGGTGCGCCGATTGGTTAGCGGCGAAAGGAACTGGCTGATCAGGTAGCCGTGGGCAGCGTGGATCTGAACGCCGGTAAAACCGGCTTTCTCGGCCAGTGCGGCGCTGGTGGCGAAGCGTCGGATCACCTCCTGGATGTCGTCCGCGCTCATGGGTTTGGGTTCGGCGAACATCTTCGAGAACGGGCCCAGATCCAGCGCAACCGCCGACGGCGCCAGAGCTTGCTGACCAAGGTTGGCCATGGTCTGGCGGCCAGGATGGTTGAGCTGCACCCAGAATTGCGCACCGCCGGCCCGACCGACGCTGGCCCACTGGCGGAAGCGCTCCAGATGGCGCTCGTCTTCCAGCGCTACACCGCCGGGACCGGTCATGGCGCGACGGTCGATCATTACATTGCCGGTCAGCAACAAGCCGGCCCCGCCCTCGGCCCAGGCCTGATAAAGGCGAAGCAGTGCCTTGTCGGGAACTTGATCGGTATTGGCGAGGTTCTCTTCCATCGCGGCTTTGGCAATGCGATTGCCGATGGTCTGGCCGTTGGGCAAATTCAACGCTTGAAAGGGCGACATGCTTGACTCCTCGTAGTGATGAATAGAGGCTAAGCTTAAAGTTAACTTTAATGTCAAGCAGGTAAGTGAGGCCGCAATGAAGATCGGTGAATTGGCGCAGTTGAGCGGGTTGACCGCATCACGGATCCGCTTTTATGAGTCTCAGGGGTTGATCCGCCAGGTCGAGCGCTCTGCCAACGGTTATCGGCGTTACTCGCAACAGGCGCTGCAGACCCTGCAAATCATCCAGTGCGCACAACAGGCCGGTTTCAGCCTGGAAGAACTCAGGCAATTACTGCCGGATAATGTGACGGGCGCGTTCAAGCACGATGAGTTGATGGCGGGCCTGTATCGCAAGATCGAGCAGATCGAAGAGATGCAACGGCACCTGGCCCATAGCAAGGCTCAGTTGCTGGGCTGGATCGACACCCTCCAGGCCCGGCCCGAAGGCATGAGTTGTGATGAAAATGCCGAGCGGGTGATGACGTCATTCAAGCACTAGGTCAGCCAGGGACACGGGAACGGGATTGTGCATCAGCGTACCGGCCCTGCGCGCCCCCGGCTGTGAGCACGTTTCTTGCGAGACTTTTACTGTTGAGCGGGCAAAACAGTTTGAGTGACAGGGTAGGCAAAAGACTCAGTGTTATCGATAGTCGCAAAAACGGTTTGCTTCTCGCCCGGCTTTATGGGAGCTGGAACGTTTCGTGAAGAGCTGATGTATCGGTCTGGCTTCCAGCGGGTTGTATCCAAGCCTATGAGATACGGGATTAAAGTAGCCCCCGTATAAAGTTCTCCAGGTGGAACAGAGAAAATGGTGGTAATGGAGGTTTTAATTGGAAAAAAAATCGCGCCAGGGTAAGTGCCACATAACGGATAGTTCGGAACTCCTTGTGAACATTTTGACGGTGGCTCCTGGCCGACTACCAGTTTGGTGGGCGGTGAACTTACACCCGTTACCACCACCGAAAATTCAATGCCCTTGCCTGGCAGGTTTTGCAGATTCAATTGTGACATCGTGAAGTTACCGTTAGGCAGCGTGGATACCTGCTTCAAAATGACATCATCGCTGTTTTTTGCCGTTACCATGAACGGGCCGGTAGCCGTGGTCCCAACGATAGTGCCGGAGATGGATGTGGCACTTTTTGACAGCGGTGTGGTGATGCAAACTTCAGGGCCATTCTGGCCGATGTACTTTCCGTTGACCAAGCTGCTGCACTCTTCGCTGACCGTGGAAACAGTCGCGTCCGGATCAATATTGCAACCCGTTAAACCCATCCCCAGCGTCGCGCAAAAAAATAAAGTTCTCGCCGTATTCATGTTCGATCCCTTTGGTGTCGATAGTCGATGCGGCGCCAGTATTTCCTTGCCTACTCAGAAGCGTCTACTGTCATAGTTGACAGTGGCTATCAGATTGGTCGGGTTTAAACAGATCTTTTTTCGATGGCACACATCGCTCGATTAGCGATGAGGACGCGCGGCGCAGTAGTTGGGGTAGATAGCTTTATTGATGAAATGTGTAGCGATCCTTCCCGGTGTGTTTTGACTCATACAAGGCTGCATCGGCCTTGATCAGCGCCTGGTTCAGTGTGTCACCTTCGAGCACCCGGGCCAGGCCGATACTGATGGTTACCGGGTGTCGAGTGGGTTGTTCGCGTACCACCCGACACAGGTTACCGGCCAGCGTCTCGACGTCTTCGCGGCGAACCCCGGCCAGGTAAATCGCGAACTCCTCGCCACCTAACCGCGCATATTCGTGGTGGGCCATCACCGACTTGATGTCCTGCGCGATGCGCTTGAGCACCTCATCGCCAATGTCGTGGCCGTAGACGTCGTTAACCTTCTTGAAGTTGTCGATGTCGATCATCGCCAGATAGTGGTCGTTTTCCCGCGTCGCGTTGTTCAACTGCAGGCTTGCGCGGGTCATGAACGAACGGCGATTGGGGATTTCGGTGAGGGTGTCGATGTAGGCCTGGTCCAGCAGCAGCTTGGACATGATGAAGTTGTTGAGCTTGGCCTTGCGCAGCGTCAGGAAGCTGTAGAGGGTCAGGCCGCCGATAAATGTCGTGTAACTGAGGGCCATCACGCCCCCCAGTTCAAACTGTTCGATGCCGGTGTTGTAGAAGGGATTGAGAAACCACCAGGTCACCAACTGCGCGGCAAAGAATGACCAGCGGCTCAGCGGCAATACCGAGGCTGTGAAGAGGGTGGTCGAAGCCGCCAGCAACAGCCAGGCCGGTTGGTGGTCGTTTCCCAGGCCTTCGATGAGCAGCCGCGTGCCGAAGGCAATGGTGAGCACAAACAGCAGGTTGAGTTTCTGGAAGTGCCGGGCGTCGCGGATAAACAGCAGAATGACGACCAGAATCGTGAAGACACCGAAGAACACCAGCGAGCGCCAGGTGAATGGCTGCCCGCCGATGAAACTCAGGATCAGGTCGTAAGCAACCCAGACCACGATGCTGGCAATGTAGATCAGTACGCAAAATGTGTGCAGCCGATCGAATTCATGCTGGAGGAACTCGGCCTTGAGTTCAGTCGGCGCCGATTTTTTCAGCACTTCGTCTTCAATGGTTTTGTACATTGCCGACCTTGCCGTTGTGTTGGTTGTCGAGAATCACCTTGCCCCAGGGTCGGTAGCGCAGAGAGAACACCGATGTCGGGTGGCAACCCGGTGAAGAGGTTTGTGGGGGCATTGGTTCGGCACGGAAGGGTTGTCCGGCAGCGCTGACTTGCCGGAAGGCTTCCCTGACGATGCCGATGGAGCAGGGCAGCGCATTGGCGTAGCCATTGCGAATCAATGGTGGCAAGCGTCCGGTGCCGGCACCGTCTTGCCACCACACCTGGATCCCGAGGTTCGCCAGTTCCCCCAGCCATTGGCCATTTACTTGTGGCGCGAGTTTTCCGACGTTGAATACGCTGATGTGCAATGGCGCGTCGAGCTTGCCGGAAAAGTCCTTGAGCTGGCGTTGCAAACTTTGTCGACGATCAAGCGCCAGAAAGTGCAGGTCATCCAGTTCCATGGGCAGATACCAGCCGCTGACGGGGAGTTTCCAGTCCTTTCGCAGTTTCTGCTGCCGGGCCAGCGACTGCCCCAGTTGCGTCTGCCAGTACGTTGCCAGCCCAGCACTGTCAAGCTCATCGATACGTTGGTAATAGGCCGGGTCCATGTGCAGACCCAGCACCAGTTTCAGGCCTTGGGCCTGAGCCTGTTTCAGGCTGCGGGCAAGCCAGCCGTTGGCACCGCCGAAGTCCGAATCGCCATAGGCCGTCCACTGTACGATCACCGTGTGCACGCCTTGGCGCGCACTGTCCTGCCAGATCCGCTGCCATTGCGCCTGGCTCAGGTTGGCATCGACATTGAGCGGCTGATAGAAAATACGTTCGTCGGCATGGGGCGCTGCGGCGCCCAGCAACAGGCACAAAGCCAAAAGAAGTCGCTTCATCAGAAATTCAACTCCACGCCCACCAGCACGCCGTTGCCGCCCTCATACAGATTGCCGCCCAACGCTTGTTGATACTCAGTGCGCACCGTCAAGTGCGCGCGATAGGCGTTGTAGACATCGTCGTCGAACCACCATTGCCAACGCAGGCCCAGACCGGTCCGCAGATCCTGGCGCCAGTCATTGCTCGGGTCCTGGGTAGCGAATTCGAGAAAGCCGTACGGCATGATCGTTTGAGCGCCGTTGAACGGAAGTTTCCAGGTGTGCCCTTGCTGGAAGCGCGACAACCATTGATGGTCGCCGGCCTTGGTCCACCACGCTGCGTCGAGGTAGAGGAAGCGCTCCTCCCAGTCGCTTTCATCGACCCGCCAATCGTTGCGGAATCGACCCTGATCAAGGAACGATGCGGTTGTCCGCAGCAGGTAGTCGGTGGTGGTGTGGCCATCATTGCGGTGATCCTCGGCCTGATCGGACACCTTGTCGGGGACCAGCATCTGGCCGAGGCTCAGGCCATGGTTGTCCTGGTCATCGAACTGGCTTTGTTTGTAGATCTCGCCATAGAAGTTGATGTTGGCGGTGCCCCAGGGCTTGTAGCGCAGGCCGACGCCGGTACCCAGGGATTCGGCATAGCTCGACCGGCCCATGCCGCCAAGCAGCACGCGGCCATAGACCGACAGCGTGCTGCCGGCGCGGCTGGGTTCATCGCCCAGTGCGTGGTCCCACATGGCCAGTTGCACGTTCTGTGAACTGGAGCGTCGCTGTGTGCCGGTACTGTCGTCGGGACGCAGGATGTCGTTGGTCGATATCCCGGCCGGTGACCAGGTACTGGCGATGGTGACTGTGTCGCGACGGGACAGGCTTTCGTGGGCGCGACGCTGGCGATAGCGCCGCGCTTCCATGCTACCGTCCTCGTCATCGGCGGCCACCGGATTCTGCTCCAGATCGATCACCCGGCGCAGTTCCTTGCGCGCCGAAGCGCTGTCTTCGACCTCGTCATAACGCCAAGCCAGGGTTTCGCCAAGGCGATAGTCTTCCGGGAAATCCTGGGTGGCGCGTTGCAGATACGGGATGGAACCGGCGCGTGCTGCTTTGGTCTCGGCACCGGCCAGGCGCACTCCGTAGTCGGCCCGATAACGGGGATTGTTCGGTTCGCGGCGCGTCGCTTCGGCGAGCCATTCGGTACTTTGTTGCAGTTCGCCGGCCTTTTGCGCCGTGACCGAGGCCGCATAGTAATGCTCGGCATCCGGTACCAGCTGCAGGGCGGAACGCTGGCGTTGCAGCGCGAGGGTATGATCGCCCTGGGCATCTGCAATCGCCGCGCCCAACGTCCACTCATTGGCACCACGGGTGCGGCTTAGTTGCCAGTAGCGTTCAGCTGTTTGCGTGTCGCCGATATTCAGGGCGCCGCGGCTGGCGGTGAGGCGGGCATTGTCGCTGAGTTCGGCATCTGGAATGCTGCGCCAGATGGCCAGGGCACCGGCCGAGTCTCCGGCAGCCTCCAGGGCGTAGGCGAGTGGCAGGCGAGTGTTCTGGTCACCCATTCTTTCGGCGGTCTGGTAATACACCACTGCTTCGCCGGGGCGCTCGGGCATTGCACAACGTCCGAGGGCGCGGTAGTCGCCCGCGGCTTGAGGGTGATCACCGATGGCCTGTTGAACCGCACCGCACTGGCCGTTTTCCGCCAGTTGCGCCAGCAGTTGCCCGCGAGTGGCGGGGTCGACGCGGTTGAGCAGCGAAACAACGCGTTGCTGTTGTGCCGCGGTCGGTGTCGACGCGGCATACAGCCCCGCCAACCTTTGCAGCAGGGGGGGCGGCAGCTTGCCGCCGTGGCGGTCGAAGGCACTCTCGAGCAATTGCTGCGCATGTTCCTGCTGGCCGGCTTTCAACGCCAGGTAGGTCGCCTGGTTGAGCGAGTCGAGGTTGCCGGTTTGCTGGTAATGCCGCTCCCAGAAGGCCGCCGCTTCGGTATTGTGATCCGATGCCTGGAGCAGTTCAGCACGGCGTTTGACCACGTCGGCGGTCTGGGGCTGGCTGGCGAGGTAGGCCATGACTTTGTCGCTGCGACCTTCATCCTGCCAGACGTCGAGCAGGTGTTCGCGGCGTCGCGTGTCCCAGGGCTCCGGCAGACGGGTCGTTTGCAGCAGGTCGGTGGCTTGCAGACGCTGGGCGAGGACCAGCCAGGCTTGCGGATTATCAATGGGTTGGCAACTTTTCAACTGACTCAGCGCCGCTTGCGGATCACGACGCGACAGCCAGTCGGCGGTCTCAAGGCACGGCCGCTGTAGCTCGGCGCTCAAGCGTTGCACCGTGGCGCTGTCGCCGGTTTGCCGGGCCAGTTCCCACAGACGTTGGCGTTGCGCCGGATCGGCAAGATCGGCAGGCGGTAGCGATTGCAACCAGCGCTGCGCCTGCTGGGCCTGGCCCATGGCAATCGCCCGGTCGACCATGGCCAGCCGGGTTTTGCGCGCGGCTTCCGGGCTTGGCGCTGTTTGCAGCAGTTGCTGCAAGGGTTGCTCGTCGAGGCGTTGCACGTAGGCGTTGGCCAGGCGTTGCCAGCTTTGGGCATCGAGTTGTTGGTTAGCGGCCAGTGGCGCCAGTTCCTTGATGGTGCCATCCCAATCGCGCAGTTGCTCGGACCAGTTGGCCCGGGCCTGTTGCAGCGCTTGCTCGTCACCCTTGGGTGGCAGTTGCGCCAGCCAGTCATGGGCCGAGGCAGCGCCGCCGCGCTTGGCCAGGCTCGCGCTGTAGGCTTGCCATAGTTGCACGCGGTGGTCAGGATTGCTGGAGGCTATCCACTGCTCCACCTGTTTTCTGTCCGGCGGATCCTGTTCGATCCAGGCCAGGCGCAGGTTGAGCAGGGTGTCGCTGTTGGCCGGGCTATCCGGTAGCGTTTGCACGGCCTCTTCGTAGCGTTGCTGCTTGACAAGCGATTGCACCAGTAACGCCCGCGCTTCATCGTTTTGCGGCACGTTACTCAGCAGGTGACGCATCAACCGTTCGACTTCCTTCCAGTTGCCGTTTTTCGCTTCGCGGTAACTGCGGTCCATATAGGGGTAACTGCGGAACTGATCGAAATCGGTCAAGGGTTCGGCTTGCACCCACGTCGTCGTGTTCAGGCAGAGCAACAGGCTACCGGCCACCAACGTGTGACGATGGACAGGCTTCATGCGGCCTCCCGGGCAATGCAGTACGCTGCGTGCTGCTCGCTCGTCTGATCGACCAGGGCCTGTTCGAGGATTTCCTGTGTGATCATGCCGCGTTCAATCAAGTGTTCACCGAGAGACATTTTTTCCGCATCGAAATCGATCAGCGCCTGATTGAACAGGGTTGGCGGCACCATGCCGCGTACTTGCAACAGATTGCCCAGCAACACTTGGTGATGGCTGACGCGCTCAATCAGGTCTTCGTCGTCCTGATTTTGCTCAAGCACCTCAAGCATCTGATGTACTTCCTCGCTCTGACGAGGACTGGCGTACCAGTAGCGGATCCCCAGCGTCACCCGGCCTTGTGGTGCAAGTCGGCAACGCACCGGGCGTTTCAGTTGACGGCTGATGGCGCCCAGGGACACCTGGCTCACCGGACCTTCGGAGGCCAGCACCAGGGTTTCGTTCTCCTCGGCGACCGGTAACACGCCGTAGTGTGTAGCGATTTTGCGCGGCACGGCGTCGATCAGGCGTTTGTCGAGCTTGAACGGATTGAGTGGCGCCCATTCCAGGTCCAGTTGTTCGGCCAGGGCCTGCACCAGTTGCGTGGTGTCGATGTGCCCGCGCAGCAACAGTTCCTGCCCCAGGCGCCGACGTACCGGGTTGGTGATCGCGGCTTCGAGTTGATCTTCAGACAGCAGGCCTTTTTCCACCAGGCGATGGCCCAGCGGGGTGCGCTGGGCTTCAGCCAGGGCCGGAAACTCATGGGTGGTCTTGTCCCAGGCGACGCGACGCGAATCGCCCATTTCCATCACCTGGCGCAACGCCCGAAGGTTGGCGAAAAAATTGACGAAATTGCTCCACATCATCCGGGGTGCCGACAGCAGTCCTTCGCCGAGTCCGTAAAAACGGGTGACAAACCAACCACGCTGGAATAGCCGGTTGAGCAGCATGAAGCCATTGAGCCACAGCAGGCCCACCAACAACGTGCTGTCAGAGAGGATCGACGGGAACCGCCAGGCGCTCGGCGCGATCACGGTGACCAGCCACATCGCCAGTAACACCACCAGCAGTATGTTCACCAGGAAGCTCAACAGGTATGCGATCAGGCCACGGCGGTCGCGCCACAGGAAATAATTGAGCAGGCCTTTGCTGCTCCAGCCCAGATTCTTGGTGCCCTG
Source organism: Pseudomonas sp. EU05-FHT14B02 (assembly GCF_058791055.1). Taxonomy (NCBI): domain Bacteria; kingdom Pseudomonadati; phylum Pseudomonadota; class Gammaproteobacteria; order Pseudomonadales; family Pseudomonadaceae; genus Pseudomonas; species Pseudomonas sp. EU05-FHT14B02. Next base: position 184,765 of record NZ_JBYTDD010000006.1, on the reverse strand, counting down.
AAACACGATGCCGACGATCCAGCGCGACTTCTGCCGGATCGCGTACTGCAAGTCCCGGGGAAAGTGCTCGCGCACACAGATCACCTGGGAAAAGGCGCGGTCCATGCCGAACACCCATGGTTGTTCCAGTGCCAGTTTCGGGTCGGTCACCGAATAGCGGGCAAAGATGCACTTCATGCCTTTTTGCTTGAGGCGAAAACCGATGTCGTAGTCTTCGGTGAGGCTCTGCACGTCGAAGGCGATACCGTCACCGTCTTCGAGCAGGGCACTGATGGCCTTACGGCTGAAACAGGTGCCGACCCCAGCGCTGGGCACTTGCCCGGTCAGTGCTTCACGCACGATGACGTCCTTGCCATGGTTCTCGGCGAACTCGTCGACATAGTGCCCGGCAGTGAAGCCATGCCATTGCGGCGCGTAGGGATAGACCGGAATCTGGATCAGGTCCTTGGCCGGCAGCAGGTAGTTGAACAGGCGCAACTCCATGGGTGAAATCACGTCCTCGGCATCGTGCAGGATGAAGCCGGCGAACTGGATCTTTGCATCGTTTTCAAAGCGCAGGATGGCGTCGATCACGTTGTTCAGGCAGTCAGCCTTGCTGGTAGGGCCGGGACGGGCGCACACCACTTTGTGCACGTTGGGATAATGCAGGCACACCGCATCGACGTCGGCCTGGGTCTCGGCGTCGTTGGGGTAGGTGCCGACGAAAATCTGATAGTTCTCGTAGTCGATGGTTGAGGCCGCCAGGCGCGCCATTTCACCGACCACGCCGACTTCGTTCCACGCCGGAACCATGATTGCCAGGGGTTTTTCGCCGATGGAATACAGCCGTTGCTCATCGGCGCGGTCAAATTTTTCATAGATCCGCCAGCGCCGGATCAACTTGCGGGTCCAGTACACCAGGTCGATGAACAGGTCATCGAGGCCGAGTATGAACATCAGCAGGGCCAGGGTAATCGCGAGGTATTTGAGACCGAACAACACATAGGCAAAGAAGTCGACAAACACCAGGCTCATACGGCTTTACCCGCCGTGCGGTGTTTGAGCCACATGCCGAGGCGATTGGCGATCCGTTCGCTGGCGTGTCCGTCGCCAAAGGGGCTATGGACCCGGCTCATTCGCTCGAAGGTGGCTTCATCATCGAACAACAGGCTCGATTTCCTGACGATGCGGTCGGTGTCGGTGCCCACCAGCACCACGGTTCCGCCTTCGAGTGCCGATGGCCGCTCCGTGACATCGCGCAGCACCAGAAGCGGCTTGCCAATGGCCGGTGCTTCCTCCTGGATGCCACCGGAATCGGTGAGAATGAAATAGGCGCGGTCCATCAGCCAGACGAAATGCTGGTAATCCTGCGGCGCCACCAGATAGATATTGGGTTTGTCCGAGAGGAGGCTGTAGACCGCCGTTTGCACCTGCGGATTGAGGTGCACCGGGTAGACGAATTGCGCATCGGGATAACGTTCGGCAAGGGTGGCAAGAGCCAGGCAGATGTTGCGAAAACCGCCGCCGAAATTCTCTCGGCGATGCCCGGTGATCAGCACCATGCGCCTGTTGTCATCGAGCACCGCCAGCGGCGAGTCGGCGGCCGGGTGCCAGTGGATTTCCTGTTGGTGTCTGCGCATCCATATCAGCGCATCGATCACCGTGTTACCGGTGACCTCGATGTTGGCCTTGGACACACCTTCGCGCAGCAGGTTGTCCTGGTTGATGGTGGTCGGCGCGAAATGCAGGTCGGCGATGACACCGGTCAGGTGCCGGTTGGCTTCCTCCGGCCAGGGTGCGCGCAAGTTACCGGTACGCAAACCTGCCTCGACGTGGCCGATGGGTATCTGGCGATTGAACGCGGCGAGGGCGGCAATGAAGCTGGTGGTGGTGTCGCCGTGTACCAGCACGATATCCGGATGCACCCGCTCGTAGGCTTTGTCGAGATGCCCCAGCAATTGCTCGGAGAGACTGTTGAGGGTCTGGCCCCGAGTCATCACCTGCAAGTCTTCATCGACCGTCAGTTCGAACGAGTCGAGGACCTGCTTGAGCATTTCCCGGTGCTGGCCAGTGGAGCAGATGTTCAGGGTTAAACCAGGCCAATTGCGCAGGACCCGTGCCAGGGGAGCCATCTTGATGGCCTCCGGACGCGTACCGAAAACCATCATGACTTTAAATGACATCAACCCTCCTGGGACCGCGCACGCCGAACACGTCGCGGCTGCTAAAACCGGTAATTTCCTGGACATAGAATAAAGCAGTCGGATGGGCGGTTGTCCAATGAAGCTACCCTGAGTCGAGGGTGTTGCTTCGGATGGGGGCATGTGCACCCAATTGAGAACCAGATACCCGTCCCCTGTAGCCAGCGGCAGCGTCTGTTTGCCCTTGTGTTTGGTGACGACTTTTCTGTTTTTACCCATCCCTCTGATTCAAAACAAATTTCAATCCCCCTCACATTCCCTCCACATCCTGTGGCACACTTTCTGCCGATATTCCGTTATTGCACACTTAGTTCCGCTATAGCGGAATAATAACTTCCAGTCAGGAGAAACACGCATGAGCATTACTCGTTACGGCACCGGCAGCACCGCCGGCGGTGGTCAGCCTCGTCCATTCGCCCGCGCTGTCGAAGCCGATGGCTGGCTGCATGTGTCCGGCCAAGTGCCGGCGCTGGATGGCGAGATCATTGTCGGTGGTATCGTCGAGCAGACTCACCAGACCATGAAGAACCTGATCGCTATCCTTGAAGAGGCCGGTTATGGCCTCGAAGACGTGGTGCGCACCGGCGTGTGGCTGGAAGACCCGCGGGATTTCTGGAGCTTCAACAAGGTGTTCTCCGAGTACTTCAAGCCAGAACATGCCCCTGCGCGGGCCTGTGTGCAGGCAAACATGATGGTCGACTGCAAGGTCGAGATCGACTGCATTGCTTACAAGAAAAAAGGCTGAGTCCGCGGTGACTTCTTCGCGAGCCTGCTCGCTCCCACAGGGGATCGCATTCCAAATGTGGGAGCGAGCCTGCTCGCGAAGGCGGCCTGACGGTCAATGCAGCACACTGGGTAAACTCCCGGCGACTTTGAATGGGAACCACTGAAATGACCGAAGACACCATCAAGCGCCGGGCACGCGGGCTGGACCGGGCGTTCGATATCCTCGATTTTCTCAAGGAGATTGGCCAGCCCTTGCGCCCGAACGACATCGCCAACGGCATCGGCAGCCCCAAATCCACGGTCTACGAACTGGTGGCCTCGCTGCTGGAGCGACGCATCCTGGAGCCGGTGGGCAAGGACGGTCATGTCTACCTTGGTCGCCAGTTGTACTTTCTCGGGCAGGCACACCTGCGACATTTCGATCTGACTCGCGAGGCCGATCACGCCTTGCAGGAGATCGTCAGCCAGACCCGTGAAACGGCACAGATGTGCCTGCTCAACGGGCGCAAGTACACCGTTGCGCTGATGAAGGAGGGGGAGCGGCATTTCCGCATTTCCTCGGACATCGGCGAAAACGCGCCCATCCCCTGGACCGCATCCGGGCGCTTGCTGCTGGCGCACCTGAGCGACCAGGCAATCGTCGACCTGATCGACCGTGACGACTTCATCCTGCCCAATGGCGAACAATTGCCGCTGGAGCAATTTCTCAAGGAGATCCGTCAGGCCGGTATCGACGGTTTCTTTTCCTTCGATAGCGTCGCCGACACCTTTACCCATTGCTTCGCCGCACCGGTCAAAGACCCCAACGGTGTAGCCATCGCGACCCTGTGCATCGTCGCCCCCCGGGCCGATGCCAAGAGCAACTATAACGACTACCGCCGGGTGCTGATCGAAAGCGCCAACAGCCTGGCCCGTCGCATCAACGAATAACAGCGGCTGCCCGCGGCCGCGTGAACGAGGAGTTCGACCATGTCTTCTGCCCCCAATACTGCCGCCGTGGAAAAAGGCACCGCGCCCAAGGGCGCCAGCCTGGTGCGTGACGTCAGCCTGCCTGCGCTGGTACTGCACCGCGAGGCGCTGGAACACAACATTCGCTGGATGCAGGCATTCGTCAGCGACAGCGGAGCGGAACTCGCGCCCCATGGCAAAACCAGCATGACCCCGGCGCTGTTCCGGCGCCAACTGGACGCCGGTGCCTGGGGCATCACCCTGGCCAGCGCCACCCAAACCCGTGCGGCCTACGCTCATGGTGTGCGCCGGGTGCTGATGGCCAACCAGTTGGTCGGTACGCCGAACATGGCGCTGATTGCCGACCTGCTGGCCGACCCGACGTTCGACTTCTATTGCATGGTCGATCACCCGGACAACGTCGCCGACCTCGGTGCCTATTTCGCCTCCCGTGGCGTGCGTTTGAACGTCATGATCGAATACGGCGTGGTCGGTGGTCGCTGCGGTTGCCGCAGCGAGCAGCAGGTGCTCGACCTGGCCAAGGCCATCGCTGCGCAGCCGGCGCTGGCCCTGACCGGGATCGAAGGCTACGAAGGGGTGATCCACGGCGATCACGCGGTGACCGGTATCCGCGATTTCGCCGCGTCACTGGTGCGCCTGGCGGTGCAGTTGCAGGACAGCGGTGCTTTCGCCATCTCCAAGCCGATCATCACCGCGTCGGGCTCGGCCTGGTATGACCTGATTGCCGAGTCCTTCGAAGCGCAGAACGCCGCCGGGCGTTTCCTCAGCGTGCTGCGTCCTGGCAGTTACGTGGCCCATGACCATGGCATCTACAAGGAAGCGCAGTGCTGCGTGCTCGACCGTCGCAGCGACCTGCACGAAGGCCTGCGTCCGGCGCTGGAAGTGTGGGCGCATGTGCAGTCGTTGCCCGAACCAGGGTTTGCGGTGATTGCCCTGGGCAAGCGCGACGTGGCCTACGACGCCGGTTTGCCGGTGCCATTGCTGCGTTACAAGGCGGGCGTCGTGCCGGCCAAAGGCGATGATGTGAGCGTCTGCAAGGTGACTGCGGTGATGGACCAACATGCGTTCATGACTGTGGCACCGGGGGTTGATCTGCGGGTGGGCGACATCATTTCGTTTGGCACTTCGCACCCGTGCCTGACGTTCGACAAGTGGCGTGTCGGTTGCCTGGTGGATGAGCAACTGAACGTCATCGAGACCATGGAAACCTGTTTCTAAGGGTTTGAGATCGAGTTGCGGCCATCGCGAGCAAGCTCGCTCCCACAGGGTTTTGTGAACACCGAAGATCCAGTGTGGGAGCGAGCTTGCTCGCGATGAGGCCCTGTCAGACAACACCGAAACACCAGAGACCCCACAACAATGAACACCATCAACACCCTGGGCCCCAACTCTCCACGCATCGCCCTGATCGGCGAGTGCATGATCGAGTTGCAGCATCGCGCCGATGGCAGCCTGCAACAGAGCTTCGGTGGCGACACCTTGAACACGGCCGTGTACCTGTCCCGGGAACTGGGAGAGGACGGCTCCGTGGACTACGTCACCGCCCTGGGCGATGACAGTTTCAGCGACGCGATGTGCCAGAGTTGGGCGACAGAAAATATCGGGCTCGCCATGGTCCAGCGTTTGCCCGGACGCCTGCCGGGTTTGTATTGCATCCAGACTGACGCCGCCGGTGAGCGACGCTTTCTGTACTGGCGCAACGAAGCGGCTGTCCGCGATTGCTTCACCACCCCGGCCGCCGCGCCGATTCTCGCCGCGTTGCCGGATTACGACGTGCTGTACTTCAGCGGCATCACCCTGGCGGTACTCGGCGAACAAGGCCGGGAAAAATTGCTGGAAACCCTGATCGAAGCCCGCCAGCGCGATGCGCGAATCGTGTTCGACAACAACTACCGGCCACGACTGTGGGCCTCGGTCGAGGACGCCCGGGCGGCGTATCGCCGTGTGCTGGCGTATGTCGACCTGGCGTTGCTGACGGTGGATGACGAACAGGCGTTGTTTGGTTATGCCGATGCTGAAGCGGTGTTTGCCGCGTATGAGCAGATCGGTACGCCGGAAGTGGTGCTCAAGCGCGGCGCACAAGCGTGCCTGATTCGTTGTGATGGAGAGTCGTTCGAAGTGCCGGCGCAAAAGGTCGAGCGGGTGGTGGACACCACGGCAGCGGGGGATTCGTTCAGCGCGGCGTATCTGGCTTCGCGGCTCAAGGGCGGCAGCCCTTCGCAAGCCGCCGAGGCCGGGCATCGGTTGGCGAGCCGGGTGATTCAGGTGCCGGGGGCGCTGATTCCCAAGTAAAAGTTGAATGGCGGCTGGCTGCGCCATCGGATCGCGAGCAAGCTCGCTCCCACAGTGGTATTCGGTGTGGCTGCAACCTATTGCAACTCACAAATCCCTGTGGGAGCGAGCTTGCTCGCGATGGGACCCGGAAGCCAACAGAGCATCAATCCCGGTAAAACACCTGCACCAGGTGATACCCGAACTTGCTCTTGATCGGCCCATGCACCACCCGCAGCGGTTTCTTGAAAATCACCGCATCAATCACGCCGACCATCTGTCCCGGCCGCACTTCACCGAGATCGCCGCCGCGCTTGCCCGATGGGCAGGTCGAATACTTCTTGGCCAGCACGTCGAACGCTTCGCCCTTGGCGATGCGTTGTTTGAGCTGCTCGGCTTCTTCCGAGGTTTTCACCAGAATATGGCGGGCTTGAGCTTTCATTGGCGGTACCTTGCAACGGTGGTGGCTATGTGGGCGGCAGTGGAGGGCGCGCGATTATGCCTCAACTCAGTCCGATTGACTGATCATCGTGCGAATCTTGTTGGCCAGCAGATCGATGGAGAACGGCTTGGCTACCATGTCCATGCCCTCTTCGAGAAAACCCTGACGCTCGGCGGCGATCTCGGCGTAACCGGTCATGAACAGCACTTTCAGTTCGGGACGATGCTGACGGGCGATTTCCGCCAGTTGGCGGCCGTTCATGCCCGGCAACCCGACGTCGGTCACCAGCAGGTCCACCCGCAGGTCCGACTCCAGCAGCGGCAGGGCGCTCTTGGCATCTTTGGCTTCATGGGCGCGATAACCGAGCTCATTGAGCAGGTCCAATACCAGCATGCGTACTGCCGCATCGTCCTCGACCAGCATTACGGTTTCGCCGGCAATCGCCGCCGGTGCCTCGCCGATGACGGGCGACAAAACTTTTTCCGGCTCGGTCGAATGCAGGCGCGGCAGGTACAAACGCACGCTGGTGCCCCGTCCCGGCAGGCTGAAAAGACTGACGTGGCCCCCCGACTGCTGGGCGAAACCGTAAATCATCGACAAGCCCAAACCGGTGCCCTGGCCGATGGGCTTGGTGGTGAAGAACGGGTCGAATGCCTTGGCCAGCACCGAGGGCGTCATGCCGGTGCCGTTGTCGCTGACGGCAATCATCACGTAGTCACCGGCCTTGACCGGTTCCAGGCTCGTCATGTCACTGCCGTCGAGGTACACGTTGGCCGTTTCGATCTGCAACTCACCGCCACCGGGCATGGCGTCCCGGGCGTTGATCACCAGGTTGAGCAGGGCGTTTTCCAGTTGGCTGACATCAGTGCTGACCCGCCAGATGTCCTCGGCCAGTTGCAGGTTGAGTTCGATATGGTCGCCCTTGGTACGCCTGAACAAGTCTTCGAGAGAGTGGATCAGCTCGTTAGGGTTGAGCGGTTTGCGATTGAGTGATTGGCGCCGAGAGAACGCCAGCAAGCGATGGGTGAGGGCGGCGGCGCGGTTGGCCGAGGACACGGCCGCTTCGGTGAATCGACCAATCTCGCTGGCGCGGCCGTCGGCAATGTAGCGTTGCATCAGGTCGAGGCTGCCGATGATACCGGTGAGCATGTTGTTGAAGTCATGGGCGATGCCGCCGGTAAGCTGGCCGACCGCTTCCATTTTCTGCGCATGGCGCAAGGCGTCTTCGGCACGTTCGCGCTCGAACATCTCGTTCTGCAGACGCTCGTTGGCTTCGGCCAGTTGGCGGGTGCGGGCGGCAACCCGTTCTTCAAGGGTTTCGTTGAGGTTGCGCAGGGCTTCTTCGGTCTTTTTGCGCTCGGTTTCGTCGATCACGAAGATGTAGAAACCGTTCACGGCGCCATCCGCGCCGTGGCGTGGCAGGTAATTCATCAAGGCCTGGCGGATGCTGCCATCGCGGTGTGGCGTGCTGATACTGAAACAGCAGGGCCGGCCGGATAGCGCCTCCATGATGTGCGGAGCGCGCAGCGCATAGGCTTCTTCGCCGAGCACCTCAAGAATGGTTCGCCCGTAAAGCTCTTGCGGCGTCAGCCCGTACCAGTCGAGGTACGCCGCATTGTTCAGGCGAAAGCGTTCTTCGCGGTCGACGTAGCTGATCAGGACCGGCATGGCGTTGATGATCAGTTGCAGCTCGGTCTGGCTCTGGCGCAGGGCTTGTTCGGTGTGTTTGCGTTCGGTCAGGTCCAGGGCGGCGCCGAGGAAGCGCACCGGCCGGCCATGGTGATCCTTGTAGCAGCGACCGCGGGCAAATACCCAGCGCATCTGGCCGTCGGTTTGCAGCAGGCGATACTCCTCGGCGTATTCGCTGCCATGGGTGATGCAATGCTTGATGCTGCGGGCGATCAGGGCGCGGTCTTCGGGGTGTACGCCGTGCAGGTATTCACTGATCGGCAATTGACTGGCCATGGCCGGGTCGATGCCATGCAGTTGGGCAAAATGCGCATCGGCGATGAAACGGTCCTCGCCGATGTCCCAGTCCCAGGTACCGACCGCATCGGTGGCGGCAAGGGCCAGTTGCAGGCGTTCCTCGGTTTCACGCTGGGCCTTGAGGCTGGCCGCCGAGCGCTGTTCGAGTTCGAGGGCGATGCGCCGGCGTTCGTTGGTTTCGATGGCGGTGACCAGGATCCCGGACACCTGGGCACCTTCGTCGCGGATCGGGCTGTAGGTCAGATCGAGCCAGAAGTCAGACTCCCGGCCCTCGCGTTGCAGGGTAAAGCGCTGTTCGCTGTAGGTGCGCACCTGACCTTGCAGTACGGCGCTGTAGATCGGGTCGGTGAAGTCTTGCAACTCTGGCCAGATCAGGTGTGTCGGTTGTCCGAAAGCGTGCGGATGCTTGCTCCCGGCGAGCAGGGCGAAGCCGTCGTTGTAGATTTGCGTCAGTTGCGGACCCCACAACAGGAGCATCGGCATCGGTGAATGAATGACGATGTCCACGGCGGTTCGCAGGCTTTGTGGCCAAGTGCTGGCAGCGCCCAGCGGGCTGCTCGCCCAGTCGATTCGGGCGATCAAGGCCTGGGCATCGCTGGCGGTTGGTGTTGCGTTCATCAAGGAGTCCTGCGCCTGAGTCGCTTTATCTGGCATCCATTCTTGCACAGGTGGCTGGCTCAGGTTGATTCGAAGGCTTGAGCGGCTCCGCGACACAGGACCCTGTGGGAACGAGGGGCATTGGCCGAAATCACCAAACCCTTGTAGGAGCGAGCCTGCTCGCGATGGACGTCAACGATAACGCCGGTTGGCAGGTGCCCCGTGGCGCTCTCAGGTTTATCGCGAGCAGGCTCGCTCCTACATTCAATCCAGGAGCTCGGGCCTGTTTCGGTACTGTTCCAGCGCCTCGGGATTGGCCAAGGCATCAGTGTTCTTCACCTTCTGCCCATGCACCACATTGCGTACCGCCAGCTCAACGACCTTGCCACTGATGGTCCGGGGAATGTCAGTGACCGCGACGATTTTCGCCGGCACATGACGCGGCGTGGTATTGGCGCGAATCGTCTGGCGGATCTGCTGTTGCAACGCCTCGTCCAGTTCGAGCCCGTCGCGCAAGCGTACGAACAGCACCACTCGCACGTCATCCTGCCACTGCTGACCGATCGCCACGCAGTCGAGCACCTGGGGGACTTTCTCCACCTGACGATAGATTTCCGCCGTGCCGATGCGCACGCCGCCGGGGTTGAGCACGGCATCGGAGCGACCGTGGATCATCATCCCGCCATGGGGCAGTTGTTCGGCGTAATCCCCTTGGGACCAGACGCCGGGGAACTGGCTGAAATAGGATTGGCGCAGTTTCTCGCCATCGGGATCGTTCCACAGGCCAATGGGCATCGCCGGGAAATGCCGGGTGCAGACCAGTTCGCCTTTTTCGCCGATCACCGGGTGGCCTTCGTCGTTCCACACTTCGACGGCCATGCCCAGGCTCTTGCCCATGATTTCGCCGCGCCGCACGGGCGACATCGGGTTGCCGTTGACGAAGCACGAGACGATGTCGGTGCCACCGGACATCGAAGCCAGGCACACGTCAGACTTGAAGTCGCGATAGACGAAATCGTAGCTGTGCGGCGACAGTGCCGAGCCGGTGCAAAGCAACGTCTTGAGGCTGCTCAGGTCATGACTTTCGCGGGGCTTGATACCGCTGCTTTCCAGAGTTGCGAGGTATTTGGGACTGGTGCCGAAGACGCTGATGCGTTCGTCGTCGATCAGGTCGATCAAGCGTTGTGGCTCGGGCTGGAACGGTGAGCCATCGTACAGCACCACGGAGCTGCCTGTAGCCAGTGCCGACACCAACCAGTTCCACATCATCCAGCCGCAGGTGGTGTAGTAGAACAGCCGTTCACCGGGGCCTAGATCGCAATGCAGGCCGTGTTCCTTGACGTGTTGCAGCAACACGCCGCCGGTGCTGTGGATGATGCATTTGGGCACGCCGGTGGTGCCGCTGGAGTAGAGGATGTATAGCGGATGGGTGAAGGGCACGGGGACGAAGTCCGGCTCGCCGCCGGGTTCGTAGAAATCGTCCCACAGCGTCACGTTGGCCTGGGTGTGGAATTCTTCGATGTGCGCCTGTGGCCGGGCGCAAGGCACGACGATGAGCTGTTGCAGCGAAGGCAGACGCTGGAGGATCTCGTTGACCTTGGCGGTCTGGTCGATCTCCTTGCCGGCATAGCGGTAGCCGGCGCAGGTCACCAGTACTTTCGGTTCGATCTGACCGAAACGGTCTACCACCCCTTGGGTGCCGAAGTCCGGTGAGGAGCAGGACCAGATAGCGCCAAGGCTGGTGGTGGCGAGCATGGCCACCAGTGTCTGCCAGGTGTTGGGCATGCACGCGGCGACCCGGTCACCCACACCGACGCCGGCGGCGATCAAGCCATTCTGAAAACCGGCGACCTGCTCGGCGAGTTCAGCCCAGGTCAAATGTTCACGCTGACCGTTTTCGCCGACGGCTATTACGGCGATCGCATCGTCGCGACGCTGTAGCAGGTGTTCGGCAAAGTTCAGCGTTGCACCGGGGAACCATTGGGCGCTGGGCATCCGAGGACCTAAGAGCAGCACGGTGTCGGGCTGCTCGTGGAAACGGATGTCGAAGAAATCGACGATGGCCTGCCAGAAGTCCGGGCGTTGATCGATAGACCACTGGTGCAGGGCCGGGTAGTCGTCAATCTTGAGGTGGTGTCGCTGATTGATGAAGCGCCGAAATGCTTCCATACGGGTCTTGCCAATGCGTTTGGCGTCGGGTTGCCAGAGGATGTCGGACATGGTTTGCCTCTTCTTTTTTTATGCCTTCACACAGGCTGATGTGGAGCCGGCTTTTGTGGCGAGGGGGCTATCAGCCAGTCACTGTGCCAACCACCCACCATCAACATTCCACGCCGCGCCCCGCACCTGGCTGCCGGCTTCGCTGCACAGGAACAGCACCAGTTCACCCAGTTGCGGCGGTGTCACGAATTCCAGCGATGGCTGCTTTTCAGCGAGCAAATCATGCTGCGCCTGCTGCGGGTCAACACCGTTGGCGGCACGATCATCAATCTGCTTTTGCACCAGCGGCGTCAATACCCAGCCTGGGCAGATCGCATTGCAGGTGACCTGGGTGGTTGCGGTTTCCAGCGCGACCACTTTGGTCAAGCCGATCACCCCATGCTTGGCGGCGACATAGGCAGACTTGCCCACCGAGCCGACCAGACCATGCACCGACGCGATGTTGATCACCCGGCCCCAACCCTTGGCGCGCATGCCCGGCAGACTCAGCCGGGTACTGTGGAACACCGACGACAGGTTGATGGCGATGATCGAATCCCAGCGTTCCACAGGAAAGTCATCCACCGCTGCGACGTGTTGAATACCTGCATTATTGACCAGAATGTCGACGCCGCCGAACTCGCGCTCGGCGTAGGCGATCATGTCGGCAATTTGTGCCGGATCGCTGACATCGGCCGGGTGATGGCCGACCTTGCCGCCAAACTGTTGCACCTGGGCAATCACTTGGGAGGCATCGCCGAAGCCGTTGAGGATCAGGTTGGCCCCCGCCTTGGCCAGGCTGAGGGCGATCCCCAGGCCGATGCCGCTGGTGGAGCCGGTGACCAGTGCGGTCTTGCCCGAAAGAGTCGTCATGAATACCTCACACAATGCCAGTGGCGTAGAAAGTGCCGATCACCACGAAAACCGCCAGGGTCTTGATCAGCGTAATACAGAAAATATCTTTGTAAGCCTCGCGGTGGGTCAGCCCGGTGACCGCCAGCAGGGTAATCACCGCGCCGTTGTGCGGCAGGGTGTCCATGCCTCCGCTGGCCATCGCGGCGACCCGGTGCAGCACTTCCAGCGGAATGTTCGCCGCATGGGCTGCGCTGATGAACTGCTCCGACATCGCCGCCAACGCGATGCTCATGCCGCCCGAGGCGGAACCGGTGATGCCGGCCAGCAGGGTCACGGTAATCGCTTCGTTGACCAGCGGGTTGGGAATGCTCTTGAGCCAGTCGGCCAGAACCAGGAAACCCGGCAGGGACGCGATCACCGCCCCGAAACCGTATTCCGAGGCCGTATTCATCGCCGCCAGCAAGGCACCGCTGACCGCACTTTTACTGCCTTCGGCCAGCTTTCGGCTGATCGCCTTGTAGCCGAACACCAGCACCATGAGGATGCCGACCAGCAAGGCTGCCTGTACCGCCCAGATCGCCGTGAGCTTGGCGATTTCCGTGGTCACCGGCGTGGCCATGCCCGGCAGCGCGAGGCTATGGGTCTTGCCGTACACCTGCGGAATCCAGTGGGTGAACAGCAGGTTCATGATGCCCACCGCCAGCAGTGGCGACAGCGCCAGCCACGGGTTGGGCAGCTTCAAGTCGGGGGCGGTTTCCGGCTCGTTGCGCAGGTCCGAACCATAGCCTTCACCGGTACGCTGGGCCTTGTTGCGCTGGCGCTGGAGAAACAGCATGCCGGCGCAGAACACGAAGATCGTGCCGATCAGGCCCAGCCACGGCGCTGCCCAGGCGGTGGTGTTGAAGAAGGTGCTGGGGATGATGTTCTGGATTTGTGGCGTGCCGGGCAGGGCGTCCATGGTGAACGAGAAGGCGCCCAGCGCAATGGTCGCCGGGATCAGCCGCTTGGGGATGTTGCTCTGGCGGAACATTTCAGCGGCAAACGGATAGACCGCGAACACCACCACAAACAACGATACGCCGCCGTAGGTCAGCAGGGCACAGACCAGCACGATCACCAGCATCGCCTGGCGGGTGCCGAGCAGGCGAATGGCGGCCGCGACGATGGAGCGCGAGAAGCCGGACAGTTCGATCAGCTTGCCGAACACCGCGCCGAGCAGGAACACCGGGAAATACAGCTTGATGAAGCCGACCATTTTTTCCATGAACACCCCGGTGAAAGCGGGGGCGACGGCAGACGGGTCAGTCAGCAGGACAGCGCCGAGGGCGGCAATCGGAGCAAAAAGGATAACGCTGTAGCCACGGTAGGCAGCCAGCATCAGCAGCGCGAGCGCTGCCAAGGCAATGATCACACTCATGGTGTGTCTCCTGGGTTGTTATTTTTGTTGGGTGAAACTTGACAGGAGAGGCCTATAGCGAGTTTTGTGCCACATAGTTAAGTTGTTGAAATATAAGAATATATTTGATTTGTGAGGGTTGGGTTCAAATGTTTTGTCTCTAATTAGAGACTTTTGCTGGTGGTGCTTGCCTCATCGCGAGCAAGCTCGCTCCCACAGGTGGATGGACTAGTTCAATAGAACGCTGTCTACTGTGGGACCGAGCTTGCTCGCGATGGTTTGTCTAGCAATGGAGACTAATGTCTCTTTATTGAGACTCGACAATCCCCAGCGCCACCATCTTCTTGTACAACGTCGACCGCCCCAGCCCCAGCCGCGCCGCCGCATCAACCACCTTGCCTCCGCATTGCGCGAGGGTGGTTTCGATCAATTGCCGGTCAAATCGCTCCCGCGCCACACTGAACGTCTCGTGGGCAAGCGGTTCGATGGTCAAGGGCGCCACGCGTTCCACCGGTATGAATGTACCGATCGCCCCGCGGATGTCCGCCACCGTCAGGCGCAAATCATCACTGAGCAGCGCGGCCCGCTCCAGCACATTGCGCAGCTCCCGGATGTTCCCCGGCCAGACGTGTTGCCCCAGCAGTTCCAGGGCTTCGTGGTGCAATTCATGCTGGCTGTGCAGTTCTTCGAGAATGGCCTCACTGAGCGCCGGCACATCATCGAGGCGGTCACGCAGGGGCGGAACCTGGATCGGCAGCACGTTGAGTCGGTAGTACAAGTCGGCGCGGAATTCGCCGCGCTTGATCGCGGCTTCCAGGTCCGTAGAGGTCGCGGCGATCACACGCACATCGCTCTGGATCACTTCGTTGGAGCCCACCGGCTCGAATTCCTTTTCTTGCAGCACACGCAGCAGTTTGCTTTGCAGGGGCAGCGGCATGTCACCGATTTCGTCGAGGAACAGCGTGCCGCCCTGGGCGATCTGCAATTTGCCGGCGCGACCCTTGCGGTCGGCACCGGTAAACGCGCCGGGGGCGGTGCCGAAGAATTCGGCTTCCAGCAGCGATTCGGGAATCGCCGCGCTGTTGATACTGACAAACGCCTTGTGCGCGCGGGGCGAGGCGTTGTGGATCGCCTGGGCCAGCAACTCTTTGCCGGTACCGGTCTCGCCGAGCAGCAGCACCGGCGATTCGGTGCTCGCACTGCGCCGGGCGCGGCGTTTGACTTCCAGGCTGGCGGCGCTGGTGCCGATGAAGTGGGCGAAGTTGTATCTGGTCTGCCGCGCCCGCAGCAGCGAGCGGGTGGAGGCCAGTTCTTCCTGCATGCTCATGTAGCGCTTGAGCATCGGCGACAGGCTGCGCAACTCGTCGAACAGGGCGAAACCGATGGCGCCGATGACTACGCCGGCATCGTCGTGAATCGGCAGGCGCATGACCACCAGCGGTTCTTTGGAGGTGTCTTGCATATCCAGCAGAATCGGCCGGCCGGTGCGCACCACCTCACGCAGCAGGCTGCCGGGGATCACGCTTTCGCAGGGCTTGCCGATCGCGACTTCGGCCGATTGCAGGCCGAAGCGCCGGGCATAGCGCTCATTCATCCAGACGATGTTGGCATCGCGGTCGACAATCACCGTGCCCTCGCTCGACTGCTCGATGATCTCGAACAATGAGCGGATTGCCAGCAAGCGGACGCGCTGGTAGTCCTTGAGGCTTTCGGTGGTGTTCATGGGTTTGATCCTGATGATTTATTGCCTGTGGCGGCCCCTTCGCGAGCAAGCCCGCTCCCACATGGGATCTGTGAACGACACCGATCAACTGTGGGAGCGGGCTTGCTCGCGAAGGCCGCAACGCGGTTTAACGGCCAGATTATGCCTGCCCCAACATCGCCGCCGCCAACAGCTCCTTGGTGTACGGATGCTGCGGTGAGTCAAACACCTCATGGCTGGCGCCGCGTTCCACCACTTTTCCGTCCTTGATCACGATCATGTCGTGGGCCAGGGCGCGCACCACTGCCAGGTCATGACTGATGAACAGATAGGTCAATCCGTATTTTTCCTGAAGCTGGCGGAGCAGGGCGACCACTTGTTTTTGCACCGTGCGGTCCAGCGCCGAGGTCGGTTCGTCGAGCAGGATCAGCGCCGGCTTCAGCACCAGCGCCCGGGCGATGGCAATACGTTGACGCTGCCCGCCAGAGAACTCGTGGGGATAGCGATGGCGACTTTGGGGGTCAAGGCCGACTTCGTTCAGTGCCCGGATCACTTCGGCATTGCACTCTTCAGTGCTCAACTGGCTGTGCACTTCCAGGCCTTCGCTGATGATCTGCGCGACCGACATCCGCGGGCTGAGGCTGCCGAAAGGGTCCTGGAACACCACCTGCATCTTCTTGCGCCACGGCCGTAGCTGTTTTTGCGTCAGACCGTCCAGCGCCTGGCCTTGAAAGCGAATACCGCCTTCGGAGTCGAGCAAACGCAGGATCGCCTGGCCAAGGGTGGACTTTCCCGAACCGGACTCGCCGACGATGCCCAGGGTCTTGCCGCGTTGGATATTCAGGCTGATGCCATCCACTGCATGCAGCCAGGTCTTGCGCTGAAACAGGCCCCCACCGACGGGAAACCGCACCTGCAGGTTGTCCACCTCCAGTACGTTTTCGCGCTCGTCCCGGGGCAAGGCTTCGCCCTCGGGTTCAGCGTGCAGCAGTATGCAGCTATAAGGGTGCCTGGGTGCGGTGAACAGGGTTTCGCACGGCGCCTGCTCGACGATTTCCCCGGCCTTCATCACGCACACGCGCTGGGCGATGCTGCGCACCAGATTGAGGTCATGGCTGATCAGTAGCAGCGACATGCCCAGCCGCTGTTGCAGGGATTTAAGCAGCAGCAGGATTTTGCGTTGCACCGTCACATCCAGCGCGGTGGTCGGTTCATCGGCAATCAGCAGTTCCGGTTCACACGCCAGGGCCATGGCGATCATCACCCGTTGGCGCTGCCCGCCAGATAATTGGTGGGGATAGGCCTTGAGGCGCTCTTCGGGTTTCTGGATACCTACCAGATGCAACAATTCGAGGATCCGCGCTTGCGCCGCCTTGCCCGCCAGGCCTTTGTGCACCAGCAAGGTTTCACCGATCTGTTTTTCGATGCTGTGCAGCGGGTTGAGGGAGGTCATCGGCTCCTGGAAGATCATCGCGATGCGATTGCCGCGCAGTTTGCGCAACTTGCCGGCATCGGCGCCCACCAGTTCCTGGCCGCGATAGCGGATGCTGCCTCTCGTCTCGGTATCGGTTTGCGGCAGCAGTTGCAGGATCGAGTGGGCCGTCACCGACTTGCCCGAGCCCGATTCGCCCACCAGTGCCAGGCATTCGCCGGGGCGGATGTCCAGGCACAGATTGCGTACCACGGTCTGGCCACTGAAGGCCACGCTGAGGTCACGGATTTCGATCAGGTTAGTCATATCAGCATCCGCATCAAGAGCGAGGGTCAAGACCGGGGATCAAAAGCGTCGCGCAGTGCTTCGCCAATGAACACCAGTAAAGAAAGAATCAGCGCCAGGGTGAAGAACGCCGTCAGGCCCAGCCATGGCGCTTGCAGGTTCTGCTTGCCCTGGCCAATCAGTTCACCCAGGGAAGCGCTGCCGGCAGGCATGCCGAAGCCGAGGAAGTCCAGCGCCGTCAAGGTGGAAATCGCCCCGGTCAGAATGAACGGTAAGTAGCTCAAGGTCGCGTTCATGGCGTTGGGCAGAATGTGCCGCACGATGACTTTGCGGTCGGTCAGGCCCAGCGCGCGTGCGGCCTTGACGTATTCCAGGTTGCGCCCGCGCAGGAACTCGGCGCGCACCACGTCCACCAGGGCCAGCCATGAAAACAGCGCCATGATTCCCAGCAGCCACCAGAAATTTGGCTCGACGAAGCCCGACAGGATGATCAGCAGGTACAGCACCGGCAACCCGGACCATACCTCCAGCAGACGCTGGCCGAGCAAATCCACCCAGCCGCCGTAATAGCCTTGCAGGGCCCCGGCCGCAATGCCGATCAGGGCACTGACAAACGTCAGCATCAAGGCAAACAGGATCGACACCCGGGCACCGAAGATCACCCGGGCCAGAACGTCCCGTGCCTGGTCGTCGGTGCCCAGCCAATTGACGCTGGAGGGCGGACTGGGGGCGGGTTTGTTCAGGTCGTAGTTAGGGGTGTCATCACTGAACGGAATCGGCGGAAACAGCAGCCAGCCACCGTCCTTCCTGATCAGCTTCTGCACGTAGTCGCTGCGGTAGTCGGCCTGAAACGGCAGTTGTCCGCCGAACTCCTGTTCGGTGTGGCGCTTGAAGACCGGGAAGTACCACTGGCCTTGATAGCTGACCACCAGTGGTTTGTCGTTGGCGATCAGTTCGCCGCCCAGGGTCATCAGGAACAGGCCGACAAACAGCCAGAGCGACCACCAGCCCCGCCGGTTTTTCTTGAAGCGTTCGAAGCGGCGACGCGCCAGCGGTGAAAGCTTGAGCATCAGGCGTTCCTCGCGGCGAAGTCGATACGTGGGTCGACCAGGGTGTAGCAGAGGTCGCCGACCAGTTTTATCAGAAGGCCGAACAGGGTGAAGATGAACAGCGAGCCGAATACCACCGGATAGTCCCGGGATACTGCCGCTTCGTAGCTCATGCGGCCGAGGCCGTCGAGGGAGAAGATCACCTCGATCAGCAGGGAACCGGCAAAAAACACACTGATGAACGCCTGGGGAATGCCCGACACCACCAGCAGCATGGCGTTGCGGAACACGTGCCCGTAGAGCACCCGTCGTTCACTTAAACCCTTGGCCCGGGCGGTGACCACGTACTGGCGGGTGATTTCATTGAGGAAAGAGTTCTTGGTCAGGATGGTCAGCGTGGCGAATCCGCCGATTACCAGGGCGGTCACCGGCAGTACCAGATGCCAGAAGTAGTCGGCCACTTTGCCAAGGGTCGACAGCGATTCGAAGTTGTCCGAGACCAACCCGCGGACCGGAAACCAGTTCAGCGAAGTGCCGCCGGCAAAGACTACGATCAGGAACATCGCAAACAGGAACGCCGGCATGGCATAGCCGATGATGATCGCGGTACTGCTCCAGATGTCGAATTGGCTGCCATGGTGCACGGCCTTGCGGATGCCCAGGGGAATCGACACCAGGTAGGTGATCAGTGTCGCCCAGAGCCCGAGGGAAATGGTCACTGGCATTTTTTCGAGGATCAGGTCGGTGACGGTGGCGCCGCGGAAGAAACTCTTGCCGAAATCCAGGCGCGCGTAGCTGGTGAGCATCAGCCAAAGGCGTTCGTGTGCCGGTTTATCGAAGCCGTACTGCTTTTCAATGTCCTTGATCAGCTGCGGATCGAGACCGCGACTGGCCCGGGACTTGCCGCTCACGGACTCGCCGGAACCGCCGCCGACCGCAGCGCCGCCAATGCCTTGCAGGTGCGCGATGGCCTGTTCGACCGGCCCGCCCGGCGCGGCCTGGACGATGACAAAGTTGACCAGAAGAATAATTACCAGCGTCGGAATGATCAGCAGCAGGCGCCGCAATATGTAAGCCCACATCAGTGCGGCCCTCCGGGTCTGCCACGGCTGATACGTTCGGCCGTCATCTGTTGGTTGGTCAATGGCGTGGTGCTCATCTCCCACCAGCTCTCGATGGCTTCGTCATTACTCGCTTGCACGTTCGGGATGCCGAAGCGATTCCACCACACCGTTGAGGTGCCCGGTGGGTAATAGTTGGGAATCCAGTAGTAGTTCCATTGCAGCACCCGGTCCAGGGCATGGGCGTAATGCAGCATGTCGGCCTTGGTATTGGCACGGATCAGCCCGGTGATCAGGGTGTCCACTGCGGGGTTCTGCAAGACCATGTAGTTGTTTGATCCCGGGTCGGTGGCCGCCGCCGAGCCGAAATAATTGAGCAGTTCGTTGCCCGGGGAAGTGGTGACCGGGTAGCCGGTGACGATCATGTCGTAGTCGCGACTCATCAGGCGATTGACGTACTGGGAGGAGTCGATGCGGCGGATGTTCAGGTCGATGCCGATCTGTTTCAACGTACGTTTATAGGGCAACAGCAGGCGGTCCATGCCGTTTTGACTGACCAGGAACGTAAAGCTCAGCGGCTCGCCGTGGGCATTGACCAGTTGGTCGCCGTCGGGTTTCCAGCCAGCCTGTTCGAGCAGGTCCAGGGCCTGCAACTGCTTGTCACGAATCACGCCGCTGCCATCGGTCTTCGGCGCCTCGAACACTTTGGTGAAGGCTTCGTCGGGAATCTGCCCGCGCAACGGTTCGAGAATCGCCAACTCGCCCGCATCCGGCAGTTGTCGGGCCGCGAGATCGGTATTGGAGAAAAAGCTCTGCTGGCGGATGTACATGTCGCGCATCATCTGCCGGTTGCTCCACTCGAAGTCCCACAGCATCACCAGGGCCTGGCGCACGCGACGGTCCTGGAAAATGGGTTTTTGCAGATTGAACACAAAACCCTGGGCTGGCTGCGGCGCCTCGGTGGCAAGGTGGGCCTTTTGCAGGCGACCGTCGCTCAGGGCCGGGCTGTCGTAGCCGATGGAGTAGCCGGTGGCGGAAAATTCGCGATTGTAGTCATAGGCGCCCCCGCGCAGGACCTGGCGCGCCACGTCGGTATCGCCGAAGTACTCGATGCTGAAATGATCGAAGTTGTACAGGCCACGGCTGACCGGCAGATCCTTGCCCCACCAGTCGGGATTGCGTTCGAACGTGATGCTGCGCCCCGAATCGATCTTGCCGACTTTATAGGGGCCGCTGCCCAGCGGCGCTTCATAGCCGCCGCCACCGGCGAAATCGCGGCTCTTCCACCAGTGTTCGGGAAACACCGGCAAGGTTGCGATATCCAGGGGCAGGGTGCGATTTTCGTTGTTCTTGAAATCAAAGCGGATAGTCAGTGGCGATTCCACTTCGACGCTTTTGACGTCGGCGAATTGGGTTCGGTAGCGTAGGCTGCCCTGGGTCATCAGCAGGTCGAAGGTGTAACGCACGTCTTGGGCGGTAATCGGTTTGCCATCGGCAAAGCGCGCCTTGGGGTTGAGGTAAAAGCGCAGGGACAGGCCGTCCTCTGAGCGCTCCATCTTCTCTGCCACCAGACCGTAAACGGTATAAGGCTCGTCCAGCGAGCGTTGGGCCAGTGGCGAGTAGATCAAGCCGTCAATCTGTGTAACGCCGATGCCTTTGTCGATGTAAGGCAAAACATGGTCGAACTGACCGATTTCGATCGCCGAGCGCCGCATCGTGCCACCCTTGGGAGCCTGCGGGTTGGTGTAGGCGAAATGACTGAAGCCGGGAGGGTATTTCGCCGGTTCGCCGTACACGGTCATTGCCGGTTGCGGTGCCGCATGCACACCCGAGGCACCCGTCAGAAGGGCCACGGCCGTGAACAGCAAGGTAGGGAAAGCCAGTCGCATTGTCAGCCTTAGAGCCGGGAGGTCGTTAACGACAATTTGTACGCTAGCGGCGCGTCCCTCGCCAGCCGTATTGCGCGTTGAAAACACAACGGCCCACCAATAGGCGGGCCGTTGTGTGAATAGCTCAAGCGTCGATCAGTCCTGACGGCTGGTCACTTCCAGCAGGTGGAAACCGAACTGGGTCTTGACTGGGCCCTGGACTACGTTGAGTGGTGCGCTGAAGACCACGGTGTCGAATTCCTTGACCATCTGGCCCGGACCGAACGAACCCAGGTCACCGCCCTGGCGGCTCGAAGGGCAGGTTGAGTTTGCCTTGGCAACTTCGGCGAAATCGGCGCCAGCTTCGATTTGGGCCTTGAGTTCGTTGCACTTGGCTTCCGAGGCAACAAGGATGTGACGGGCAGTGGCTTTAGCCATGGGAAAATACTCCTTTCAATACTCGATAAAGTGCTGAGCCTACCGGATTCAGTGAGCTATTTCTCCTCTAAGTTCCGTTCCACGCGGGATCCGCGGCAGTCGCACCTCAAAGGCCGGCGTCCCTCAAGCGTCTGGCGTGCTGGACATACAGTTCAATCGGGTTGACACCTTTACGCAGTTGACCAGCTGGCTGGCCAATGGTGTCCAGATGATCCAGTGAATAGTCGGACCGGATAACCGTTCCCAGATGGGAGCTGAAACGACCGACCAAACCGTCATTCTGCTCGCTTTCCGTGACGAAATAACCGGAAAGGGCTCGGAAGAAGGCGTTAAGCGGATCGAGCGCATAAAGCCCTTCTTCGAGAGCATTCGACGGCAGCACGCCGCTCCACGAGTAGTAATGAACACCGTTGACCCGTTCGCACCCCTTGCCACCCCAGGTGGCTGGCAGTCCTTGTGGGTATTTGTCGTTGAATGCGCCTACGCCTTCGGTGGTCAGCGCGTTGAGGGCGGCAATGGCGTTCCGCGGTAGATACTGATTGTCGCTTAATGCCGCGAGGAAGTCGGCGAACAGGGTCACCACTGTCTCGGCCACATGTTCCGGCAGGCAGCCCGGTGTCAATGCCTTGCGCAGGAAATCGGCCAGTTCCGAACCATGGTTCGGCCCGCTGACGGAGGTGACCGATGCTACTCTGTGTGGCGCAATCGCTGCGGCATAACGTGCGGTCAGTGCGCCCTGGCTATGACCTATGAGGTTGACTTTGTGTGCACCGGTTCCTTCCAGTACCCGCTCGATCTGTGCGAGCAATTGGTCTCCGCGTACCTCGTTGTCATGGATGGCCGACAAGTGGGGAACGAACACCCTGGCTCCGGCGTTCCTCAGCGCCTGCCTGATGTCGTGAAAGAGCTCGAACTTGCCGACTCTTTCGAAGCCGAAAAGGCCGTGGACCAGCAGTATCGGGTAACAAGTGTTTGCATTCCTTTGCATGTTCATACCTTTACGCAGAAGTTCATTGGGACTGCATGGCGCTTCACTCTAAAACACTCGAGGTTGGCGCGATGTATGAAAAGTCCGGCGAAACTTGCGGAAAACGGAATAGAACAAGTGCGAATACCCAAGAGTGGCTGAAGCCTTGGTCGGAATCGCTTGAGGACTTTTCGCGGCAATCAGGTTGCTGCTGATCAAAGACCTACTTTGCATGTATCGACTTTCCGAGCGGGTCAGCGTTTGAGACCGACATCGCGATTGTTTGCCATGGGGCTAAATAGTCGTCCAGAGCCGGCCACCTGTCCGGTGTCTATTCCAGGGAATGGAGCGAATGAATGACTGTTTATGAACCCGATACCTTGAATCTCGCGCAGCAACCATTATCACCTCCCATGCTGGAACAGGCGCAGAACGGTGTTCTGAACCCTTCTGACAAAAAAGCCGTCATCAGGGTCCAGCCGTATCCAGGCATGACCTGCGGCGACAAATTACTGTTGAGTTGGGCGGGACTGGATGCCGATGGCCTCGCCTGCAAGCATCAGGTGGCGCGTTTTGTCAGTGAGGAACGGGTCGGTGAGGACATCATCTTTGCCGTATGTAGTGCACATATCGCGGCGCTTGAGGGCGGTTCACTGGAAATCGGTTACTCACTGACGAGCACTCGATTTGCCGAGCCCGTGCATTCCCATCGTCTGCAGCTGAGTGTCGGTGACGTGCAATGCGACCTGTTGCCCGCGACGGTGAACGATGCGGTGGGTAGAACGCTTGATCCGGATCGGGTGAAGGAAGGGGCGATCGTTATGATCAAACCCTATGCGCGCATGGCGGCGGGCGACTGGGTGTTGCTGACCTGGGTGGGCGTTTCGGTCGACTCAGGTTTCAGTGATGCACTCAAGGTCGAGTCCTTCGCTGTGGGGGACGAACTGTCGTTCTGGGTCAGTCCGGAATGCATTACGCAGAATCTGGGCTCCTCGGTGTCCGTCGAATATTGCGTCAGGCAAGCAGGGCAGGGGGCTCGTTATTCTGAAGTAACGACACTGATGATTGGCAGCCTGGAGCGACGACCACTGCAAGCACCCACCGTGCTGGAAGCCGACGAAGGTTGGGTGGACCTGCATGATGCGCAGGATGGCGTGACCGTCGTCATCGAGAGCGCCAGCGCTGAAAAAGGAGACCGGATTTACCTGGAGTGCGACGGGGAAAAACTCAATCACCATGACGACCGCGAAATAACCAGGGACACCGCTGGCGAGCCGTTGGTGTTCATCGTTCCCTACCCGTTCTGGAGGGAACATCGAGATTCGGCGATCCGTGTTTCCTATTCAGTCGAGCGCCTTGACGGCACCCGACAGCAATCGGGGGTGACGCTGGTTCAAGTGCAGTCCCTGATGGGGTATTGATTGCCATTTGCCCTCCAGTCTTTCCATGAAGACCGGAGGGCGGACGGATGATGTCGATTAACGGGCGCTGTCTTGCGCTTGCAACCGATCCGCCGCTTCAAGCAGCAGTTGTTCTGTTCCTCAAGTAAATCGTTGAACACGGCTTGCAATCGACCATGATTCGAGCCGGAATCCTGAGTCTGGTCAGGTGGCTGTTTACCTGGGCGACCGCGCGGTCAGTGCTCCGTGGTGAGGTCCTATGAGGTTGACTTTGTGTGCACCGGTTTCTTCCACTACCCGCTCGATCTACGTGAGCAATTGATCATCGAGTACTTCGTTGTCATAGGTGGCTGATAGGTGGGGAACGAACACTCTTGCTCCGGCGTTCCTTCGCGTCTACCTGATGTCGTGAAAGACCTCGAACTTGCCGACTCATTCGGTCTTCGCCGGAATGTCTGAACGTAATTCGTCAGAAAGAAAATTGTAAAGCGCCAATTCCTACCGCATCAATATCAATATTCTCCGTGGCGCGAAGTGCTCTCCCGACATCATGAGATTTTTTTATGACGTTTAATAGGCTTCGTTCGATGCCGATTGTTGGGAAACGAACTTTCAATGGATTGATAGGGAGAAGTTACACGTGGCAGATAACGGATTTGTTCGAGGCGAAACTTACTATATTAAACCTACGCACATTGTTGCTGGGCGTCAGCAAACCTTCGGTCCGGGTGGTGGCGGTGGTTACAGCGGAAGTAATGGTGGATGGGGGTTGCAGGAAGGGCCTCGTAGAGGGGAGGGAGGCTCAAGTGGAATTCGGGATATCGCGTTGCCAAACGTTATGGCTGAGTTTATGAATGAACAAGTCTACAATCAGCAGCAGATTGATAATGAATACAATGCACGATTCAATACACTCCTCACCGATACCACGCGTGAACTGGAGGAAAGAAAAAACGCCGCAAAAAGTGCTCAGGTTTTAGCTCCCCCAGAATCTGCTGCCGTAGACCAACAGGTCACCCTAGAGCTTATTGACTTAAAAAAGAAGCAGTACATATCCATCGCACCAAATATCTATGGCCTTTTTGGTCAGAGCCCCTTCTTCATGATGGAGGTGCTGCCGCGTCAGAAGATGCGTGAGTTTCTGAACTCCGGTAGTGCCGACTCCCAAGCACTCATGAGCCTATATGCCATGTTTGACAATGTCTATAAATCGGCATTGGAGCTAAAAGCGCTTTCACTCTCGGTGGACATTCTGGCTGGCAAACTCGCAGATCTAGCTAACAGCAGAAACCAAGCGGAGTCGGTAGTTCCTCTAGATGGTACCGCATGGTTCGCTGTGCAGAGCCAGAGACTCAGCATTATTGGTTTGGAACTGAATATTCACGCTCAGCAACTTCCCGAGTTTCTTCAAACAGAACTCGTTGCTGCAGCAGGTTCCCTGACAGGCATGACCCAAACTCAAGTGTTATTACATTACAAGGCGACGCTAGAGCGTATGGCTTCGACCAAAATGGCAGAGATCAAACCTGTCGTTGCACCGCCTCCATACAAAAGTGGTGGGATAACCATCAATTTTCGAGCGAACAACCCGAAAATCAGCGCACCTCTGAGCAAGCCAGAATTAGAGGCCCTCAACGAGTTGGTTTATCTGCAAACCCACACCCCGATAGGGACAAAGTGGCTCAGCTACCACGACGCATTGTTGAAGGCCGAATCTGCGAGGCACCTGACTTCAACTTCAAATGCGTTGGGTGGCTTGGCAGAACGGTCAAATGAAGCTGAACAGATCCAGAGTGCAATCAAATTTACTACGGATTTTTATAAGGAGGTGAGTGAGAGATTTGGTGTAAGAGCCGAGGCGCTGGCGAAAGAGCTTTCGGAAAATGCAAAAGGGAAGACGATTCGTAATGCTGGTGAGGCAATAAAGGCCTTTGATCAGTATAAGGATGTTTTGAGCAAAAAGTTTGGAGTTCAGGACAGGGAGGCGATTGCTCGGGCTCTTGACGCTCTTGATAAAGAGGTGATGTCTAAAAATCTGACAGCATTCGGTAAAGGGCTGAAGACTATTGGTAATCTCACTGATCTTTTCAGCTTGCTCGCAGAAGCGCAAACATCATCAAAGAGTGGTGATTGGATACCGTTTTTTGTCAAAGTTGAGTCTTTAGTTGTGGGTAAGGGGGCAACCGCTCTGGTGGCGTTCATGTTTGGTCTGACGGCTGCGACACCCATGACTATTCTAGGATTTGCATTGCTAACGGCTGTGATTAGTTCATTGATTGATGACGCGCTCGTGGGCAAGATCAACGACTACGTGATAAATCTCTGATATGTAAAAGGGGGTGGCAGCTTTCACCCCCTTTTTAAGATCATGCATATTAAGTAAGCGCTGCCCAGTGGGATGGCGAAGGCGAGGCAAAAAAATATAAATAGTGCATTTATTCCTGTAGAGTCACCCTTGATAAAAAAATCCTTTCTCCAGAACTCAGGTCCTGTCAGTTTATAGGCGCTGGCGGTTATCCAGTACCTGGAAAACGGGTATAGCAACGTGCTGAGTAGCATGAGTGTGACAAGCTTAATGTCATGGTAGAAAAGTTTGTCACCAATATAAAAGGCAGCACTAGCTGTAATTAGGTACAGCGCGCTCAATAGTAAATGTTTAGTAAAATATTTTTTATCCATCCTTGACCTCGTTACTGTTGATGACAATGTGCCATGCCAGCTTGAATCGAGCTGGCGTCACTTTCTTCTTACTCTGTAGATTTGCCTCCATACATAATCATCCAGGTTTTTCGACAGAACTCTTGTGCTTCAATCGTCCTCCAAAAGTTTCACGAGTGCAGCGTCTAAACGTTACAAATTGTTCGGGGGGTGAGGAGCTCAGCTTGCGTCATATGGAACGCAAGGGAGCTCAACACCAGAGCGATTGTTAAGTGCGAATTTGTTTCCGCAATCTATCCGCTGCATCGCGCAACAACGTTTCCGTCCCAGACCAGCCCAGGCAACCATCCGTAACCGACACGCCATACTTCAGCGTCGAACCTAGCGGCTGGCAGCCTTCGAACAAATGGCTCTCGATCATCATGCCGATCAGCGAACGATCGCCTTGCAGGCGTTGTTCAAGTACATCGTTGAAAACGGCTGGCTGGCGCAACGGGTCTTTGCCGCTGTTGGCATGACTGCAATCGACCATGATTCGAGCCGGAATCCTGAGTCTGGTCAGGTCGCTGTTCACCTGGGCGATGCTGGCGCTGTCGTAGTTCGGGCCGCGATGGCCGCCGCGCAGTACCAGGTGCGTGTCCGCATTACCCGGGGTTTGAATGATCGCCGGATGCCCCTGGCTATCGACACCGAAATGGCGATGGGGATGGGCGGCGGAGCGCATGGCGTCGCTGGCGACGCCGACACCGCCGTCTGTCCCGTTCTTGAACCCTACAGGCATGCCCAGGCCGCTGGCCATTTCCCGATGGATCTGCGACTCCGTGGTCCGGGCGCCAATGGCGACCCAGCTCAACAGATCATCGAAGTAGCCGGCCGCCATCGGTTGCAGCAGTTCAGTGGCAACGGGCAGGCCCAGGCGGAGCATTTCGCGCATCAACTCGCGGGACAGCGTCAGGCCGGCGGCCATGTCATCGCTGCCATCGAGGTGCGGGTCGTAGGCCAGGCCTTTCCAGCCAACCGTGGTACGGGGTTTTTCGACGTAGGCACGCATCACCAGCAGCATTTCGTCGCTGACTTCGGCGGCGAGGCGGGCAAGGTTGCCAGCGTATTCGAGGGCTGATTCGGGATCGTGTATCGAGCAGGGGCCGACGATGACCAGCAGACGGGAATCCTCACCGTTGAGGATCGCGCGAACCGCCTGGCGGTGGGCGGTGACTTGCCGGGTCAGGGCGTTGCCGAGGGGCAATTGCTGTTTGAGTTGCAATGAGCTGGGCAGGCGCAGGGTCAGCGCTTCATTGGCAGGGCTCAAGGTGGACAGTGGCAGTGCAGAGACGGACGAGTTCATATTCAAGGCTTCCTGGGCTGGTGGCGGGTTCGTGCCCGCGCGCTCGGCCCTACTGGGGTGTTCGACAATTGGCCGGATTGGCTGCGTGTGTGTGCTTGCCACCTGTGGGTGACCGATCGGAGGCGGCAGGTTGTCCCGAGCGGAGGGTGGTAAATCGCCAGGCGGTAAAACTGTCGTAACGGTAATAAGTGGCGTAGTTCATGTTCTTAATCCTCTGAATGTCTGGTGTGTCGCTAAAAGTGTTGGGGCTGAAAAAACAAAACCCCCGGTCGGGAGGCCGACCGGGGGTTGAGAATTCTCTGGTGGCGACCCGTTTAAAGTGGGCGCCGTGTGGGTATCAGGCGCGCCAGTGGCTAAACCAATACCCAAAATAAAAGCTGACCGGAGCACAACCGTCGTTCACCCGGGCAGCCGCAACCGAGCGCGGGGCGCTGGCGGTACCAAGCTGTAAGAGGGCGTTGAACATGGTCTGTCTCCGATGGATGGGTCGAGCTTACTAGAGGCCGGTACGCAGATTCAATCAGAAAATGCTATCGGCCAACGACGTCCCTTTCTATCGTTTGAGTGGCCCGAAGGTTGTGACACACTCTGTGCTTCAATAAAAAACAAATCGTCACAAGGGCGCACCTGTCACTCGCCGTGGAGCTGGAATGATGGAATGCGAATGGCGTCCGGCAACACCGGATGACCTGGAATTTGCCCGCGAACTGACCTGTAGAGGCATGCTGCGTTACTACATTGAGCATGACCTGTTGTGGCTGGACGAAGCGTTTGACGTTGCCTGGGCCGGGCGGGAAAACCGCTTGATTGCATGGGGCGAAAAAGTGCTGGGTTATGTCAGCCTGAGCCGTGATAGCAAGGCCTTGTATATCCGTGAACTGCATATCGTCGAAGCGTTTCGTGGGCAGGGCGCTGGATCCTGGGCGATCGATCAGGTACTGGTTCTGGCGCGCCAGGAGCGGCGTCCGGCGTTGCGCCTGACGGTTTTCGAAAACAACCCGGCACAAGCGTTGTACGAGCGCAAGGGATTGAGGGTGGTGGGCAAGGACGAATGTTTCCTGAGGATGCAGCTGGATATCTTCGGCGTGGATCGCTGCAACACGCTTGCGACAAGCCTTTCAAGATGAATTGAAACTTTTAATCTGACGCTTTCCGCTAGGTCTGCCAGATGCTTTTTGCTAAGGTGTCTGACAACCCAATAAGACCAAATCGCGAGGTGTCTGCTTGATTAGGGTGCTAGTAGTCGATGACCATGATCTCGTTCGTACAGGCATTACACGAATGCTGGCTGACATCGATGGCCTGCAAGTAGTCGGCCAGGCCGAGTCGGGTGAGGAATCCCTGATCAAGGCGCGCGAGCTGAAGCCCGATGTGGTGTTGATGGACGTCAAGATGCCGGGTATTGGCGGTCTTGAAGCCACTCGAAAATTATTGCGCAGTCATCCGGATATCAAGGTCGTCGCGGTGACCGTGTGTGAAGAGGACCCGTTTCCTACGCGGCTGTTGCAGGCCGGTGCGGCAGGTTACCTGACCAAGGGGGCAGGTTTGCCGGAAATGGTCCAGGCCATTCGCCTGGTGTTTGCCGGGCAACGCTACATCAGTCCGCAAATTGCCCAGCAATTGGCGATCAAGTCCTTCCAGCCCACCAACGATTCGCCTTTCGATGCCTTGTCGGAGCGGGAAATTCAGATCGCGCTGATGATCGTCGGCTGTCAGAAAGTACAGATCATTTCCGATAAACTTTGCCTGTCCCCGAAAACCGTGAACACCTATCGTTACCGCATCTTCGAAAAGCTTTCGATCAGCAGTGATGTCGAGTTGACGCTGTTGGCGGTTCGTCATGGCATGGTCGACGCCAGCCTCTGAAAATGAACGACACCTTTGATCCGAGCGCCTTTCTGTCGACCGTTAGCGGGCGCCCCGGTGTGTACCGCATGTTCGACAGCGAAGCGCGGTTGCTCTACGTCGGCAAGGCGAAGAACCTCAAGAATCGCCTGTCGAGCTACTTTCGTAAGACCGGGCTTGCCCCCAAGACCGCCGCGCTGGTAGCGCGTATCGCTCAGATCGAGACGACGATCACCGCCAACGAAACCGAAGCTTTGCTGCTTGAACAAACGCTGATCAAGGAATGGCGCCCGCCCTATAACATCCTGCTGCGCGACGACAAATCCTATCCATACGTCTATCTCTCCGACGGGGAGTTTCCGCGCCTGAGCATTCATCGCGGCGCGAAAAAGGCCAAGGGCAAGTATTTCGGGCCTTATCCGAGTGCCGGCGCGATCCGTGAAAGCCTGAGCCTGCTGCAAAAAACGTTTTTCGTTCGGCAATGCGAAGACAGTTATTACAAGAACCGTACCCGTCCTTGCCTCCAATACCAGATCAAACGCTGCAAGGCGCCGTGTGTCGGGCTGGTGGAGCCGCAGGTGTACGCCGAGGATGTTCGCCATTCGGTGATGTTTCTTGAAGGGCGCAGCAATGCACTGACTGACGAGTTGTCTGCCGGGATGGAAGAGGCGGCGATCAATCTCGAATTCGAACGAGCAGCCGAGTTGCGGGACCAGATTGCGTTACTGCGCCGGGTCCAGGATCAACAGAGCATGGAGGGCGGAACCGGGGACGTCGATGTGATTGCCGCCTTCGTCAACCCGGGCGGCGCCTGTGTTCACTTGATCAGCGTACGGGGCGGGCGGGTACTGGGAAGCAAGAACTTCTTCCCTCAAGTTGGTATTGAAGAAGACGTTTCTGAAGTCATGGCCGCATTTCTAGGCCAGTACTTCATCAGCAGTCCTGAACGCGACTTGCCAAGCGAACTGATCGTCAATGTGGTCCACGATGACTTTCCCACGCTGATCGCGGCCATCGACGAGTTACGCGGTCGTGAACTGACCATCAGCCATCGCGTGCGGGGCACGCGGGCGCGCTGGCAGCAATTGGCGGTGACCAATGCCGAGCAGGCACTGAGTGCGCGCCTGGCAAATCGTCAGCATATTACGGCGCGCTTCGATGCACTGGCCGAGGTGCTGAAGCTGGATGAACCTCCACAGCGCCTTGAGTGCTACGACATCAGTCACTCCAGCGGCGAGGCGACGGTGGCGTCCTGCGTGGTGTTCGGTCCCGAAGGTCCGATCAAGGCCGATTACCGCCGGTACAACATTGAGGGCGTTACGGCCGGCGATGATTACGCGGCGATGCATCAGGCGCTGACCCGACGCTTCAGCAAACTGAAGGACGGGGAGGGCAAGCTGCCGGATATCCTGCTGGTGGACGGCGGTAAAGGTCAGCTATCCATGGCTCGCGACGTGCTCGATGAACTGGCCGTGCCTGACCTGATTCTGCTTGGCGTGGCAAAAGGTGCAACGCGCAAGGCCGGTTTCGAAACCCTGTACCTGAACGACGCTGCACATGAGTTCACCTTGCGCGGGGACTCGCCCGCGCTGCACCTGATCCAGCAGATTCGCGACGAAGCCCACCGGTTTGCCATTACCGGGCATCGCGCCCGACGTGGAAAAACCCGTCGGACGTCTACACTGGAAGGCGTCGCTGGCGTCGGACCCACACGTCGGCGTGATTTGTTGAAACATTTTGGTGGATTGCAGGAGCTGTCTCGTGCAAGCATCGAAGAAATTGCCAAAGCCCCCGGCATCAGTAAAAAGCTCGCAGAGTTGATTTATGCAAATCTGCACAGCGAGTAGAATGCCCCCTCACCTCGCAGCCAGTTGTGCCGATGAATATCCCTAATCTGATTACCGTTCTACGCGTTCTGCTCATACCGATCTTCATTTTGCTGTTCTATCTGCCTTACCAGTGGAGCTACATGGCCTCCGCTTCGGTCTTCGCATTCGCTGCCGCGACCGACTGGCTGGACGGGTACCTGGCCCGCCGGCTGGAACAAAGCACACCGTTCGGGGCTTTCCTGGATCCGGTTGCCGACAAGCTGATGGTTGCGGTTGCATTGGTCCTGTTGGTGCAGGAACACGGAAACCTGTGGCTCACGCTGCCGGCTGCCGTGATCATCGGTCGCGAGATTGTCGTCTCGGCACTTCGCGAGTGGATGGCCGAACTGGGCGCTCGTGCCCACGTCGCCGTATCGAACCTGGGCAAATGGAAAACCGCCGCGCAAATGCTGGCGCTGGTGATCCTGCTGGCCAACTCCAAGGATTTCAGTTTCTGGGTCTTGCTGGGCTACACCTTGCTGATGGTGTCGGCTGGCCTGACTTTGTGGTCGATGGTCCAGTACTTGCGGGCTGCCTGGCCACATCTGAAGACCGACGTTGAAAAGAAATAAAACTTTTTTGAATCAAAGGGTTGACGGGGCTTCTGGATTCTATAGAATGCGCCACACCAAGACGCGGGAATAGCTCAGTTGGTAGAGCACGACCTTGCCAAGGTCGGGGTCGCGAGTTCGAGTCTCGTTTCCCGCTCCAAGTTTGTACGCATTTGATGTCGCGCTACTGACAGCAAATGTTTTGAGGCCGAGTAGCAAAATGGTTATGCAGCGGATTGCAAATCCGCCTACGCCGGTTCGATTCCGACCTCGGCCTCCACTAATAAACTAGCTCCGTAGATCTATGATTTACGGAGCTTTTTTATTTGCAGTAGCCTGCAAGATTTAGTCTTGAAAAGGATATTTGCGAACTTGCTTCACTGGGGCGGGATGTATATATTTCCTCCTCTGCTGCACAAGCAGTCAGTACTGCCAGATCGTTATTTGGCAAAAGCTGGACGCTTACCGCGCTACCGCCCGAATGGCGAAACTGGTAGACGCATGGGACTTAAAATCCCCCGCTCGTAAGGGCGTGCCGGTTCGATTCCGGCTTCGGGCACCACTAATCATTTTCAGGTGACATCAAAATCACCCGAGAGCCAACAAAAAAGCCCGCCTAGAGCGGGCTTTTTTGTTGTCTATGGTTGCCGAGTTAGGTCCAGATCAGTCCCCCCCCCCGGCACAGCATCGCCTCTAGCGACGCTGCCATAAAGATAAATCCCGTCCAGCAGAGGCTCCGATCGAGCGAGAGTCATGCAAACGTCCACCAGTATGAAACTGTGGCTGCACCTCGACGTTGGGCACGGTGAGGATAAAACTGTCTGCATCAATGCCACGAGAATGGAGTCGTTCTATGAGGCCGTCTGTGAGTTGTGTTCAGGAAGCTACTTTAACAGAGCCAACAGTTACAGCTTCTGGCTGAAAGCGGCATGCCAGAAAGTGCCATTTCCACCCCAAAAAGCCGTCGCCGAGCATCGGCTTGCCTAACCATCGCTCGCGGTACTCTTTCATTGGCGCTGTTTGGGCCTCAAGGATATGGCGCACGAACGGGTCTGCTCGCAAGGCCCGTTCTTATCACCCAAGCCTGCGACCCCATCGCTGCAGCTTCGTTTGGGAGCTTCGGAGCATCGGTACTACTTGGCGTCATGTGTGGGTTTCTGTTGCTGTGCTTCATCGCCACTTGGCGTCCAGCCGATTACGTAAAAAAGGTAAATCATGACGATGGTCCGGTAGACGCAGCGGCGATTTGAAAAACGTCGATACCCGGTATTAAGCGAGCACTGGGTGCGATGTACCGTGAATGAAGTGCATCAAGCTGGGGATGATGTGAGAAGCATCCGGCCCGACGCCTCTGAGGGTGGCCGAAGCAAAGTTGCGCTGTTTCGGCAATCCCACAAAATACAAACCCGGTACGTGCTCCGCCTGCCCATTGCGCTGAGCCAGGCTTCCATTGGCTCCCATTTGCAGACCTGCCAAAAAACCAAGGTTCGGACGAAATCCGGTCGCGAAAACCAAACTGTCCACTTCTGTGTGCTGCCCATCGGCCCAGATTACGCCCGTTGACGTTACCTCCGTGAACATCCGCTTACGCTCAAAAAGCCCCTGCTTCATGGCTCGACGATAGGTGCCATCATCCAGTACGGGGGTACTTTGATCATTCAGCCAACGAGTCTTCTCTATTCCTGTCCACTTGAGCCAAGCATGAAAATCCACACCGAGGATCTTTTGCGGAAAAAATCGAATCGATACCCTTGTCGCCAATACGACGCTGCTGACTTGAGCCAACTCATGAGCAATTTGTACAGCTGAGTTGGCCGCACCTATGACCACTACTCGTTGATCACTGAAGCCGTCGACATTTCGGTAATCAGCACTGTGTAAACGTTGCCCGTGAAAACTCTCCAGCCCCTGAATGTCAGGGATGAACGGCTGATTGAATCCGCCAGTGCAGACGATCAATGCTTTTGAGCAGAAACGCTGACCATCAGATGCCTGAAGCATGAATAGTCCATCCTCCCTACGCACTTTCTGGACTCGAATGTTCTGCCGAATGGGTAGCTGGAAAGCGTCCGCGTACTGCTCCAAATAATTTATGACTTCATCGCGTAGCGGATAATGCTTGGCTTCAGCTGGAAAGGGCATCCCAGGTAACGATGAGTAAGCAGCAGGGGAAAAAAGTCTCAGGCTGTCGTAGTAATTGCGCCAGTTTCCACCTGGCTGGCTCTCGGCATCCAGAATGAGAAACCTGAGGTTCTGCTGCCGCATATGCCAGCCGCACGCGAGCCCAGCTTGGCCCGCACCAATAACGATGGCATCCATGGGCTCATTAGTTATATTCATGTATGCGCACTCATGCATATATATGGGTAATAAAAAAACTACTCTGGCACACCAGGGCAGCAAAACGGGGCCAGACTCTTCATGTGTTGGAGAATGGCTTCGAGCCGTGTCACCATCGCCGCCCCATCCACCTCGTAGAACATCTGCCGGCTGACCTTGGTAGCACGGACGATGCCCGCCTCTGATAGCACTTGCAGATGACGAGACACCACAGAACGCTCTTGAGGCACTCCTTCGGCAATCTCGGCGATATCCGCACGCCCCAGTTGCATGACTCGCTTGAGCACAGCTACCCGCGACGGCTCGCAAAGAGCTTTGAAGAAGGCTCCATCGAGAGAGTCGATTGCGGCATCAATTGCCCGGGAACGTGTAGAGGTTCGGTTCGTCATGCGGATGACTATATGTGCATGTCTATGCACGCGTCAATTCGCCGAACAGACGTCAACAACAGATACCAATAGCACCTGATCAATGCCTGCACGCTCCGAAATAGCGAGTCCGACCGTCAGCTATGAATCGCCTGCTGCCCTTCGTGACGGGCAGCAACAGCCAAAACCCGTACCTCGATGGTGAAAACAGCCATTAACGGGGTGGCCAGACTGATCGATTAACGTTTGGGCCGTTAGATACGGGGTCAATTTGGTCACGGCTCAGGTAGACGGGTGTTAGATCCGGAGATTCTGGTAATCCTCTGGAACCCTTGCAAAACAAGGGCTGTAAGGGCTCTCAGAAAACAACCATAGGTGAGGATTTAAAAACACCTATCTGCGGTAGTTGTTGCCCATCTCAACCTCTATCACATTCAGCAGTCCGTCGTAGTGGAAATGGAAGATACCGTGAGGTAGAGCTGAGACGTTGAGTGGGAGTATCTGCTTGAGCTCTAGCATGACCTCGATTGCTCGCTGCCAGATGCTGGCGCCAGTTTCGCCTTCCTGTAGAACGATAGTGCGGATCATCTCTGGTGCGGAGATGCTGCTGAAGCTGTGGATTCAATGACCCATATAGCCGTGCAAGAAGCCTTGAACGGCAAGAACGATGGGTGGTTGGAAAAAGTGACGGACGAGCAATATCAGATTGGGCCTGAAGACTCTGCTGTGTGTAAGCATAACCAGTGACTGTTCGAGCTGTGAATGTAGCTCTCTTGTTAGCCAACTGTTGATGATCCGTGGAGTGACCGCTTCTGGCCGATTCTGTTGAAAAAGTCGGATTTTCAGATCGCCTGAACTCAGGCACGACCAACACCGGAGAACCGACTCACCATATTGAGTGGTTTCTCGGCCCTTCGTTGACCGTTGCTGCTCAGTTAGTGGGTTAATTTGAAGATTTTTTTGCTGAATGCAGGCGCACCTATCCCGTGAGCGGTGACCCTTGAGAGGTAAATTTGGCCAGCCGTCGCAGGTTCCGTACGCGGTCTCGCCAATGAGGCGTTCCGGCTTGATGTCGAACTGCGCCTCGCCCCGGTCGATCATGATCTTGGTGCTCTCGACTTCGGCCGTGCGATGAGCCAGAGTGGGTTCCACATTCACGATGTCACCGCGCTCGGTATCGATCAGATAATTCGTGGAGTAAGCGTAGAAGGTGCGAAGATTTTGCCGCAGGCCAGACAGGGGAGCTACTTTTCCAACAGAGTCGGTCAGAAGCGGCCAACCGAACCTGCTTTGCCACGCCGTCGACCAGATTATTTTTCCTGTCCAAACCAGACTGTTGCGGCCAAATCCAACCGCACTGTATCTGCTTTTGCCTATTTACTACTGGTTAGCATTACTCCTCACTCACGGACTGATGCGCTATGCCGGATACCACCAACCTTTACCTGTTCATTGTTGCCGCCTTGCTGTTGTTGATCGTTCCTGGCCCTAACATGGCTATCGTCAGCAGCCATGCAGTTGCTCATGGATGGCGTGCCGGCCTCGCTGCAGCACTGGGAATAACCCTGGCCGATGTGCTAATGACCGTCATGGTTAGCGCAGGCCTCGGTGTGTTGGTGATGAGTTGGGCGCCGGCGTTTGACTTGCTGCGCTGGGCCGGGGCTTGTTATCTGATGTTGCTGGCGTGGCAGGCATTGAAGACTTCTACTTCGGATACTGAATCTCAAGCCACACAGACCTCGCTGAAGAAGATCTTTGCCCGAGCCACGCTCAACAGTTTGTTAAACCCCAAGGCACTGTTGTTCTTCATGGTATTCCTACCGCAGTTCGTCACTGTAGGCACCAGCAGTGTCACCTCGCAATTAATGTTCTTAGGTTTGTTGCTTGCGCTGATTGCATTGATCTTTCATTCCCTGCTCGGATTTTGCGCCGGACAGCTGCATGTGCGCCTTCGCGAAGGCCTGATCTCTAAACGCCTTGGTGCCTATAGCTTCGCTGCGGTGATGACAGCTCTGGCGGCACGGTTGCTTCTACTTGATCGACCCTTTTAAAGGAGCGAGACATATCGACTCGGCACAATTTTTCCTTGCTGATACACGCTATCGAACACCGTAATCGTGACCGAGACGAGATGTCTGTACATGGGACTTACTTCAGGTTGCCGCTGAGAAACTGCTTCAGGCGCTCGCTTTTGGGGTTGCCTAATACGTCCTCGGGCGCACCCTGTTCTTCGACCCGTCCCTGGTGCAGGAACAGCACCTGGTTTGACACTTTGCGCGCAAAGCTCATTTCGTGGGTCACCATGATCATGGTGCGGCCTTCTTCGGCCAGGCCCTGGATCACCTTGAGCACTTCGCCCACCAGTTCCGGGTCCAGAGCCGAAGTCGGCTCGTCGAACAGCATGATCTCCGGTTCCATGCTCAGGGCACGGGCAATGGCGACACGTTGTTGCTGACCGCCCGAGAGAAACGCCGGATATTGATCGGCAACCCGTGCCGGCAAACCGACCTTGTCCAGGTAACGCCGGGCGCGATCCTCTGCGTCCTTCTTGCTGACGCCCAGCACCCGGCGCGGGGCCATGGTGATGTTGTCGAGCACGGTCATGTGGCTCCACAGGTTGAAGTGCTGGAACACCATCGCCAGGCGGGTGCGGATGCGTTGCAGTTCATTGGCGTCGGCCACGCGCATGCCGTGGTGGTCATGGA
Organism: Pseudomonas sp. EU05-FHT14B02; assembly: GCF_058791055.1. Lineage (NCBI taxonomy): Bacteria > Pseudomonadati > Pseudomonadota > Gammaproteobacteria > Pseudomonadales > Pseudomonadaceae > Pseudomonas > Pseudomonas sp. EU05-FHT14B02. The sequence goes on along the minus strand of NZ_JBYTDD010000006.1, from coordinate 147,262 downwards.
CCATTTTAATCGGCTGGTTGTCCAGGCTCATGGCGCCGTCGTTGGGCGTTTCGAGGAAGTTGATGCAACGCAGAAAGGTGCTCTTGCCCGAACCACTGGCGCCAATCAGGCTGATCACATCGCCGGTCCTGGCGTTTAGCGAAACGCCCTTGAGGACTTCATGGTTGCCGTAACTTTTGTGCAGGTTTTCAACGGTCAGTTTGTACATGAACAAGCATCCTGAATTAGTGAGCCGGGCCGAGGAAGGACAACCAACGGCGTTCAGCCAGGCGGAACAGGCCGACCAGGGAGAAAGTGACTGCCAGGTAGATCAACGCGGCGATGCCGAACGACTGGAAGGTCATGAAGGTCGCCGAGTTGGCGTCCCGCGCGACTTTCAGAATGTCCGGGATGGTTGCGGTGAAGGCCACGGTGGTCGAGTGCAGCATCAGAATCACTTCGTTGCTGTAGTAAGGCAGCGAGCGACGCAGGGCGGACGGCATGATCACGTAGGCATACAACTTCCAGCCAGTGAGGCCATAGGCCTTGGCCGCTTCGACTTCACCATGGGCCATGCTGCGAATCGCTCCGGCGAAGATCTCCGTGGTGTAGGCGCAGGTGTTCAGGGCGAAGGCCAGGATGGTGCAGTTCATCGCATCACGAAAGAACGCATCGAGCACTGGCTGGGCACGCACCGCAGCCAGGCTGTAAATGCCGGTGTAGCAGATCAGCAGCTGAATATAGAGCGGTGTACCCCGAAACAGATAGGTGTAGAACTGCACCGGCCAGCGCACCAAGACATTGGTCGAGACCCGGGCAATCGACAGCGGGATCGACATCACGAAGCCGAAGAAGATCGAGGCACTGAGCAGCCAGAGGGTCATGGCCAGGCCGGTGAGGTGATTGCCGTCCTGGTACAGGAAAGGTTTCCAGTATTCCTGCAGTAGCTCGATCATCGCACGGCCTCCCGGGTGCCTGCGGCGTAGAAGATTTCCATCCGGCGCAAGACGTAGTTCGAAACGGTGGTGATCACCAGGTAGATCAAGGCGGCCAGAATCAGGAAGAAGAACAGCTGATAGGAGCTCTTGCCCGCGTCCTGGGCCACCTTGACCAGATCGGCCAGGCCAATGATCGACACCAGCGCGGTGGCCTTGAGGATCACCATCCAGTTATTGCCGATGCCCGGCAGGGCAAAACGCATCATTTGCGGGAACACCACCAGGCGAAAGCGCTGGGCGCGGGTCAGGCCGTAGGCGGTAGCCGCTTCCATCTGCCCTCGCGGTACGGCAAGGATGGCGCCACGGAAGGTTTCGGTGAAATAAGCCCCGTAGATGAAACCCAGGGTAATGACCCCGGCGCTAAACGGGTTGATTTCGATATAGTCCCAGCCTAGTGCTTCGGTCAGGCTGGTCAGCCAGGTTTGCAGGCTGTAGAAAATCAGCAGCATCAGCACCAGGTCCGGCACCCCGCGGATCAGCGTGGTGTAGGCCTGCGCAGGGACGCGCAGCAGTGCCGATTTCGAAAGCTTGGCGCTGGCGCCGATCAGGCCCAGGCCAACGCTCACCAGCAAGCACAGAAAGGATAATTTGACAGTCATCCAGGAACCTTGCAGCAACAGAGGGCCAAAGCCCTTGAGGCTGAAGCCTGACAACCCCAGGATCATCAACAGGTTTTCGAACATTGGGCAGCCCTACGTCAATCCAGAAAGCGCCCATCCGGAAATGGGCGCAGGGTTATTATTGGCCGCTGTAGAGATTCAGATCGCCAAAGTGCTTCTGCTGGACGGCCGCATAGGTGCCATTGTCGTGCAGTGCCTTGATGCCTTTGTTCAGCAAGGCCTGGAGCTCGGCGTTGCCTTTGGCGAGACCCACCGCGGTTTTGGCTGGCAGCAGGGGGCTTTCGACCGGTCCGCTGATTTGGAAGTCGGCGCCTGGTGGCGACTTCAGGAAGCCCAGTTCGGCTTGCAGCATGTCCTGGATCGACGCATCGAGGCGTCCGGAGATCAGGTCGGCGTACACCTGGTCCTGGTTGGCGTAGGCCTGGGTTTCTACCCCGGCCTTGTCCAGTACGGCCTTGGCGTAGGCTTCCTGGATAGTGCCTTGCTCGTAGCCGACTTTCTTGCCCTTGAGGGAAGCCGGATCGGTGCCGACGGCCGAGCCTTTCTTGAATACCAGGGCGGTCGGGCCAGAGAACAGTTCGCCCGAGAAATCAATGACTTTCTCACGCGCCGGCGTAACGGTCATGGAAGAGATCACGCCATCGAACTTGTTGGCCTTGAGGCCGGGAATCATGCCGTCGAAGTCGCTTTCAACCCACTTGCACTTGACCTTCAGCTCAGCGCAGATCGCGTTGCCCAGGTCGATATCGAAGCCCACCAGGCTGCCATCGGCGGCCTTGGATTCGAACGGTGCATAAGAGGGGTCAACACCGAAGCGCAACTCCTTGTACTCCTTGGCCAGCGCGGAACCGGCAGCTACACACAAAGCTATCGCAGAAAGGGTCAGAAATTTTCTTTTCATTGTTTTTATTCCTAAGGACCAACATGAGCGCTTGTGACACATGAGCACTGCTATGGAACTCGTATGACACTATGGAAGAAGTAACACTCGACAGGTCGCGCTCCTGGTGAACAAGAAGGCAGAGCCCGCAGGGGAAAGTAGTCTAGAAGCAAGCGAGTGCGACGATAAGACGAAAAGTGCGTTGATTTAACGAATTGTTGGTCATTATGACGAGCAATACTGACCATGTGATGATTTGGCGTGCTGCCGCTGACCGAAAACTACCCCAGGTGTTCAACTGTTCCTGTTCAACTTTTGAGCAGCGGCCCACCGGGTGATTAGCATGAGGTAGCTTCCATTTTCGCAGACGCGAAAATCGCATCCTTGTACTGCCCAAGCCCTGAAACTACGCAGCGCCGTGCGGCTGATAACTCCGCTGACTCGCCCACCCATTTGCATTCCACCTGACTTCGAAAGCCATACACCTTTGAAGGCCATCCAGTAAAACAACGTAGCCTCCCGAACGATGCATCGGTACAACTGGATTCGGCCCCATCAATTCAATGATGGGCTCGTGCCAGCTCAGGCCGAGAAAAAACTTAACGTCGTGTCCGGGATTAGTTGACCACTACAAAGCTACAAAGCATCGATTGATTGTGGAGAACATGCGAAAAGGGTTAGGGTGGCTCAAGCGCCGTACTCCGTGACCGGATGCGACAGGGAATAGTGGCAATTTGGTTGTGGGTGAGCGATTAATCTTTCAGGCCGGCATGGGGTCGGTTTAAGGAGATGCAGTGGTTAGTGATCGCGAAATTGCACTGGAACAAGCGCTTGTAGCAATTATTGGAGCGGCCGTCGCCAGCGGGCTTGATGTAAAAAGCCTGATGGACAACGCGACAGCCGGCTTACTTGGAAATGCTTCATACCGCTGGGCTGAACATCCGCATGTGCTAAACGCCATTAAAGTGATGAATGATGCATATGATCAAGTCAAGTAATGGAGAGTGCGCCAGCGCAGTAGCTAGACCGCCAGATTTCGATACCGGTCTTGGCGAACTCTACTAGTTTTCGCGACCACTTTTCAGAAACTACGATTTCAGGTCACGACATGTTGGCGAAGCGGGCAGACTGATTGGCAAGCGCTTCTCGGCGCCAATCCGCTCGAGCAGAGCGCTCTCCTTGGTATGTTTGTCCCACTGGACCCGCGCGTTGTCTCTGCGCCATGGCCTGCCTCTTCAATTCCGTGGGCTGGTAGATTCAGCCATGACTGTCGCTGGTTTTTTATGACTTATCCCACCGGAGTATCGGAACTGCAAAAAGAATGCGAGGGTGGTTTCCTGGGCCACCCTCGCATCCGTTCACACGCGCAATGCTTCAGGCGCTGCCAAAAAAGACGTCGGTATTCAGAACATCAACCCCGACCAAGGTGATGGTCGTTGTTTGTCCGCCCGTCTCGGCAACCGTCACGACGCTGTCTGCACCGGTGTTGTTGATCGATTGGACAACGGCGTTCGGGTCGCCGTTGAGCACCAGCTTGTCCCGCATGCCCGGGCCCGCATCGAAGCCGGTGACCTGGTACAGGTTCTCATTGACTGACAGATCGATGTTGAACGCATCCTGCTCACCGCCCGTGCCAACCAGCGTGAAGTCGAAGGAAGCGTTGGCTGGGTCGTTGGCGAACAGGTTGGCGTCAAACGTACTCGTCGCCGAGTCCCCGTCCTTGTCCGTCAGCGTCGCGCTGAACGCCAGCTGGACATCGCTGGCCAGACTCTCGCTCTGCTGAATGAACTGGATCACCGGGATCTTGATATCGCCACGGCCCATCGTCAGCTGAACCGCGTCGATCAGTGTCGCGCCCGCCTTCTCGACGAGGAAGGACACCTGTCCGCCAGCCTCCGGCGTCAGGGTGTTCACCTCAATGCGGTCCGAAAATGTGCCATCCGCGTAGTAGATCCTGTAGTACAGGTCTTCGGTCGCGGTGTTGTAACCCGCCACGGAGTTGTCGATGAAGACCTTCATTGCTGTCAGCAGGCTCTCTGGGTTGATGACGAAGCTTTCATCGGCGGCGCTGATAGCCGCCAGGTTATCGCCCTGGAACACGTTGTTGGCGACGCCGATGCCGGCCGTGCTGACGTTCATGGCCGCCGGGTCGATGTACCCCGGCAGGGGGTTGGTCTGTAGCGCGGTTTCGGTGGGGTCGGGGGCTCCAAGCCCGATGCCGGTCAGGATGTCCGCGGTCGACGCCAGCGCCTTCGCGGAAAAGAACACGATCTCCTCGGATGTCGAAGGAATAGCCGGGTTACTCGTCTGTGGAATCAACAATGTGCGCACCGAATCCGGGCCACCGGCAGCGAGCGAGCCGTCGGCACTGCTGAGCACGATCGTCGAACTGAAGCCTTGCACCAGATCCAGTGCATAGCGACCATCGGCATAGGCGGTCAACGTGTAGTCGACGGTGGTATTCGCCGTTGCGGCGTTGTTGTCGAAATCACCGGTCAAGGTTCCCGCGAACTGGTACGCGCCATTGATATCCGGTGATGGCGACAGCTCGGTGAGCGTGCCGGTCCCGGTCGTGGTCGTGTTGTCTGGCCTGACGAGGGTGAACTGGTTATTGACCAAAGAGATATCCAGACCGGCCGCCCCGAGCCCGTCGGCTCCCGTCGCCATATTCCAGAACCCGGATTGCGCAAGGACGCTACCGGTCCCGATCAGGTTGCCGAAACTGAGGGCCGGCCCGTCGTCCTTGAACACCAGGTTCTGCCCGATGTTGAGGGTCGCCTGGGCACTGTCGCCGTCACCGTCGGTCTTGATCGCCGTCAGCGTCACCAGATTGTCCGAGGTCAACGACTTCGAATCATCGGGATTGCTTGGGTCGGCATGCACCACGGCGCGGAGCTGGTCGAGGGTGACGCTGCCATTGGCGGCCACGCTGACGGTGAACACCAGCAGATTACTCGTGGCCGTGCGGCCTTCCACCACGGTGCCGTTGAGCGACAGGTTCACCGCCTGGCCGGAGGCCGTGTCCGTCAGCCCGGAGGCACCCGCCACCACGCCCAGCGCATAGGTCAGGGTGCCGGCGCCATCGGCGCCAAACGCCGAGGTGAAGTTGGCGGCAAAGCTCTGGGTATCGTTGGTCGCCAGCACCGTTTCGTCCACGGTCAGAGTCGGTTCCACGCCGGTGGTGCTGATGCTTGGTCCATCGTCCTTGAACACCAGGTTCTGCCCGATGTTCAGCGTCGCCTGGGCGCTGTCGCCCTCCTTGTCGGTAATGGTCGCCGTCAGCGTCACCAGGCTGTCCGAGGTCAACGTCCTCGAATCATCCGGATTGCTGGTGTTGGCATGCACCACGGCGCGGAGCTGGTCGAGGGTGACATCACCATTGGCGGCCACGCTGACCGTGAACACCAGCAGGTTGCCGAGGGCCGTGCGACCTTCGACTACGGTGCCGTTGAGCGACAAGTTCACCGCCTCGCCGGTGGCCGTGTCGGTCAGCCCGGAGGCCCCGGCCACCACACCCAGCGCATAGGTCAGGGTGCCGGCGCCATCGGCGCCAAACGCCGAGGTGAAGTTGGCGGCAAAGCTCTGGGTGGCGTTGGTCGCCAGTACCGTTTCGTCCACGGTCAGCGTTGGTTCCACGCCGGTGGTATTGATGCTCGGTCCGTCGTCCTTGAACACCAGGTTCTGCCCGATGTTCAGCGTCGCCTGGGCGCTGTCGCCGTCCCCGTCGGTCTTGATCGCCGTCAGCGTCACCAGGTTGTCCGAGGTCAGGGTCGTCGAGTCATCCGGATTGGTGGCGTCGGGATGCACCACGGCGCGGAGCTGGTCGAGGGTGACGCTGCCATTGGCGGCCACGCTGACGGTGAACACCAGCAGATTACTCGTGGCCGTGCGGCCTTCGACCACGGTGCCGTTGAGCGACAGGTTAACCGCCTGGCCCGAGGCAGTGTCGATCAGCCCGGAAGAACCCGCCACCACACCCAGCGCATAGGTCAGGGTGCCGGCACCATCGGCGCCAAACGCCGAGGTGAAGTTGGCGGCAAAGCTCTGGGTATCGTTGGTCGCCAGCACCGTTTCGTCCACGGTCAGCGTTGGTTCCACGCCGGTGGTATTGATGCTCGGCCCGTCGTCCTTGAACACCAGGTTCTGTCCGATATTGAGGGTCGCCTGGGCGCTGTCGCCGTCCCCGTCGGTCTTGGTTGCCGTCAGCGTCACCAGGTTGTCCGAGGTCAGGGTCGTCGAGTCATCCGGATTGGTGGCGTCGGGATGCACCACGGCGCGGAGCTGGTCCAGCGTGACACTGCCATTGGCGGCCACGCTGACCGTGAACACCAGCAGGTTGCCGAGGGCCGTGCGGCCTTCGACCACGGTGCCGTTGAGCGACAGGTTCACCGCTTCACCGGAGGCCGTGTCGGTCAACCCGGAGGCCCCGGCCACCACGCCCAACGCATAGGTCAGGGTGCCGGCACCATCAGCGCCAAACGCCGAGGTGAAGTTGGCGGCAAAGCTCTGGGTGTCGTTGGTCGCCAGTACCGTCTCGTCCACCGTCAGCGTTGGTTCCACGCCGGTGGTATTGATGCTCGGTCCGTCGTCCTTGAACACCAGGTTCTGCCCGATGTTCAGCGTCGCCTGGGCGCTGTCGCCGTCCCCGTCGGTCTTGATCGCCGTCAGCGTCACCAGGTTGTCCGAGGTCAGGGTCGTCGAGTCATCCGGATTGGTGGCGTCGGGATGCACCACGGCGCGGATCTGGTCGAGGGTGACATCACCATTGGCGGCCACGCTGACCGTGAACACCAGCAGGTTGCCGAGGGCCGTGCGGCCTTCGACCACGGTGCCGTTGAGCGACAGGTTAACCGCCTGGCCCGAGGCAGTGTCGATCAGCCCGGAAGAACCCGCCACCACACCCAGCGCATAGGTCAGGGTGCCGGCACCATCGGCGCCAAACGCCGAGGTGAAGTTGGCGGCAAAGCTCTGGGTATCGTTGGTCGCCAGCACCGTTTCGTCCCCAGCGCATAGGTCAGGGTGCCGGCGCCATCGGCGCCAAACGCCGAGGTGAAGTTGGCGGTAAAGCTCTGGGTGTCGTTGGTCGCCAGCACTGTTTCGTCCACCGTCAGCGTCGGCTCCGTGCCGGTGGTGCTGATGCTCGGCCCGTCGTCGTCGAAGATCATCTTGGAGCCGATTTCGGTGGTCGAAATAGAGGCCTGGACCAGCGTGAAACCACCGATATCAAAATCGGCGTGCTCATTGCCCTTGGCTGTGACGGCCGCCCCGTTCTCGATGAGCACGCGGTTGTGATCCGCCGTCGTGGTGTATTCAATCTGGTAGCCGGCTTTAACGCCGGTGATGATTGCGACCCCTGCAGCAAAGCTGATGGTGATGGTGGGGTCATTCGCCGAGCCGTTTGAATTCTCGATCACCTGCCCGGTGCTGTTGAAGACGCGAACATTGGTGATGGCCACCGTCGCATCATTCGCATACCCATTGATGAAATTCACGCCAGGTTCAGCCGCGGTGCTGAATGCGCTGATTCTTACCACGGCACTCTTGCCGCTTTGCAGCTGCACAACGTCGAAACTGGCTGCTTTCGCATTGAAGACACCGGTAAAGTCGACGTTGGATTCAAGGTCGGCTTCGTTCTGATCCAGGTTGGGAACGGTCACGTTCTGCCTGGCACCCGTGACGAACGAAAAGCGGATGCCCTCTTGCTCCACAATCATCTGATTGTTGGTGCCGAAGGTGGTCGGCCCCCCCGCCTGGCTGGTATTGATCGTGTCGCCAGTCGTTATATTGGCGCCGCTTGACTGGTCTGCGGGGTCCTTGCCGGTGGCAATGATGGTGGGATCCGTGATCCGCAACACACCACCGACATCGACAACGTTCGGGTTCGCCTTCGTGAACATCAGGAACAGGTTCTGACCGGAGGGCGCATTGGCCAGGCTGAATTCCATGTCCTGGCTGGCGCCGATGAAAACCTTGTCCAGCAGATTGAGCGAATCATCGGCGTTCGTCATATCGGGATGTTTGAGCGGTTGGTACTCCACGGTCCAGATCTTGCCGCCCGTGACCGGCGAACCGGTTTCTTCAATGTAGGCAGCGAACACGATCGCGCCGGTTGCGCTTCCGGCTCGGCCCACGAGGATGTTGTTATTCGTATCCGTATAGAGAAGGATGCTGGTGCCATCGAGGGTATCCAGCCCGCTGTCCACCCCATTGAGCGGTGCACCGGAACTGCCGACGAAACTGACATCGGTAATGCTTGCTCCGGGGTCAGCGGTGATGGTGAAGGCATTGCTGCCGGTGTTGCCAACGGCACCGGTATAACCACTCAAGGCTGCACCCGTTGCGGTACCTGCCCCCAGTGCGGTCAAACGGGTGGCGAAGGTTGAAGGCAGGGACGCCACCAGAATATCGTTATCGTCAGCGTCCCCTGCTGGGGTTGGCGTGGCAGTGGCGTTCTGCAACCCGGCCGTTTCGTCCAGCGTTACGTCCTCGCCGGTCGCCACGACGCCCAAAACGCTGTCAGTAAAGGACGTAGTCGCCATGGCGTCGTCACCGGTGCCGACCACACCATCGGCGCCCCCAGAGGTCGCGGTGAGTAGAAACCTTGCGCCTGCCGAGTCGTCGGGATTCACGTACCACGAAGTGGTGACGCTGCCGTTGACTTGGCCGTCAAGATCGCCGGCGCCGCCGTCGGTCACGGACCAGGGCTCGTGTCCCTCGCCGGTGTTGGTATCGAGCACGTCGTCGGACGTACCCCACACATTATCCGCGCCGGCACCGATGGCGTGGTCCACTTCGAGCGTCACGGTGCTGCCGGAGGCGAAACCGCTGGCCGTTATGATGGCCGTGCTACCGGGGGCGTAGTCTTCAAGGTTGGTGGTGACGGTCGGGATGTAGGTGAAAGTCCAGTCGTGGCTGACGGGGGAAGGATGGTCACCGGCGTTACTGGCCAGATCACTCGTGGGCGATGAGGTTTTTTTGCGCATAGTCATGACTTTCTCCTGAGCGGGGTCCGGTCATCAGGGGTCGACCTTGGACCATTTTCGGTTCTATTGGTCACAACTATGAACATGCACCGCAGGCTGCACATCGACTGATACTCCTAGGCGGACTAGGAGTTTCAGGCTATTGGGAGGGGGAGGCGGGATGACGCGAATGAACCGAGCCGAACATTCCGTTTTTGAATGAGGACATGGCGCTGCTGTTCAAGGTCGCCGGGGCTTTAACCGCCAGCGCGTCGAACTGAGGCTGAACCTGCTCAGGCGGCCGGGTAGAAAGGCGACATGGATTTAACTGGTCGAAAAGGGCCTTTTTTGGCCGATAGCAGTCTGTTGAACACGCAGCCAGATTAAACAAGCACTCCAAAGCACCCCCAAGGAGCAGCCATTGGCAGTTCCTTGGGGATCTCCTTCGTCATTCAGATTATGCCAGGCATATAAAACTACCCTCAGGCCTGCGGAGCTCATCGAAATGAGCCTCGTAGGTGCTTATCGATGACAATTACTCCTCTGGAACCCCAGGGCGCTAAGCAGGACGCGGTGCTTCAACAGGCGGAGTTCCGTCGTGAAACATCGTCTTCAGTTGAGCACGCAGTTCTGGTGAGTCGGTGTGCTTGTGAACACTGACCGCATGCTGCGCGGCGGCCTCGAGCAGTTCGTTTTCAGAGTCTGCGGACAGTGCAATTGAGCAGTGGGAATCGCTCGGAAACTCGCGGCAGTCGATGTATTTACGCGCCATGAATGTTTTCCTCCCTACGACGAAGGCAGGCCGTGGCCTGCGTGGACGATCGCTCGACGCGTCCCTCATGCATCAAACACGACTGCATACCACATCGAGTGTGCTGATCATTAAATTATAGGCCCCCCGATGTCAGGGTACTTGTGCCAGACATGGAAAACGGTCGCGCGGAAACAGGGGGCAGATCACGACGGCTCGGCATTTATCTGAAATTGCTGCGCATCGAAGAAAACCACTCAGCCGTGTGGCAGCGTCTTCTGCCACCTACGTTGAAAATCTGCCCTGGCTGGATTGCGCTGAACGCTACGTGCCCATACTTTCCATTACATGGCCCCGCCGTACTGGCAGACCGCCGGTTATGGCGTGGATTTTCCATTTGATAACTACGAGCGTATGGCTGATTTCATGCGTCGCTGTAAGGGCAGGGTGATGGTCAGTATCAATGACCACCCGGATGTTCACCGCGCATGCGATCATCCGAATCTCGTATTGGACTGCAAAAAGAATGCGAGGGTGGTTTCCTGGGCCACCCTCGCATCCGTTCACACGCGCAATGCTTCAGGCGCTGCCAAAAAAGACGTCGGTATTCAGAACATCAACCCCGACCAAGGTGATGGTCGTTGTTTGTCCGCCCGTCTCGGCAACCGTCACGACGCTGTCTGCACCGGTATTATCGATCGATTGGACAACGGCGTTCGGGTCGCCGTTGAGCACCAGCTTGTCCCGCATGCCCGGGCCCGCATCGAAGCCGGTGACCTGGTACAGGTTCTCATTGACTGACAGATCGATGTTGAACGCATCCTGCTCTCCGATCGTGCCAACCAGCGTGAAGTCGAAGGGGGCGTTGGCCGGGTCGTTGGCGAACAGGTTGGCGTCAAACGTACTCGTCGCCGAGTCCCCGTCCTTGTCCGTCAGCGTCGCGCTGAACGCCAGCTGGACATCGCTGGCCAGACTCTCGCTCTCCTGAATGAACTGGATCACCGGGATCTTGATATCGCCACGACCCATCGTCAGCTGAACCGCGTCGATCAGTGTCGCGCCCGCCTTCTCGACGAGGAAGGACACCTGTCCGCCAGCCTCCGGCGTCAGGGTGTTCACCTCGATGCGGTCCGAAAACGTGCCATCCGCGTAGTAGATCCTGTAGTACAGGTCTTCGGTCGCGGTGTTGTAACCCGCCACGGAGTTGTCGATGAAGACCTTCATTGCTGTCAGCAGGCTCTCTGGGTTGATGACGAAGCTTTCATCGGCGGCGCTGATACCCACCAGGTTATCGCCCTGGAACACGTTGTTGGCGACGCCGATGCCGGCCGTGCTGACGTTCATGGCCGCCGGGTCGATGTACCCCGGCAGGGGGTTGGTCTGTAGCGCGGCTTCGGTGGGGTCGGGTGCTCCAAGTCCGATGCCGGTCAGGATGTCCGCGGTCGACGCCAGCGCCTTCGCGGAAAAGAACACGATCTCCTCGGATGTCGAAGGAATAGCCGGGTTACTCGTCTGTGGAATCAACAATGTGCGCACCGGATCCGGGCCGCCGGCAGCAAGCGAGCCGTCGGCACTGCTGAGCACGATCGTCGAACTGAAGCCTTGCACCAGATCCAGTGCATAGCGACCATCGGCATAGGCGGTCAACGTGTAGTCGACGGTGGTATTCGCCGTTGCGGCGTTGTTGTCGAAATCACCGGTCAAGGTTCCCGCGAACTGGTACGCGCCATTGATATCCGGTGATGGCGACAGCTCGGTGAGCGTGCCGGTCCCGGTCGTGGTCGTGTTGTCTGGCCTGACGAGGGTGAACTGGTTATTGACCAAAGAGATATCCAGACCGGCCGCCCCGAGCCCGTCGGCTCCCGTCGCCATATTCCAGAACCCGGATTGCGCAAGGACGCTACCGGTCCCGATCAGGTTGCCGAAACTGAGAGCCGGCCCGTCGTCCTTGAACACCAGGTTCTGCCCGATGTTCAGCGTCGCCTGGGCACTGTCGCCGTCACCGTCGGTCTTGATCGCCGTCAGCGTCACCAGATTGTCCGAGGTCAACGACTTCGAATCATCGGGATTGCTTGGGTCGGCATGCACCACGGCGCGGAGCTGGTCGAGGGTGACGCTGCCATTGGCGGCCACGCTGACGGTGAACACCAGCAGGTTGCCGAGGGCCGTGCGGCCTTCGACCACGGTGCCGTTGAGCGACAGGTTCACCGCCTGGCCGGAGGCAGTGTCGATCAGCCCGGAAGCACCCGCCACCACACCCAGCGCATAGGTCAGGGTGCCGGCACCATCAGCGCCAAACGCCGAGGTGAAGTTGGCGGCAAAGCTCTGGGTATCGTTGGTCGCCAGCACCGTTTCGTCCACGGTCAGCGTTGGTTCCACGCCAGTGGTATTGATGCTCGGTCCGTCGTCCTTGAACACCAGGTTCTGCCCGATGTTGAGGGTCGCCTGGGCGCTGTCGCCCTCCTTGTCGGTAATGGTTGCGGTCAGCGTCACCAGGTTGTCCGAGGTCAGGGTCGTCGAGTCGTCGGGATTGGTGGCATCGGGATGCACCACGGCGCGGAGCTGGTCGAGGGTGACATCACCGTTGGCGGCCACGCTGACGGTGAACACCAGCAGGTTGCCGAGGGCCGTGCGACCTTCGACTACGGTGCCGTTGAGCGACAAGTTCACCGCCTCGCCGGAGGCCGTGTCCGTGAGCCCGGAGGCCCCGGCCACCACGCCCAGCGCATAGCTCAGGGTACCGGCGCCATCGGCGCCAAACGCCGAATTGAAGTTGGCGGCAAAGCTCTGGGTGTCGTTGGTCGCCAGCACCGTTTCGTCCACGGTCAGCGTCGGTTCCACGCCGGTGGTATTGATGCTCGGTCCGTCGTCCTTGAACACCAGGTTCTGCCCGATGTTGAGGGTCGCCTGGGCGCTGTCGCCGTCCCCGTCGGTCTTGGTTGCCGTCAGCGTCACCAGGTTGTCCGAGGTCAGGGTCGTCGAGTCATCCGGATTGGTGGCGTCGGGATGCACCACGGCGCGGATCTGGTCGAGGGTGACATCACCATTGGCGGCCACGCTGACCGTGAACACCAGCAGGTTGCCGAGGGCCGTGCGGCCTTCGACCACGGTGCCGTTGAGCGACAGGTTAACCGCCTCACCGGAGGCCGTGTCCGTGAGCCCGGAGGCCCCGGCCACCACGCCCAGCGCATAGGTCAGGGTGCCGGCGCCATCGGCGCCAAACGCCGAGTTGAAGTTGGCGGCAAAGCTCTGGGTGTCGTTGGTCGCGAGCACCGTTTCGTCCACGGTCAGCGTCGGCTCCGTGCCAGTGGTGTTGATGCTCGGCCCGTCGTCGTCGAAGATCATCTTGGAGCCGATTTCGGTGGTCGTAACAGAGGCCTGGACCAGCGTGAAACCACCGATGTCAAAGTCGGCGTGGTCATTGCCCTTGGCAGTGACGGCCGCCCCGTTCTCGATAAGCACGCGGTTGTGATCCGCTGTAGTGGTGTATTCAATCTGGTAGCCGGCTTTAATGCCGGTGATGGTTGCGACCCCTCCAGCGAAGCTGATGGTAATGGCCGGATCATTCACCGATCCGTCTGAATTCTCGATTACCAGCCCGGTGCTATTGTTGATCACGCGAACATTGGTGATGGCCACCGTCGCATCATTCGCATATCCATTGATGAAATTCACGCCAGGTTCAGCCGCGGTGCTGAATGCGCTGACTTTTACGATAGCGCTTTTGCCGCTTTGCAATTGCACAACGTCGAAACTGGCCGACTTCGTGTTGTAGACGTCGGTAAAGTCGACGTTGGATTCAAGGTCGGCCTCGTTCTGATCCAGGTTGGGAACGGTCACATTCTGCCTGGCACCCGTGACGAACGAAAAGCGTATGCCCTCTTGCTCCACAATCATCTGATTGTTGGTGCCGAAGGTGGTCGGGCCACCCGCCTGGCTGGTATTGATCGTGTCGCCAGTGTTTATGTTGACGCCGCTTGACTGGTCTGCGGGGTCCTTGCCGGTGGCAATGATGGTGGGATCCGTGATCCGCAACACACCGCCGTCATCGACAACGTTCGGGTTCGCCTTCGTGAACATCAGGAACAGGTTCTGACCGGAGGGCGCATTGGCCAGGCTGAACACCAGGTCCTCACTGGCGCCGATGAAAACCTTGTCCAGCAGATTGAGCGAGTCATCGGCGTTCGTCATATCGGGATGTTTGAGCGGTTGGTACTCCACGGTCCAGATCTTGCCGCCCGTGACCGGCGAACCGGTTTCTTCAATGTAGGCAGCGAATACGATCGCACCGGCCGGGCCCCCGGCTCGACCCAGAACGATGTTGTTGTCGTTCGTATCGGTATAGAGAAGGATGCTGGTGCCATCGAGGGTATCCAGCCCACTGTCCACCCCATCGAGCGGTGCGCCGGAACTGTCGGTGAAGCTGATATCGGTAATGCTCGCTCCGGGTGCGGCGGTGATGGTGAAGGCATCGCTGCCCGTGTTGCCCTCGGCACCGGTATAACCACTCAAGGCCGCGCCCGTTGCAGTACCTGCCCCCAGTCCGGCCAAACGGTTAGCGAATGTCGTGGGCAGGGACGCCACCAGAATGTCGTTGTCGTCGGCGTCCCCCGCAGGGGTTGGCGTGGCGGTGGCGTTCTGCAATCCGGCCGTTTCATCCAGGGTCACGTCCTCGCCGGTCGCCACGACGCCCAAAGCGCTGGCTGTAACCGACGTTGTCACCAATGACTCGTTGAGGTCAGTGGTGAGGGGCTGGGTGAATAGAGCGATCTGATCGTTCGTTGACGATGAGTTTTTTTTCTGAGTAGCCATGACTTTCTCCAAAGCAATTGCAGTCACCAAGGCCGGACCGCGGGCCTTTTTCTGGTACATGCCACAACTATGGATAAACGCCGGGCGATATACATTGGCCGATACTCCCAGGCGGGATAGGAGATTCAGACTACTGGGAAGGGGAGACGGAATGACGCGAAGGAACGGAGCCGAATGTTCCGCTTGTGAATGAGGGTATGGCGCGGGTGTTCAAGGTTGCCGGGGCTTTAACCTCCAGCGTGTCGAACTGAGGCTAATGTAGAGGGGCCTCATCGCTAAACGTTGCCGCCACATCATGGGCAACCCGAAGCGTGAACTCCAGGATGGCGGCATTCAGGGCGGGTAGGGCGAGCTGATTCGGGTTGATCTTGTAACGCAGGCATCGCTCTGGGTGCTCCGGCCTGAAGGTTCGCTGTTTTTGTAATTCACATCACTCAATGCTCATGGGCATGCGAATGGATGGAAAGGGCACCAGGTACCTTGGTGCGCTCGAGCCCCCCACGTTCCAGCCACCGAAGGGTCTGCTCATAGGCACGCTGCAGCAAAGACTCGGTCTGGTCGAAGTTGAACACCGAGACATCCACCGGGCACAAGGGCGGGACGATGTGCAGACTGGTGACAGTGCGAAAGTGTTCGATGTCGCTCACCAGTTGGCGCATGCTCATCAGATTGACGGTGTGCAGGGCCAAGGCGACCAGTCCTCGGGGAGGTTGCGTCAGGTCGCAACTCACTCCGGTGGGGATTACCACGACGTTGGTGGCTCCCAAGGCTACGGCAGTCGAAATAGGTGTATTGCTTGCCACGCCGCCATCAACCAGAAACTGATCGGCGATTTGTACGCAGGGGAACACCAGCGGAATGGCAGCGCTGGCCAGTAGCGCCTGCTCTAGTTCGCCACTGGACAGAACCGTCTCGGCACCATTGAGCAGGTTGGTGGTGACGATGTATAGGGGCAGCACTGCATCCTCAATGCGGTGAATGGGCAGTGCCTGACCCAGCAGCCGATTCAAGGCCGACGGTTGCAACAGATAGCCACGCCGTTTGATCAATCCTCTACAGGTATCGAACCAAGAGAGGGGGAAAATGTCAGTTTTACTCAGCCCGCGCCAGAATCCGGCGAGCGCCTCGACGCCATCGGAGTCGGGTCTTGCGGCAAAGTAGGCACCGTTGATAGCGCCTACCGAAGCACCAATCACCATGTCAAATCGAACATTGGCTTCGACCAGGGCCCGCAACATCCCCACCTGCACCGCCCCCAAACTGCCACCGCCAGCGAATACGATTGCGGTTTTGTTCGTCATGGCGGAAGTCTCTGTGCGGAAATGTATCGAATGAGTGTAGCTGGCGGGTCGGCATGACTTCCGGTAGCCCGCCATATGCATTCAGTGCGCGACCTATGAAGCGGCGCTCGCCTCATTGGTAGAATTCAAATAGCAGGCCATCTCCCGTTCGACAACGTCGATCTCATTTAGCCCCCAGTTTGTAAGGGGCGCGGAAAGTTTGCCGGTCGACGCAAAACTCGCCGCCAGCAGACGGGTCATCAGCGTCTTTGCCAAGTCCAGTTGCTCCTGAAGCTCCTGAACCGCGTTATCCGCCTTGTCCAGGCGCTGTCGCAGGGCATCGCGCATGGCAGTGATCTGTCCGATACTGGCCATCGTTTCATGTGGGTCGACCATCAATGCCGCTTTTTCTTCCAAAGATTTATCAATCATCAATGTGCTCGTTCGCTCAGGTTCAAGGTCAGGCACGCGCAGGCCTTGCCTTATCGATATCGGCACGAGAGTTTATTCCTATAGTTTTCTATCGCACTGCTGCGCAAGGCGCCGACCAACGGCAGCGTAACCCATCAGTATTAAATCAGCCTGCGACAGGCGAAGACTGACCCGATGCGGGGAGTCCTTCTCAATTTTCGAGACTCTCGGTATGGCTGACAGCTACCTGCCGCCCGCGCTCCAGGTTGACGCCGGCCAGGATCAGCAGGCCGACAACGAAATAGCTGCCGGTAATCAACATCGCCAGGCGGTGATCGCCTCCGGACAGCCAACTGGTCAGGCCGTAAGTCATGGGGCCGAGGATTGACGACAGTTTGACCGCCAGCCCCCAGAGGCCGAAGAACTCCGCCAACCGCGTTGGCGGCGCGAGCAGACCGACTATCGCACGTCCGGCCGATTGGCTGGCGCCCATGCACAGACCGGCGAGGTTGGCCGCCAGCCAGAACAGCCCGGGGCCGCGCGCGACCCAGACCAGACCGACCATGCCGAGCCAGCCCAGCAGGGTCAGCGCCAGCGTGGTGCGATGGCCGAGGCGATCCTGCAGCCAACCGAACAGCACGGCACCGATGGAGGCCGTGATATTCACCACGAAGATCAGCAGCAGCGTGTCTTGGGTACTGAAGCCCATGACCTGATTGGCATAGATCGCAGCCAGGGTGATCACCGCCGAGATTCCGGCCTGGTAGCAGACGGTGCAGGCAAGGAAGCGCAGCAGGTCACGATAGCGGTCGGCTTCACGCAGCGTCTGCGCGAAGCGCGCTAGCACCGCTTGCGGGATAGGCCTGTCGCTGCTTCCTGTCTGCGGCAGGCTGCGTTCACGCAAGAACAGGAAGGTCGGTACGCTGGCCAACGCGAACAAGGCCGCAGTGATCAGCATGCACACCGGCACGAACTGCGCCGCCGTCTGGCCTTGCGCCTGGGCCCAGCTGACGAAGGCCAGGCAGGCGCCCAGGCTGACCAAACCGCCAATATAACCCAACCCCCAGCCCCAGCCGGACACCTTGCCCAAGGCATCTGCACGGGCGAGCTGGGGCAGGAAGGCGGCAATCAGGTTCTCGCCGCTGCCAAAGCAGTAGTTGGATAGCACGATGAACAGAATCGCAACGCCGAGATCCCCCGGCCCGGCCAACGCCAGTCCAGCGGTAAAGGTGACGCAACCGATCGTGCTGAACAGCAGCAGGCGTTTCTTGCAGGCGAATGCGTCGGCGTAGGCACCGATCAGCGGAGCGGTCAGGATGATCAGGGCGTAAGAGAGGGATATGGCGCTGGTCCAGGCCAGCGTACCCCAGGCTTCGCCCTTGGCGACCACGGCGACAAAGTAGGCGTTGAACACGGCAGTGATCACCACGGTCGTGTAGCCGGAGTTGGCGAAATCGAACATCGCCCAAGCCCAGATTTCTCGGCGTGTCACTCCGGGGGCAAGGCTGGCTGGCATGGCAGATCTCTCTGCAGGGGCTGCGTTCTTCAGAAGCCTAGCCTCGGCTCACCCATCGTGCGAGCGCTGCAGCTGATGATGGCATTCCCAGTCGCCTCCGTAGGCGCATAATGGCAATTGGCAAGGATCTACACACAGTGTTCTGTCATGAGGGGCTGCCGATGCCTCGTCCGCCTCCGGAAACCCGTGCGGTTCCCCGTTCCGATGGGGACGCGGAAAAATTGCTCGAAATTGTCCGGCGCACCGTGGTCGAGCTGCGCCCGCAAGCGGCAGAAGGGTTGCAAGTCACCTTGCACAGCGTGCTGGATCGGGATCTGGGCGTAGACAGCCTGACTCGAGTCGAGCTCTGGTCACGTATCGAGCACGAATTCGGTGTGCGCTTACCAGAAAACCTGTTCGCCTCGGCAGACACCCCCACCGACATACTGCGCGTGCTGCACAGCAGGCATGGCGCCGAGGCCGTACGCCCGTTGCCCTCCAGCAACATCAGCGAGACCCTGATAGCAACGGGGCAGACGCCAGACGCCGCGCGGACCTTGATCGAGGTACTGGACTGGCATGTGCGCCAGCAGCCCCAGCATCTCCACGTGCGCCTGCTAGGTGAAAGTGACCAGCAGGAAGATATCAGCTATGGCGCCTTGCACCAGGGGGCCTTGGCCGTTGCCGCAGGGCTGCAACGCAGTGGCTTGCACGCCGGTCAAACCGTGGCCCTGATGCTGCCCACAGGCCGCGACTTTCTCCAGGTTTTTTTCGGCATCCTGTTGGCCGGTGGTGTGCCGGTGCCCATCTACCCACCGCTGCGCCTGTCGCAGATAGAGGATCATCTGCGCCGCCAGGCCGGCATTCTGCGCAACGCCGAGGCCAAAGTGCTGATTACCGTGACGCAAGCGAAGCTGCTTGCCCGGTTGCTTCAGCCGCAGGTCCCGAGCCTGACCCGCATCACCAGCGTGGCCGATTTGATGGAGGAAGGGGGCGAATGCATCACACCACCGCGGCAATCGGATGACATCGCCTTCCTGCAGTACACCTCGGGCAGTACTGGCCAGCCCAAGGGTGTGATGGTCAGCCACGTCAATCTGTTGGCCAATCTGCGCGCCATGGGGAGGGCTCTGAAGGTGGGACCGCAAGACGTGTTCGTCAGCTGGCTGCCCATGTACCACGATATGGGATTGATCGGTGCCTGGCTGGGCAGCCTGTATTACGGCTACAGCCTGGTGCTGATGTCGCCGCTGGCTTTCCTGGCACGGCCGGCGCGTTGGCTATGGGCCATCGACCGCTTCCGCGGCACGATGTCGGCGGCGCCCAACTTCGCCTACGAACTGTGTCTGAACAAACTCGCTGACGACGATCTCGAGGGGCTGGACCTGAGCAGTTGGCGCCTGGCCTTCAACGGTGCCGAACCGGTCAGCCCGCAGACCTTGCAGCACTTCGCAGAACGTTTCGTTCGCTACGGCTTGGCCCCTACCGCGTTGGCGCCGGTCTATGGGTTGGCCGAGGCTACGCTGGGCGTGGCTTTTCCTCCCCTGGGCCGAGGGCCGCTGATCGACCGGGTACAGCGCGATGCGTTCCAGGCCCGTGGAAATGCACTGCCCGCCGAATCGGATGCCAGCGCAACGCTGCGCTTCGTCTCCAGCGGTCGACCACTGCCGGGCCATCAGATTCGTATCGTCGATGGCAGCGGAATCGAACTGCCCGAACGCAGCGAAGGGCACCTGCAATTTCGCGGGCCTTCTACCTCGGCAGGCTACTATCGCAACCCCGAAGAGACCCGCCGGGTGCTGCACGATGGCTGGTTCGACTCGCTCGACTTCGCCTACATGGCCGGCGGTGAGGTCTACCTGACCGGCCGCGCCAAGGACTTGATCATCCGTGCCGGGCGCAACATCTACCCCTACGATATCGAAGCAGCGGTCGGCAACCTGCCCGGGCTGCGCAAAGGCTGCATCGCGGTGTTCGGCAGTCCGGAGCCGGCCACCGGCACCGAGCGCCTGGTGGTGTTGGCGGAAACCTGCGAGAAGGACGCTGCTGCGCGGCAACAACTGCAGCAGGAGGTCAACCGTATCGTGTTCGACCTCACCGGTGTGGCGCCCGACGATATCGTTCTGGCGCCACCGCATAGCGTACTGAAAACCTCCAGCGGAAAGCTTCGCCGTGCTGCCAGTCGTGAACTGTATGAGCGCGGCGAAGTGGGGCGGCCGCACCTGGCCGTTTGGCGCCAGCTGTTGCGCCTGGTGTTGCAGGCCTTGCGCGGGCATTTCGGTCGCAGCTGGCAGGCCTGCCGCACCGCGTTGTATGCCACCTACATCTGGCTGCTGTTCTGGCTGGTCACACCGCTGACCTGGCTGGTCGTTGCGATCCTGCCGAGCCAGCGTTGGTGTCGCAGCTTTACCCGTGCGGCCTCCCGGCTGTTTCTGCGCCTGGCGGGTGTTCCGTTCAGTGTCACGGGACTCGAGCGCCTGCCTTCCTCCTCGGTGAGCGTGCTGGCCGCAAACCATGCCAGCTACCTCGATGGTGTCATTCTCAGCGCGGCCCTACCGCCGCAGTTCAGCTTCGTTGCCAAGCGCGAATTGGCTGACCAGTGGATCGCCGGCCGGTTCCTGCGCAAGCTCGGCGCCCGCTTTGTCGAACGCTTCGACCTGCAGCGCAGCGCCGCAGACACCGAGCCCCTGGCCGAGGCGCTACGGGCTGGCCAGCCCCTGGTGTTCTTCCCCGAGGGAACCTTCACCCGCGAGCCAGGATTGCGAACGTTCCACATGGGTGCCTTCGTGCTCGCTGCGCGTGTCGGCGTGCCGCTGCTGCCGGTCGCAATTTGCGGCACGCGCGAGGTGCTGCGCGACGGTCAGTGGTACCCTCGCCACGGTGCAATCCACGTCAACGTCTGTCCCCCGCTGTTGGCAGAAGGGCCGGGCTGGATGGAGGCAATAAAGCTGCGGGATGCGACGATAGCAGTGCTGCTAGAGCACCTGGATGAATCGGAACGAGCCCAGTGCGCAGGTTAGGCGACTACCTTGCTGCCATCATTGTTCCAGAGCCGTTTATAGAGTGGGCACACGTCAAATCTAAACTGGATTCTTATCCACTACTGAACAAGTCTGATATCGACATCCACTGTGAGTGCTCGCTTTTGGCTGTGGATTCAACCGGTCATAGCCATAAGTCGCGGGAGTCAACCCCATAAAAATGCCTGCTCAGCTCAAGTGCAATCAGGTAGGGGTAAGGGGACTGATTTATTTTTTACTCCGAATATCGGGTCGATTTCAGCCGGTCAAGGAAGACAGAAGTCGGCCAGAAGCAGCCTCTGACCACCGTGGAGAGCTTGCTTTCACCACGGTGGACTTAGCTCCCTTGGGATTTAACTAAATGTTATTCGTAACTGATAATTCCGAGTTGCTTTGCCATGAACAGTTCGTTCCGTTCAACGATCTCTTCGATCACTTTACCCTCTTTGTTAAACCGGAAGTACGTCAGGGCCGTCCACGTCAAGCTCTTGCCTTCTACGTTAAAGCCGTGCCATGTATTCGAACCGGTTGCACAATGTGTCAACGCGACTACAACAACGTCATCTGTAACAACTTCTTTGCTGAACGTAGTTTTAATTGTCTTATATCGCTCGAGAACATTTGCGCTCAAGGCTCGTTTGAAGTTCTCCAAACCACCTATCGGAGCATCGCAGTCCGGTCGATGCACGACCACATCGACATCGAAATACTCTGAAACTCGCTCAACATCCTTACCATCCACACAGTACTTAAAGTAATTCTTCACCGTGTCTAGATTTTTTACGCTCATACAACATTTACCTCTCTCATATTGATAACAAGCAATAAATTCAACAGTTTTTATAAAGGCCGAGCCACTCAAAAGGAGTCGTATCCGAGAGACTTACATCGATACGAACAAGACCTTTTGCACACTTTGCAAGTGTTTAATTGGAGCAGCCCAGCGCGTCAGGCACATTCTAGGAGGGGTTATGGTATTCGTAAATCTAGAATATATTAGACATGCTATCGGTTAATGGAATACCACATGAGTCTGGAACGGTTGGAAAAATGGGCGACAGTCAGGCATTTCCGCTTGGCAATTGCATTGTTTGAATACGGCAGTGTCTTGCACGCCGCACGCTCGCTGAACCTCTCACAGCCCACGGCGAGCAAGCTATTACAGGATCTGGAGGAGGCTGTAGGGGCTCAGCTCTACACTCGGAATCGCAGAGGGGTTACGCCTACAGAGCTTGGTCGGGACTTTGTGCAGCGCAGCCGGATGATCCTTGCCCAACTGGATCATGTATCCCAAGCAATCGACGCTCTCGGAAAGGGGCATGCCGGGCGTGTTGCCATAGGAAGCGTGTTAACAGGGTCAAGTTATCTTGTCCCTTCCGCCATCGCGCGACTGTGGGCAAGCCGACCAAGCATCCGCATCAAAATCGTCGACGGTGTAAGCAGCGAACTGATACCTCGGCTCATCTCGGGCGAATTGGATTTTTTGATTGGGAGACTTTCCGATGTCAGCTCAAGCGTCGTTGTCGCTCAGGAGGCGCTTTTTAGCGAAAACGCCATCATCGTTGCGCGTCGGGACCACCCTCTTGCTCAGCAACCAGGGGTTAAACTGGAAGAACTTGCGCGAGAAGCATGGATTCTGCCTCCAATAGAAACTACTTTACGGAAGCAGTTCGATAATATTTTTTATCGAAAGGACATCAATCCACCACATGCAACTATAGAAACAGCATCATTCTTTAATATACTTTGGTTATTAAAACAGACTGATCTTCTTGGAATATTACCGCAGTCAGTTATTTCTGACCCCGCACACAGTCAGGAGCTAATTCGCCTCCCGGCTTTCGAACCTCTAATTCTGGAACAAATCGGTGTTTCCCGACTGGCAGACTCTACATTGTCACCTGCCGCTTCCGCTTTGTTGGACGCACTAAGAGAGGTTATGCACAGCATCCCAAAAATGAAGGAATACCTTCTGTGAGAGAAGGGGTTCAAATTGTTGCAATAGCCCATCGTATGGATGGACAGTCTTGAGAGCAGGCAGCAATCGGCCATTAGCAGTCGGTCGCAGGTGTTCACTAAATCAGGGACGACTCAATCACTAATGCCCAGAGGTGGCCCAGGCAAATCGAGAGTCACTTTGTCTGATTCGACGGATACAGACCGGCAAGCCGTGCTATCACAACGCCAACGTAAAAGACGCCTGAAAATTCTTCGACCATCACAAGCGAGCGGGCGTGGTTGGTCAATGGGATAACATCACCGTAACCGGTGGTCGTGAGCGTCGTGAGGCTAAAATAGATTAGTTTGAAGAAGGTGCCGGGCTGTACGAAGTCAAGGTGGCTAGGGCCGAATGAGCCAGCGCTGGATATCTCGACCAGGGCATAGACGAAGGACCAAACGAAGGCCAGCATGATGTAACCCGCAAGTGCGCCATGCAGCTTGTCGGCTGTAATTGGCCCGCGCTTGAGAATATAGCGAAGCACTCCGATGAACGAGACTGCAAGGGACACCACATAAAATATCCCGGCAAGGACAAGAATCGCGGTACTTTCAGCCCACAACGCCGCCCATTGAAGGCCAACCCCAAGCAACGCCAGGCCTAGTTTGAGGATGAACCCCTGCCGAGTCTGCCTAGTGGCGAAAGCGCCCACGAGCAGCACGATTGAAAACAGAATGCCGAGTAATGTGCGAGCAAATATACCTTCCTCAAGAAAGGGAAACAGGAGGATCAATCCTAGTAAGAGCAGCAATAGATAGGTGCAGGGCCCTCGCCCTATTACCATCTGACCTAAATCTTCGTCGGATTCAGCTTTTTCTTGCGGATTTGTCATACCGGTTTCCCATAGACCGAAATAATGCTCGAGACCTGACGTTGCACGGTTGAAATCTGACCTGGCGTTAGAAGAGTCGGCAGTGAAATTCTAGTCGCGAATGCATGTAAGAGGATTCAGCCTGACAGATAGCTATGGGGCGGATGCAGCCCTTCACGACAGTCAGAAAGCGGCCAATAGCTGCCTGCTGGAACCGGCTGAAATCGACCCGAAGCAGTCTTCGCTAATGATTGACCTCATAAGCCTGGACAGCCGTTCGTGCAAGTCCGGCGGCATGATGGGTCAGCCCGAAAAGAAGTACTCGCCTTTGATTTTCCTGGGGTTGACGAAGACGAAGTCTGGAAAGATTTTTCCTCGGACGTACCAAACAAAAGCCAGGATAGCGATACTTATAGCTAATGCGATAGCGGTTGTTGCCGGACTCGATGTAAACCCCGCAAGCGATCTTGGGAATTGGGGAAGCGAAAGGAGTATGTACGCGTTGTAGGCGCCGACGCGATGGTTGTAAAAGCCCCATACCAAAAACAAGGGAATCAAGGTCATTGAAACACCCATAACCCATTTGGCCGTTGGCCCCATCCTGGCGCCGATGTCCAATCCCAGAATGAATGCAATCAAAGCCTGGGCGAGCATTATCGTGATGAGAATATTGACTTTTCGATCGTGCTCGTCACAACGAATTGGATCTGCATACGAGGCTATAAAGTAGGCAAGTTGACTGTCTTTTACACCCCTCCCGGAGAGTTGTGAAAATACTTCCGACTTTGCAGTGCCGGCGGCGAGTAGTTCGCGAGCTTTTTGCTTAACTTCTTTCTTGCTCAAAGTTGAATGTGAAATGCTTTCTCCTTGCGTCAATTTGACAGATTTCTTAGCAGGAAACACCAGGACAGCTACGGCCCCGATAAAGGCTAGTGTGCCCAAGAAAACGCCGAGGTAAAAACTCCCACCTAGTGAGTAAGTACCTGGCTTCACTCTACCTGGCTTTGCAGGGTCGACAAGAATTTCGATCACTTTTCCTTCCCTGAATGATGCAACTGATCTTTCGACCGACTCCAGGCTGGTTCTGCAGGGCCGCTGCGATATTTCGAGCGGATAAGTGTAATGCTGTCCGTTCAACTCAAAGGTCACGTTAACCAGAGGGCAATAGGTCATACCCTTACTGCGCATCTCCTCAGAAATGGAGACAGTGGCGACAGTAGCATTCAACTTCTGCCAAGTCTTCGTCTCGTCCACCTCCTTGTACGAGGAAAGAGACACGAGAAGACAGAGCAAGCCAAAGGAAAATAAAACAACGAACAGGGCCGTCCTTAGCAAGAGCAAGAAGGTCTTCATAAGGCTCCTTGGCCAACGTGAAATGGAGGTCAGTTGGGATATGACACCTTGGCAGCAAGTCCCCCTGCGCGCGGTGTAATGATGCACTGAGGTTAGTCCGTAGATACTCAAATGCAATGCAACTTGCCGCGCTTCCGCTCCTGGCCGGTTTTTGCCTGTCACAGAGGCTGAATTCGACCTAAAGCAACCCTCAGATAGCGGCCTATCTAAGCTCAGACTTTCAACAGAGTATCCGTGATTGTTCCTGAAAAAATCGTCTCCACCGGCCCGGTGAGAAAGACCGGTCCCACGCCATCCCATTGAACCGTTACAGCTCCGCCATCACATTCAACCTCAACGCAATTGTCTAACAAGCCACGACGAATTCCATTAACGGCGGCGCCACAAGAGCAGGAACCTGAACCCAGCGGAATACCCCCTCCGCGCTCCCAAATACGCAACCGAACATGCTTTCGGTCAGTGATCTGGACGAAATGCACGTTCGTCCTCAGGGGAAACAAGGGGTTGGTTTCAATTGCTGGTCCAATCGTCGCTATGTCAACGCCTGTCAGGTCACCCACAAAGTAGGTGCAGTGCGGATTTCCCATGCTGCAAGCTGTTGGCTCACCGGCAAGTGGCAACACTGAAGTATCCATTTCAAGAGCCAGAGGAATATCCGACCAGCTGAAAAGCGGCTTTCCCATATTGACGGAAATGGCGCCGGTTGAAGTGCGTTCGCAAGTCAGCAGGCCACGGTTGGTTCGCAGTACTACCGAATCCATATTGGATTCGCGCATCAGCATATCTGCCGCCCCCCGCGTTGCACTGCCGCAAGCGTCCAGCGATGAGCCATCTGCATTCCAAAAGACCAAGCGCGCATCTGCATCATCGCAATCGAGCATCACCGCGAGTTGATTGAAGCCGACTCCTCGGTTGCGATCTCCCATTTTCCGAGCCAAATTGCTTGTGATTGGATTGCGTGAGTTTCGCGAGTCCACGATAACGAAATCATCGCCATTGGCGTGCATTTTATGAAAACTCAGCGGCATAAATAGACCTGGCGACTAGACATGATGAGTTTAGCTTTTAAAGCGATCTATCCCGATTCGCATGACTTTAGCAAGCTGTGTAGAAGCTCATGAGGCAAATAGGTTTGGTAGACGGGACCATTGTTGTGTTTGATTCGTCACCGGCTGCTAATGGCCGACTGCTGCCTGTCGCGAAGAGCCGAAAACGACTCAGTCCTATGTCTAACCCTTTATCTCAGGAGCTGCCATGCCTCGTTTTGCTGCCAACCTCAGCATGCTCTACCCGGAACATGAGTTTCTGGATCGCTTCGCCGCCGCTGCCTCTGACGGTTTCGAAGCGGTGGAGTATTTGTTTCCCTACGAGTACAGCGCTGAAGAACTCAAGCAACGCTTGAGCGACAATGGCCTGGTGCAGGCACTGATCAACGCGCCGCCCGGTGATTGGGCGAAGGGCGAGCGGGGTACCGTGTCGCTGCCGGGGCGGTTGAGTGAATTTCGTAACGGTTTTGATCGTGCCCTGGATTACGCCAGCGTATTGGGCAACTCACGCATCCATGTCATGGCCGGGCTGTTGCCGTCGGAAAATGATCGCCCACGTCATCACGGTGTGTACCTGGAGAACCTCGCCTACGCCACCGCCCGGGCGGCCAAGGCAGGCGTCACCGTGTTGCTCGAACCGATCAATACGCGAGACATGCCAGGCTACTTCCTCAACCGGCAGGATCAGGCCCAGGCCATCTGCAAGGAAGTGGGCGCCAGCAACCTGAAGGTTCAGTTCGACTGTTACCACTGCCAAATCGTCGAGGGCGACCTGGCGACTAAACTGAGTCGCGACTTTGATAATATCGGCCATATCCAGATAGCGGGCGTGCCGGATCGGCATGAACCGGACTTGGGGGAAGTCAATTATCCCTACCTGTTCGAGCTGATCGACCAATTGGGTTATGACGGCTGGGTAGGGTGCGAATATCGGCCACGAGGCAATACGTCTGCCGGCTTGCAGTGGTTGCGTGACTGGAAAGCGAGCCAGGCTCTATAGCGGAGGGCGGGCCTGCGACTTCCAGCTCAACAAGCTAACAGCGCAAGACTTGCTCGAAAGCCGCCAACGCCTGGAGCAATCGCTCCAGACCTCACGTATCGAGAGCAAGGCGTTGTACAACCATACCAGGCGCAACCGCAACTCGAGTCCTGGCGCAAGCAGCTGATCTTCCTGGGTCGGGCCGATGCCGGCGTTGATGTGCGCCTGCTGACCAACTCACTGGAAGCCACCGATTTGCCAGCGGTGCATGGCAGCTATGCACCGTATCGCAACGCCCACGTGTGAGCACTCAATCAGAGCGCAGAGCTCAGGGCTTGTGTCAGGCCGCCGTGCAATAGGGACTTACAAAGAAGCCTCTCGATAAGGGTGACGCGATCAAGTTGGATGTCTTCTGACGTTTTTGTCTGCACCTGCATGACTCAGGCGCCTTGCAGTAATCGGAGGGTACCCTATGCCCTTATTTTTGAGGGTAATGAATGAAACAAGGACAGGTTCTGCTGTTGGCTTTGTTGATGCTGTTTGTAACGGGGTGCACGACTACGCCGCCAAAAGACCAAGGCAATCTCTGCAGTATTTACCGTGAGTATCCCGACTGGTATGAGGACTCGCTGCAAATGGAGAGTGAATATGGGACGCCTCTGCATGTGGCCATGGCGATCATGAAGCAGGAAAGCAGTTACGTGGCGGACGCATTGCCGCCTCGTGACTACCTGCTCTGGGTGATCCCCTGGGGGCGAGTCAGTTCGGCTTACGGTTATGCGCAGGCTCAAGACCCGGTGTGGGGTGAGTACAAGGACAGTACAGGCAACGGTGGTTCGCGTGACAGTTTTGACGACGCGATCATGTTTATCGGTTGGTACACCACCGGCACCCAACGCCAACTCGGAATCTCCAAATGGGACACCTACAATCAGTACCTGGCCTATCACGAGGGGCATGGGGGCTTTAGCCGCAATACCTATCGCAGTAAACCTTGGCTGATGCAGGTTGCCCAGAAAGTGCAAAAGCAGTCAGAGATTTACAACGCTCAACTTAAAGTGTGTCGCCAAGAGTTGGAAGATGATCGTAGCGGGTGGTTTTAACGCATTTACGAAAAAAACCCCGCATCTCCTGGGGGAAGATGCGGGGAAAAGTAATACACATGGTGAGGAAGGTCGGCCTCCTCGAAAACAGACTGGCTGTATTCGAAGCGTCCGTTAAAGGTGTCACCTGTAAACCTCACCTTGGCCAACGCCCCCTCGGTGCATATTTAAAGTCGAGGGAGAGGGGCGAGCGAAATCAATAATTATCAAAGACAGATTAATAAATATGGATATGACGTCGTGCATAGCTTCTCGGTGATGGCGTCGAGAGCTCAAGCCAGTTCCAAAAGAAGTCTGGCGGTACTGATAGGCAAGGGGTGAGGTGCATTGATCCGGCCTTCCAATTTGATCACGAACGCCAAGGCCTCTGCGTAGCTGCGAAACTCAACGCACCACGCGTTCATCCATACATTCCAGCCTTCCGGTTTGCTCGCCTTCTCGATTTTTATCAGCATCCTGGAATCCCTCCATGTGGTGGTTTAGCCTGGTCTCGAACCGGGGAAAACCGAAGTGCGGTGTGTGAATGTTTGTCTGCGTGGCCTGGGTGACAACGCGGGACAAAACAGTAAATCTGCTCAGGAAAGTCAGCCTCTGCAAATGCGGTTTTGATGGCAGTCGAAGCTTTCGTCAAAAACGTCACCTGCAGGCCCTACCATGGCTAACCCTCCTATTGGCACATTTAAAGCCGATAGAGGGGAGTGTTTGGAAATTAATAATTATCAAAAATGGATTTACGGCGGCGGGGGGATTCAGACGTTGGAACCGTGTTTGCGTTCGATTGGGCATATTCTGAACCAAGGGCTTGCAAGCGAAAGCGGATGCGAGCCCTTGGTTTTTTCTTTTCCGTTATTTCTATCCTGATCGTGATTACCTGATGTTTTTCAGGACGTCGGGTCTGCCTTGCGGCGATCGCTGCCGGCCGGGTTGCCGGTATCGATCAGCCTTCTTTCCAGCAGTACGTTTTCCAGTGCCTGGCGGTCTGACGGGTTCATTTGATGTTCTCGCTCCTTGAGTTCCAACAGAATTGGGGTCGACCACTGGCGGTAGGTTTGTTCAGCGCTACGATTGAGTGACATGGGTTCCTCCTTAATCAGGCTCCTGCCAATAAAGGCGCCGCACTTCGATACGCCAAAAAACCCTAGTCGACGAAGCCTGTTCCCGCCACTGCTTTACGTCGGACTGCCATTGCCCCAAATGCCCGTAGCGGCAGTGCGCCGTACGTAGTCGCCAAAGTCGCGCGCCGGCCGGCCCAGCGCCCGCTGTACACCATCGGCCACGGGTGTGTTGCGCCCGTCCAGCACAGTCGTGAAGAGATACAACACCAGATCGATAAACGCCGGAGGAAGTTGTTCCTGTTCCATTG
The DNA here is from genome assembly GCF_058791055.1 of Pseudomonas sp. EU05-FHT14B02. Lineage (NCBI taxonomy): Bacteria > Pseudomonadati > Pseudomonadota > Gammaproteobacteria > Pseudomonadales > Pseudomonadaceae > Pseudomonas > Pseudomonas sp. EU05-FHT14B02. The sequence goes on along the minus strand of NZ_JBYTDD010000006.1, from coordinate 117,400 downwards.
CCTGTCGATACGCGTCCGCCGGTACGGCCACGAATTCGATCTTGCGACCGGTGGCGCGCGCAATCTCGGTCACGGCTTGAGCAAAGGTCAACGCCCGAGGGCCGGTCAGTTCATAGAGCTGGTTGCTGTGCCCGGGTTGGGTCAGTGCCGCGACGGCACACTCGGCGATGTCTTCTGCATCGACAAAGGGCTCGGCGACCTGGCCGACGGGGAGTGCAAGCTCACCTTGCACAATGGGTTCAAGAAAGTGTGCCTCGCTGAAATTCTGGCAGAACCAACTGGCTCGCAGAATCGTCCAGTCAATCCCGCTGTCCTGTACGACGCATTCGGCCTGTTGTGCTTCAACTTCGCCGCGCCCGGATAACAAGACCAGTTTGCGGACGCCGCTTTTCACTGCCAGGTCGGTGAACGCCTGGATGGTTTCAACGGCGCCTGGAACGGCGAGGTCCGGTTGAAAGGAAATGTAGACGCAATGAACGCCATCGATCACGGCGTCCCAGGTCGATCGATCTTCCCAGTCGAAGGGTGGATTGGCATCGCGCGAACCCTGGCGAACGGGCAGGCCGGCAGCCTCGAGCCGTTGTGTGATGCGCCGTCCGGTTTTGCCGGTGGCGCCGAGGACCAGCGTGATGGGTTGGGCTGTTTTCATCGCGTTCATCTCCATCGAATAATGTGAGTGATGCTCATGTTTAAAAGATGATAGATGCTCATGTTTTGCCGTCAACCCATCAGATCGAATTCCCCGACGTGTGGCATCTGTTGTTGGGCGTAGGGGATGGCGATGCTAAGGTGAGTACATGTCACGTTTTTGATCGGGAACTCACTCGTGCGCAAAAAAACCTCTGAAACCCTCGAACAGCCTGCTGCAGAAGCGGTTCGACGCAAACCCACGCAACAGCGCAGCCGTGATCGTCAGGAGCGGATTCTGGCCATGGCCACTCAATTGATCGCGGACAAGGGCAGCGATCAACTCAAGATGAGTGAAATCGCCGAGCGCTCCGAGATCTCGATCGGTTCCCTTTATCAGTACTTCCCCGACAAGAGTTCCGTGATCCGTACGCTGGCCGAGCGCTATAACGCTGAAAGCCGTCGTTGCATTGCCGAGGCAATGGAGGCTGTCGAGGATGCCCGGGGTTTGCGCGCCGCCTATTCGCAGTTGCTCGATCAGTATTACGAGATCGTGATGGCGACACCGGTGATGCGTGACATCTGGTCCGGCATGCAGGCCGACAAGCAGTTGTTGCAGCTGGAACTGGAGGAGAGCCGGGTTGCCGGAGCTCTGCTGGCCCAGGCGATGCTACGCGTGTATCCCGACTGCGACGAGCAACAGGTCGAGGAGTCCGCGTTTTTGATCTGGCACCTGGGTGAGGCGACCATGCGGTTGGCTGTCACTTGTGCACCCGTTGAGGGGCGAGCACTGGTCGAGGCGTTCAAGCGCATGTCCCTGCGCGAGATCATGCAGCCCGCGCGCAGGGACATCGACTCGCCGTAAAAACCTGACAGCTACTTCATGCTCCCTAAACGAAGGGTTGGCCGCCAAAGCCACGGGGCAATCGTTGCAGGCCGGCCATCGCGGTCAGCCGCTCGGTCCAGGCTGAACGCCAGTCATTGGCGGTGTGCACGGCTTTGGCTTTGCGTGCTGCGCGGCGGGCAGCGTTGCGCTCAGCCTTGCGGGCTTCTTTGTAGGCGTCGGTGTTTCGGCAGCTTCGGCATTTCACCCGATTGAGTTCGCGGGTCGATACGAGGTTGTTGCCGTGGTGACCGCAGGCCAGGTGCCCGCTGACTTTGAAATGAGTGACCATTGGAACGTCTCCTTCGTGACGTGTGAGCGGTTGACTCCACGTGAGCGGGGACGTTCGATTGGTTTTGCGCAACAAAAAATCCCGGTTCCAGGCCGGGTTGTGAGAAGTGATGGAAATCCAGCAGGCAGCCAAGTGCGTGGAGACGTACGGTCACCGATCATGCAGCCCGAATAGGGCCTTTTCCCGCACCGTGGATCCGCGACGGATCATCTGAACCGGGGCAAAGGCCGGTCGACAGGCTTGAGAGACGACAGCGTGTGCCGGATCAGCGGCGTGTCCTTCTCAATGTCGTTCAGGCGATCACGAATTCTGAGGGCGGTGGGGTGTCCGCCTTGATGATCGACCCAGTCAGCGATTTCCTTGCAGGCGGCGGCCAGGCGAGCCTGACGGGAGTCCAACAAGGTGAGCAGGGTGGTGATGGACTCTTTTTCGGACATGGGAAGCACCTCCGTTCAAGAAACCTGGGTGTGGCAGCAAAAAGCCCGCCTGGGGCGAGCTTTCTGCCGAAAGGGTTACTGATCCTTCAACTATCTCAGTATAGACCCGTTAAAAAAGGGTGATGAGCCGTCAACTTTGTCGGGCTGTCACTTGTGATTGAGCGTTCAACTGATGGCAAACACGCACAGCGTCTTCTTCAATATCGTAGCCATCTCCGATGAAGCCTTGGGTGCGGGTATCGGCGATGCGGTACCAGACCGCGGCATCCGGTGGCAGGTGGTCATTTTCACCTGCGCGGCGACCATGGATGATGATCTTTTTGCAACGCTTCACGACGAAAATGTCTTCCATGGCGTCTCCGCAGCTGATACGTGTTCAGTTCAACTATAGAAGTCATTGGTGATCGTGCAAAAAATAGGCAGGTCAATTCGTCGATTCAGGCGCTGACCTCTGCCCGGTGCAGTCGTGCCTTCGGATTTACGCCAGCACCGCGACCGCTTTGATTTGTGCCCACAGTGGCTGGCCCGGGTGGATGTTCAGTTGATCGCGGGAATAACGCGTGATCCGCGCAAGCAATGGCGTGCCGGCGGCGTCCAGGCGAATCAGCACGTGGGCGGCGTTGTCGGCGCTCATTTCGCTGACCACAGTGACCGGCAGGCGATTGAGAATGCTGCTTTGCCCGGTATTGCCCAGGCTCAGGCTCACATCCCGCGCCTGGACCTTGCAGCGCAGTGCCTGGCCCGCATCCAGTGGCGTATGAGGCACACGGATGTCGAGGGTGGTGCCGGGCAATTGCAGGCTCAGCAATTGATAGTCGGCGTCATAAGCGCTGACGCGACCTTCGATCACCACACCAGCGTCATCCCCCATTGCCAGGGGCAAGTCCAGGCGTGCCAGGGTCTGGCCGATCGGGCCGCTGGCCAGTGACTTGCCGTTGCTGAGCAACACGATATGGTCGGCCAGCCGCGCGACTTCATCCTGGGAGTGGCTGACGTACAGCACCGGGATGTCGAGTTCGTCGTGCAGGCGTTGCAAGTAGGGCAGGATTTCACCTTTGCGCCGGGCATCCAGCGCCGCCAGGGGTTCGTCCATCAACAACAGTTTCGGGCTGGTGAGCAAGGCGCGGGCGATGCCGACGCGCTGTCGCTCACCGCCTGAAAGGTGTTGCGGGTGCCGGTCCAGCAAATGGCTGATGCCCAGCAACTCGGTGGCGTGGGCCATGTCGACGCGGCGTTGCGGCTTGGGGATGCGCTTGAGGCCGAATGCCAGGTTGGCCAGCACCGACAGATGAGGAAACAGGCTGGCTTCCTGGAACACGTAGCCCAGCGCGCGCTTGTGCGGCGCGACGAAGATCCGGTTGTCGCTGTCTTGCCAGATTTCATCGTTGACCTGGACAAAGCCTTGCTCAGCCCGTTCCAGGCCGGCGATGCAGCGCAGGCAAGTGGTCTTGCCAGAGCCGGAGTGGCCGTAAAGCGCAGTGACGCCACGGCCAGGCACCTGCAGATCGACGTCCAGGGCGAAGCCCGAATAACGTAGTTTCAGACGCATTTGAATCATCGGTCAGCTCCAGCCCGCTTTGGTTTTACGACTGGAATACAGCGCCAGCAGGACGACAAACGAGAACACCAGCATTGCCCCGGCCAGCCAATGGGCTTGGGCATACTCCATGGCTTCGACGTGATCGTAGATCTGCACCGAGACCACGCGGGTCTTCTCGGGAATATTGCCGCCGATCATCAGCACCACGCCGAACTCGCCGACGGTGTGGGCAAAGCCGAGAATGGCCGCGGTAATGAAACCGGGGCGGGCCAGGGGCAGTGTCACGCTGAAAAAGGTATCCCAGGGATTGGCCCGCAAGGTCGCGGCCACTTCGAGCGGGCGCGTGCCAATCGAGGAAAAAGCGTTTTGCAGCGGCTGGACCACAAACGGCATCGAATACAGCACCGAACCGATGACCAGCCCCGCAAAACTGAACGTGAGGGTGCCAAGGCCCAGTGACTGGGTGAGCTGGCCAAGGTACCCGTGAGGGCCGAGGGCCAGCAACAGATAGAAACCAATCACCGTCGGTGGCAGCACCAGGGGCAGGGCGACAATCGCCCCGACCGGGCCGCGCAACCAGGAGCGGGTGCGCGACAGCCATAACGCAATCGGAGTGCCGACAATCAGCAGGATGACGGTCGTCAGGGACGCCAGTTTCAGGGTCAGCCAGATGGCGGAAAAATCGGCACTCGATAGCGACATTTAGATTTCGTAACCGTAGGACTTGATGACAGCTGCCGCTTTCGGCCCCTCGAGGTAGTCAACCAGCGCCTTGGCGGCCGGGTTGTCCTTGCCCTTGTTGAGAATCACCGCGTCTTGCTTGATCGGGTCGTGCAGGCTGGCGGGAATGATCCAGGCCGAACCGCTGGTGATCTTGCCGTCCTTGTAGATCTGCGACAGGGCGACAAAACCCAACTCGGCGTTGCCGGTGGAGACGAACTGGTAGGCCTGGCTGATGTTCTGGCCTTCAACGATCTTGTCCTTGACCTTGTCGGTCAAACCTTCCCTGGCCAGTACCTGGGTCGCCGCCAGGCCATAAGGCGCGGCTTTGGGGTTGGCGATGGACAGGTGCTGGTATTCGTTCTTTTTCAGCACATCGCCCTTGGCATCAACGTAGCCTTCCTTGGCCGACCACAGCGCCAGCGTACCGACGGCGTAGGTGAAGCGCGAACCCTTGACGGAGTCGCCTTCGGCTTCAAGCTTTTTCGGGGTGCTGTCGTCTGCCGAGAGGAACACTTCGAACGGCGCGCCGTTTTTGATCTGGGTGTAGAACTGGCCGGTGGCGCCAAAGGAGGTGACCAGTTTATGCCCGGTGTCTTTTTCGAAATCAGCGGCGATGGCCTGGATGGGGGCGGTGAAGTTGGCGGCGACAGCCACCTGGACTTCGTCCGCCTGGGCGGAGCCGAAGGCGAATACGGCGAGAAGGCTCGCCAGACAGGTCGGGGCAAAACGTGAGGCACGAATGGTCATGAAACGGCTCCGTTAAAGGCAATGACGGCAGATTAATCGTTATGTACAAAAATATATAGCGAATTGCCTTTAAACGGAATGTGTCGCCGCAGAACTGTATACAATTTTGTGTGAGAGTGATGCTCAGGGACGACCTTGCAGTCTCGCTAATCCTTCTTCAGCCAGTTTTCGAGTCAGTGCCTCGGTGGTCAATTCGACCCCGAGGGTAAATGCCTGGCCGGCCCACAGGTTGCTGAAGTCCGCTTCACCTTTGGCCCGCAACGGCGTCAGCGCGCCACCGGCAAGGGGGAAGGCCGGGGCCTTGGCGCTCATGGGCCCCAGCTCACGCATCACCCGATTGAGGATGCCCCGGGCCGGGCGGCCGGTGAACACGTTGGTGACGGCCGTCTCGCTTTCCCGGGCGGTTCGCAAGGCTTTGTGATGGGAAGGGCTGACCTTGGCCTCTGGCGTGAACAGGTATGCCGTACCCACCTGCACCGCCGAAGCACCGAGCATGAATGCGGCAGCGACACCTCGTGCGTCAGCGATGCCGCCGGCGGCAATCACCGGCACCTTCACCGCATCGACGACTTGGGGCACCAGGGCGAAAGTCCCCACCTGACTGCTCAGGTCATCGCTGAGAAACATTCCGCGATGGCCCCCGGCTTCGTAGCCCATGGCAATGATTGCATCACAACCATGCTGTTCCAGCCACACGGCTTCTGCGACGGTGGTGGCCGAGGACAGCACCTTCGCGCCAGTGGCCTTGACCCGGTCGAGCAGGGATTTTTCCGGCAGGCCAAAGTGAAAACTCACCACTTCAGGGCGAAACGCTTCGACCACTTCGCAGGCCGCGTTATCGAACGGCGCCCGGTTGGACACCGGCGTCGGCGCATCGAAGTCGGCGCCGAGTTCCTGGTAGTAAGGTTGCAGCAGGTTTTTCCAGTCCTGCGCGCGTTGCTCATCCGGAGCCGGTGGCTGATGACAGAAGAAGTTGACGTTGATCGGGCGCCGGGTGTGTTGGCGGATGGTTTTGAGCTCTTCGCGCAGTTGATCCGTGCTGAGCATTGCCGCTGGCATCGAGCCCAGGCCGCCGGCATTGCAGGCTGCAATCACCATGGAGGAGTTTGTGGCACCGGCCATCGGCCCCTGAATGATTGGCAGTTCGATCCCGAGCAGGTCAAGAATGCGGGTATCTGGCCATTGGTTCATGTGCTGTGTTCTCCGACGTTGAATCCGGGTAGGGGCGGTAGAACAGGATTTGTAACGCAACGACTGGTGCAAGGCCAGTCGTCATTTCAGCGGGTGAGGCTTATGTGTTATTTCAATTGCACCACCCACAGACTGATTCCATTGAGAGGCCGTAATGTTCAAGGGTATTTTGATCGACAAAGACGACAGCGGTTACCGGGCCACACTGCAAGAGATCCAGGACGATCAGCTACCGGAGGGCGATGTCACGGTGCGTGTGGCCTACAGCACGCTGAACTTCAAGGATGGCCTGGCGATTACCGGCAGCAGTCCGGTGGTGCGCAAATTCCCGATGGTGCCGGGGATCGACCTGGCCGGTGTCGTCGAAGTCAGCGGCCATCCGGACTACAAGGTCGGTGACCAGGTCCTGCTCAATGGCTGGGGCGTGGGTGAAGGGCATTGGGGGGGATTGGCACAGAAGGCTCGCCTGAACGGTGACTGGCTGATCCCGCTGCCCAAAGCGTTTAGTGCGGCCCAGGCGATGGCCATCGGTACGGCGGGCTACACGGCCATGCTGTGCATCCTGGCACTGGAGCACAACGGCGTGACGCCCGGGCAGGGCGACATTCTGGTGACCGGCGCCAACGGTGGCGTCGGAAGTTTTGCCATCGCCTTGCTGAGCAGGCTCGGCTACCGGGTGGTCGCGTCCACCGGACGGACCTCGGAGCACGATTACCTAAAGCAACTGGGCGCCAGCGAAATCATCGATCGCGCCACCTTGTCCGCACCGGGCAAACCGTTGGCAAAGGAGCGCTGGGCGGCCGTCATCGATTCGGTCGGCAGCCACACCCTGGCCAATGCGTGCGCAAGCACCCAGGCCAATGGCACCGTCGCGGCCTGCGGACTGGCTCAGGGCATGGACTTTCCAGCGTCCGTTGCGCCATTCATCTTGCGCGGCGTGACCCTGGTCGGCATCAACAGCGTGACCCAGCCCAAAGCCAAGCGTGTGGAGGCCTGGAGTCGCCTGGCCCGGGATCTGGACTTCAATCTGTTGCCGCTGATCAGTCACGAAATAGGCTTGAGCGAAGCCATCGAAGCCGCGCAACGCTTGCTTGCCGGGCAATTGCGCGGGCGCGTGGTGGTGGATGTGAACCGCTGATCACTGCGATTCGCGCTGCAGCAGTTGACGTTTGCGCTCGACACCCCAGCGATAGCCCGACAGGTTGCCGTCGCTGCGAACCACTCGATGGCAAGGGATCGCCACAGCCAGGCTGTTCGCGCCGCAGGCCTGGGCCACGGCGCGAACGGCTTTTGGTTGACCGATGCGTTGGGCGACATCGGCGTAGCTGGCAGTGCTGCCCACGGGAATCTCCCGCAGCGCTTGCCAGACACGCTCCTGAAACGCCGTGCCGCGTACGTCCAGCGGCAAATCAAGGCCAATGGCCGGCGCCTCGATAAAGCCGACGACCTGGGCAATCAATTGTTCGAACTCATGATCGGCACCGATCAGGTTGGCGCGGCGGAATTTGTCTTGCAGATCACAGACCAGTTGGTGCGGATCATCGCCCAGCAGGATCGCACAGACCCCGCGCTCACTCTGCGCCACCAGAATCGCGCCCAGCGAACACTGGCCGACGGCAAAACGAATATCGTTGTTTTGACCGGCCGCGCGGTAGTCCCCGGGTTTCATTCCCAGCAGTTGGTCTGCCGCTTCATAAAACCGGCTGTTGGAGTTGAAGCCAGCGTCATACAGGGCATCGGTCACCGAGCCGCCGTGCGCCAGTCGCTCGCGTACCTTGCGTGAACGATGGGCATCGGCGTAGCCCTTGGGCGTCAGGCCGGTGACGGCTTTGAACACGCGATGGAAGTGGAAGCTGCTCAGGCCCGCCGCCTCGGCCAATTCGACCAGGGCGGGCAGCGTTTGCGCGCTTTCGATCTGGCGGCACGCGGCGGCCACGGTGGCGGCATGTTGCGCGGCGAGTTCGCTCTGATCCTTCGTCGCGCGTTTGCTCGGACGATAACCCGCGGCCCGTGCCTGTTCGGCGTTATCGAAGAATTCGACATTGTGTGGCTTTGGCAAGCGCGCGAGGCTGCTGGGGTTGCAGTAGATGCCTGTGGTCTTCACCGCATAGACAAACTGCCCGTCAGCCTTGGGGTCGCGCGCAACCACGGCGGCCCAGCGCGGATCGTTTTCAGTGGCGATTTTGGTCGATCGGGTTGTCATGGCGTCACGTCCATTGAGGGGTTGCCTGCACATTAACCGTGGGGCAGTTGCCACACACTCCGGCGCTTGCGGTCAAATTCGAAGGCTTTATCCGGCGGTACGGAAGGTGAAGTTGAAGCGTTGCTCGCCCAGTTTCGGATGATGGCCGTCCTTGATCGGCAACACGCCGTGATAACGCAGGCGATCCACGCCACCCCAGACCACGATGTCGCCATGGAACAGGGGAACGCGCTGACTTTTGTCGCTGCGTGCAAAACCGCCGAACAGGAACGTCGCCGGCAAACCCAGGGATACCGAAACGATGGGGGCGGCGTAGGAATGTTCGTCCTTATCCTGATGCAATGACATTTTTGCCCCGGGGATATAACGGTTGATCAGGCAGGAATCCGGCGCAAAACCGGTGAACCCTGCTGCCTGCGCCGCCGCTTGTGCCAGTTGGAAAAACACCTCGGGCATCATTGGCCAAGGCTTTGCGGTTTGTGGATCGAGGCGGGTATACCGATAACCGCTGCGGTCAGTGGTCCAGCCGAATTGGCCACAACTGCTCAGGGCGACCGACATGGTGAAACCGCCGGGTGTGACCATCTGCCGAAACGGCGCGGCCGCCAGCACTTTTTCCAGGGCAGGCAGCAAACGCTCCAGCCAGGGCAGGGCGAAGCCTCTGAGCACGTAGGATTGCTCGCCGATCTGCTCGCGCCTGGGCTGTTGCTCGGGTTCTGCATCGGCAAACAGATCGAAAGTCTGCGGTTTCATGGGTTCATGACGCATCGTGAAAGATGATTCCAAGGGTATGCCGTTTACCGCTGTGCAGGCGACTCACGCCGTGGCGCAGGGTAACGCGGTAGTAACCGCGGGTGCCTTTGACTGGCCGCTGGTTGACCGCAAAGATCAGCCCGTCGCCTTTCTTCAGATCGATGACCATCGGGCGTGACTGCATTCGCGGGCGCTGTTCAGTCAGGACAAATTCGCCGCCGGTGAAGTCTTGATCCGGGTCTGACAGCAGGATCGCCACTTGCAGTGGAAAAACGTGCTCACCGTACAGATCCTGATGCAAACAGTTGTAGTCCTGCGGACCATATTGCAGCAACAAGGGTGTCGGACGGTTCTGACCAGCGGCATGGCAACGTTCGAGGAAGGCTGGAAGGGTTTCAGGAAAACGCTCCGGCAAGCCCATTTGTTCATGCCAGCGATTGGCGATGGGCACCAGTCGTGGGTAGAGCGCGCTGCGCAAGCGGGCCACAAGTTCCGGTAAGGGGTAGTTGAAATACTTGTACTCGCCTCGGCCGAACCCGTGGCGAGCCATCACCACGTGGGAGCGAAACAGTTCGGTGCGAGGGTACCAGGCGCTGACCTGCCCGCAAGCCTTGTGACTCAGCAGTGACGGGATGACGGCGCAGCCGTCCTGATCAAGTTGCTGCTCCAGCCGGGGCCAGTCCAGCCTGTCCAGATATTGCTCGCTCATTGCCGGGCCTCTTGTTATGGAGGTGGTCAGTCTGCAAGGCAAAAATAAAACTGGCACTCCGCTGCTTGCGGTCGAACTGCAAGCGGGAGCCGACGTCCATTGTCGCTCCGGATCGTGTTACAGCGCTTTGCTGACGCTGATGTCGCTGATGACGTCGTCCTGTCCATGAATGGCGTCCAGCGCTGCCTTGGCTTCTTCCTGGGTGCCGTTTTCAAGCTGGGCAAACTCGAAGCGGCGCTCACCGTTGAGTTTGTATTTGATGACGTACTTGGTCGTTTGGGCCACGGTTGTATCTGCCTGTCTTGTGTTTCGGGTTCGCTGATCAGCTCAGTTTCGTGCTGGAGCGGCGAATGATTTTGATCGAGTGCGTCAGGGTGGGTTTGCGCGTCACGCTGATAGCGCGGCGGTTGACGGTGTCGATCGTGATGTTCCAGAAACCGGTGCTCGGGGCTGTGATGCGGGCTGGAAACGTGTCGAATGCACCGCCGTGATAGGTATGACGACCGCCATTCTTGAAGCTGCGGAAGTTGGCGTCGTTCATCAAGCGGATGTTGCACATTTGGGAGCATTGAATGACGACGATGTCGTCTTCATTGAGGTGCTCGCGCTGATGGATAAATTTCATGAGGCGCCTCCAGAAGGGCTTTTTCTACAAAATCAAAACGATAGCATGGGCGATTGGCGCAGTTTATCAGCCCGAAGGCGTTATTATCCGGCCGCTTCGACAATTAAAAACGCTTATTTCACATTTGATGAGCGATAAAGCAGTTTGTCTCGGAGAAAAATCGCAGTTGCGCTGTCCGAGGCTCTTTAATGGAGGTTTAGTATGAAGTGGGGTTTGTGGTTGTTGCCGATGGCATTGACGATCAGTGGTTGCGCGAACGTCTCGGACATCAACGAGTCCTTGCCTACGATGAACGTGATTTCTGGCAAGAAGCCCCATGAATACGCGCAATGCCTGAGCGAAAAACTGGCCGATAGCCGAGGCGCCTTGCAGATCCAGTCGCACAAGGATGGCTTGCGCGTGATCGTGCCGCTCAAGTTTTCCGTGGGGCCGTCTGCCGTGTTTGACATCGAAGAGCGCTCCGGCGGCAGCAGCATCAAGCTGCACGAGAGCATGTCCAATGTCCCGGTACGGCCAAAGGATGTACAGAAGGCTGCCAATGAGTGCATTTCCGGCTGATAGACTATCGACCATCAGCCCCGATGCCGCCAAAGCCCTGCTTTGGCGGCATCGTTATTTCTGGAGTCGAACATGAAGCGAGAGCAGGTCCGGGAGCGGCATGCAGAGGGTTTAATCTCTGCCACCCATGTGATTCAAAATCCGGCGGAACTGGGGGAATGGATCGTGTTTTTCAAGAAAAGTGCCGGGCGCAGCTATTTCCTGGTGGATGACAATGATGAAGTCGAGTCCTTCAGCCGCCTTGATGATCTGATCGATACCGTGCGCGGGCTTGGAATCAAATTCGCCGAAATCCATATGTAGGGCGTGGCGCGTTACCTGCAGATCACCACGACGCTGCGGCTCTTGTAGTTACCGACGTCGGCGCCGAGGGTCTTTTCGCTCTCCTTGAGCGAGGGGGTGCCATCGGTTCCGACAATCTTGTAGCCGGTGCCCGCGCAGGACGCATCGGCCTTTTCGTAGCACGCAGCCCAGGAGTTGGCTTCCCCTGAGCAATCAATCGATAGACCTTGCTCTCCGTTAGCCAGGTAGGTTTGTTCCGACGTTGCACAGCCGCTCAGGGCCAATACTGTCAGCAAAGGCAAAACTTTATTCATGGCTTGATCATCGTCAGGGGGGGCTAAGGCTGAGACAGCGCCGGATTCAAAAGGTTATAGCCAAAGGCCACTTATTTTTCGGTATTCATAAAAAAGCCCTGCGCCATGGCAGGGCTTTTCGCATCGGGCGTCGATCAGCTCTTGTCCTTGCCGCGTCGCTTGGGTTCCGGGTGCTCAAGCTCCAGCACCGAGGCTACTTCGATTGCCAGGGCTTCGGAAGGGAAAGGCCCGGCGATATTTTCACCGGCGACACTGGCCACCCACCATTGGCCGTCTTTCTCCTGATTGATCAGGAATCCGTTGATGCTTTTTACTGCCGACATCTACTTGCCTCGTTGTCTGGTTCAATCGCGCCATGATACCGCCAAACGCCCTCAAGGGGTGCCGATGGGCGTATGGTGATGGGTTCCGGGCGGTGGAAACCGTGCATTTGCGCAAGTCTCTGCTATGCATAAGAGGCTGCGCAGCGACTTGCGCATCGCGGCAGGGAACTATCGGCAAGAATATTTCTCTATGTTGGCATCGGTTAGCCAGCGCGGGGCATTGTAAGGTGCACGCCGCCTGATTAGACTGCGCCGAAACTCGTACACACAGCCCTTTCAAGGACTTATATGATCAAGAAATGCTTGTTCCCAGCAGCCGGTTACGGTACTCGCTTCCTGCCAGCGACTAAAGCCATGCCCAAAGAAATGCTGCCGGTGGTGAACAAGCCACTGATCCAGTACGGCGTCGAAGAAGCACTGGATGCCGGCTTGACCGAAATCTCCATCGTCACCGGTCGCGGCAAGCGCGCCCTGGAAGACCACTTCGATATCAGCTACGAGCTGGAAAACCAGATCAAGGGCACCGACAAGGAGAAATACCTGGTCGGCATCCGCAAGCTGCTCGACGAGTGCTCGTTCTCGTACACCCGTCAGACCGAAATGAAAGGCCTGGGCCACGCGATCCTCACCGGCCGTCCACTGATCGGTGACGAACCGTTCGCCGTGGTGCTGGCGGACGACCTGTGCGTAAACCTCGAAGGCGACGGCGTTCTGACCCAGATGGTCAAGCTGTACAAGCAGTTCCGCTGCTCGATCGTGGCCATCCAGGAAGTCGATCCGTCCGAGACCAACAAGTACGGCGTAATCGCCGGCGAGATGATCCGCGACGACATCTACCGCGTACACAGCATGGTTGAAAAACCAAAGCCGGAAGACGCACCGTCGAACCTGGCCATCATCGGCCGCTACATCCTGACCCCGGACATCTTCGACCTGATCGAACAGACCGAGCCAGGCAAGGGCGGCGAAATCCAGATCACCGACGCCCTGATGAAGCAGGCCCAGAACGGCTGCGTGATGGCCTACAAGTTCAAGGGCAAGCGTTTCGACTGCGGCGGCGCCGAAGGCTACATCGACGCGACCAACTTCTGCTTCGAGAACTTCTACAAGACGGGCAAGGCGTACTGATTGCCAGAGTTGCTCGTGTTGGAAATCGAACTCCGCTCTGTGTAAAAAACACAGGTGAGGGATCAAGCAAACGCCCCGACTTCGTTCGGGGCGTTTGCTTTTGTATAGGAAAATGTACGCAGGGGGGCGCAAAGGTAGGTATCGCCTGACATCCATCGGTAGGCGTTGCGAAGGAAAATCCTGATTTGTTAATTGCAGGGGTAAACGATGGTTGTTGCGGCTAAAAACCTCTGTAATAAATGGGATATACCAGAGCCGAGTTGCTCGGCGTGACTGATTTCACGTCAAGGGCGCGCTTAAAGTCCCTGGGGTTTATAGGGAAATGGAGTTTCGTGAATGGCGTTAACAGGATACGTAACCCTAAAACGATGGTTGGCTCTAAGCGTACTGATGCTGCCGGTACTGCTGGTAACAATTGACAGTACGGTGCTTGGGTTCGCGTTGCCAAAGATTGCCGAGGCCCTGCGTCCGAGTGCTGGCCAGCAGTTGTGGATGATCGACGCTTATTCGCTGGTATTGGCGGGATTGCTGGTGTCGATGGGGAGTCTGGGAGATCGAGTCGGTCATCGTAAGTTGTTGCTGGCCGGGTCTTTGGGTTTTGCGATTGTGTCGGTGCTAACCGCGTATTCCGATACCGCCACGCAACTGATTGCCGGGCGAGCTTGTATGGGCATTTTCGGTGCAATGCTGATGCCCTCAACGTTGGCGCTGATACGTTCGCTGTTCGAGGACCGAGAAGAACGCAGACTGGCGGTCGCGATCTGGGCAACGACGTTGACGGTCGGCTCGGCACTCGGACCTTTGGTGGGCGGGGTGTTGCTGGAGTTCTTCAGGTGGGGGGCGATTTTCCTGTTGGCGGTGCCCGTGCTGGTGCCACTGCTGGTGTTGGGGCCACTGTTGTTGCCTGAATCCGAGCGAGATGCTTCAGGGCCGTTGGATCCGATAAGCATACTGCAATCAATGGTAGCCCTTGGTGCCATTGTTTACGGCATTAAACACAGCGCCAGTAATGGTATCGACTGGATGGCGCTGACAGCATTTGCATTAGGTGCAGTTGCGGGCTGGATGTTTGTGCGTCGACAGTTACGTCTGCCAGTGCCGCTGATGGACCTGAGTCTGTTCCGTAGTGGCACCTTTAGCGGCTCTATGGTGATCAATTTGATGAGTCTCGCGTTTCTCGTCGGCTTCGTATTCTTTACCACTCAGTTTCTGCAGATCGTTCTTCAGATGTCGCCCTTGAGTGCTAGCCTCGCGTTGGTTCCTGGTCAGGTCATGGCGATTGTAGTGGGGATTGCGGTCGTGCCTGTCGCACAGCGATTACAGGTGCATGTGCTGATACCGATTCTGATGGCGTTTGCTGGAGCGGCGTTTTTGTTGGTCGCCAGCATGGGCAGTAGTCTGACCGTTCTAGTGGTGGCTTTTGCCTTGCTGAACATTGGCGTGGGCGCGATCGCGACGGTGTCCAATGATGTGATTTTGTCAGCCGCACCACCGGCAAAGGCGGGCGCGGCGTCGGCCATTAGCGAAACGGCCTATGAAGTGGGCGTAGTTTTGGGGACGACTGTGCTCGGCGGGGTCGTCACAGCCTACTATCGCGGTGCATTGCAGCTTCCGGGGTTCCTCAGCGAAGTGCAGTTGATGCTGGCGAGTGAGACGCTGTCTGGCGCCTATCATGTGGCGGCAGACTTGTCGGGTGATCAAGCAAGGGAGTTGATGGCGCAGGCGGGAAGGGCATTCGAAGGTGGAATTGGTTTGGTTTCGTGGGTGACGTTCGGCTTGGCACTTATGGCAATTTTGATTGCTTGGTGCACCCTGCGGATACCGAAAACGCAATCTGCAAAGGGGCATTGATCGAAAACGAAGATTGGGCCGCGCATCGCACGGCCCGAGCATTTCAGCACAATGCTTGCTCGGCGGCCGTCCGCAGGTATGCTGGTCACCTGCCGAGGAGATTGAAAATGGCCTACGATTTTGACCTTTACGTGATTGGTGCCGGTTCCGGTGGTGTGCGGGCTGCGCGGTTCGCCGCCGGGTTCGGTGCGAAAGTGGCCGTGGCCGAGAGCCGCTACCTGGGCGGTACCTGTGTGAACGTCGGCTGCGTGCCGAAAAAGTTGCTGGTCTACGGTGCGCACTTTGCCGAAGACTTCGAGCAGGCTTCCGGTTTTGGCTGGGGCCTGGATGAGGCGCAGTTCGACTGGCCGACGTTGATCGCCAACAAGGACCGCGAGATCAATCGCCTCAATGGCATTTATCGCAACCTGCTGGTCAACAGCGGCGTGACCTTGCATGAAGGCCACGCGAAGATCGTCGATCCGCATCAGGTCGAGATCAATGGTGAGCGTTTTACCGCCAGGAACATCCTGATCGCCACCGGCGGCTGGCCGCAGATTCCGGAGATTCCGGGGCATGAGCATGCCATCAGTTCCAACCAGGCGTTCTTCCTCAAAGAGCTGCCCAAGCGGGTGCTGGTGGTGGGCGGTGGCTACATTGCGGTCGAGTTCGCCGGGATCTTCCATGGCTTGGGTGCCAAGACCACGCTGTTGTATCGCGGTGAACTGTTCCTGCGCGGCTTCGATGGTTCCGTGCGCAAGCATTTGCAGGAAGAGTTGACCAGGCGCGGCATGGACCTGCAATTCAACGCGGACATCGAGCGCATCGACAAGCTGGCCGATGGCAGCCTGAAAGTAACGCTCAAGGATGGTCGCCAGCTGGAAGCCGATTGCGTGTTCTACGCCACGGGTCGTCGTCCGATGCTGGACAATCTGGGGCTGGAAAACACCGGGGTCAAACTCGACGGGAAAGGCTTTGTCGAGGTCGATGAGCTGTATCAAACCGCCGAGCCGTCGATCCTCGCGCTGGGCGATGTGATCGGCCGTGTTCAGTTGACGCCGGTGGCCCTGGCTGAAGGCATGGCAGTGGCGCGACGCCTGTTCAAGCCAGAGCAGTATCGTCCGGTGGATTACAAGATGATCCCGACGGCGGTTTTCAGCCTGCCGAACATCGGCACCGTCGGTTTGACCGAGGAAGAGGCTCGCGAAGCCGGTCACAAGGTGCAGATCTTCGAAAGCCGATTCCGGCCGATGAAGCTGACCCTGACCGAATGCCAGGAGCGCACGCTGATGAAACTGGTGGTGGACGCCAACACCGACAAGGTCCTGGGTTGCCACATGGTCGGTCCGGAAGCCGGTGAAATCGTCCAGGGCCTGGCGATTGCCTTGAAGGCCGGCGCCACCAAGCGCGACTTCGACGAAACCATCGGGGTGCACCCGACGGCCGCCGAAGAGTTCGTCACCATGCGTACGCCGGTCGCCGGTTAAGCGTCCTTCGCTGCGTCTGCCGCTGCCGCAAGGGTCGCGGCCAGACGTACGCGTTCTTCCAGATCCGCCCGGGTCTTGGCCAGATCCATTTCCAGTGACCTGTTGAGTTGCGACTGCTCGTCGACGTTCTGCTTGAGTGCCTGGCTTTCCAGCAGGGCGACGCGCAGGCGTTCCTGGAGGAGGGTGCGCTCACCGTCGACGCGGGTGGCTTGTTCCAGCAACTGATCCTGGCGGGTATTGCTTTGCTTGAGCTGTTCTTGCAGCAGGCTCAGTTCGCGCAGCGTGCCGCGGTTTTCAGTCAGCAAGCGTTCGTTGTCGCGGTGCAGTTGGGTGATTTCATCCTGACGTACCAGTGCGCTTTGTTGCGCCTGACGCAGTTCCATCTGCAGCTGTTGCACCTGGCCTTCGTGGCGACTCATTTCCTGTTCGCGCTGTTCCTTGACCGCATTGCGGTAGTGCTCCAGTGCGTCGCGAGTGTGCAGGTGTTTTTCTTCAAGGGAGCGGATCTGCTCGTCCTTGTCTTTCAAGCGCAATTCGAAATCGGCCAGCGCCTGATTCAATCCGGCGTTGCGGGTTTGCTCCGTTTGCAGCATGGCTCGGGTTTCTTGCAGGGCCTCGGATTCCTGTGTCAGCGCCAGGCTTTGAAACTCGTATTGCTGGTGCAGTTCGCTGTTGTCCTCTTGCGCTTCGCCGAGCTGGTTTTCCAGGGCCTTGCGTTGTTCTTCGTACTGCGCGCGCGCCTGATCAATGGGCTCTTGCGCCTGCTCCTTGAGTCTTTGCGCGAGCCGCGCCACCAGCGCCATCAGTTCGTCGTCGATCGGTTCTGTCGGCGCCTCAACAGGTTCGACCCGGTCATCGAGCTCCTTGAGGTAGCGATGAATCGTGGTTTTCGAACCGGTATTGCCCATTTCGATGCGTACGGCATCGATGCTGGGGTTTTCGCCGCGGGCGAGGATCGCCAACCGAGCGGCTTGAACCACCGCTTTATTTACACCGCCGCGTGCCATGAGATCTCCCGGGTTTTGATGATGTGGTACGTACCACGTAAATACACATTGTACCATTCAATTTAAGAAGTTGAATGCTGAATCTTACTAACACGGGATATACTGGTATTACCCCGTGTGATCGAAATTTCCAGGTATTCCTCGCACTGTTTCCGTACACCAACCCTTGTAGGAGCGAGCTTGCTCGCGAAAAACCTGAGAACGCCGCGGGGTACCTGCCAGCCAGCGTTATCGTTGACGATCATCGCGAGCGAACTCGCTCCTACAGTCGGTTAAAACAGGTTCATTTCCTATGAGCGATATGGATCGCTATCTGCAAGCAGCGACTCGCGACAACACCCGTCGCAGCTATCGGGCAGCCATCGAACACTTCGAAGTCACGTGGGGCGGTTTTCTGCCGGCAACCGGCGACAGCGTGGCGCGCTACCTGGTGGCCCATGCCGGCGTGTTGTCGATCAACACACTGAAACTGCGTTTGTCGGCATTGGCGCAGTGGCACAGTAGCCAGGGCTTTGCCGATCCCACCAAGGCGCCGGTGGTGCGCAAAGTTTTCAAGGGCATTCGCGCTCTGCACCCGGCCCAGGAAAAACAGGCAGAACCCTTGCAGCTTCAGCACCTGGAACAGGTGGTCAGGTGTCTGGAGCAAGAAGTGCAGACAGCCAGGGCCGCAGATGACCGACCGGGGTTACTGCGGGCCAGGCGCGACATGGCCCTGATCCTGTTGGGCTTCTGGCGTGGCTTTCGCAGTGATGAGTTGTGCCGGCTTCAGGTGGAACACGTGCAGGCCAGCGCCGGTTCCGGCATCAGTCTCTATCTGCCGCGTAGCAAGAGTGATCGCGATAACCTTGGCAAGACCTATCAGACACCGGCCTTGCAACGCTTGTGTCCGGTGCAGGCATATATCGACTGGATTACCGAGGCGGCACTGGTGCGGGGGCCGGTGTTCCGTGGCATCGACCGCTGGGGGCATCTGGGCGAGGAGGGGTTGCACGCCAACAGCGTGATTCCGTTATTGCGTCAGGCGTTGGCGCGAGCGGGTATCGCGGGTGAGCTTTACACCAGTCATTCCTTGCGTCGCGGCTTTGCCACCTGGGCGCATCAAAGTGGCTGGGATCTGAAGTCGCTGATGAGCTATGTGGGCTGGAAGGACATGAAGTCGGCTATGCGCTACATCGAAGCCAGTCCGTTTCTCGGCATGGCGCGTATCACGGAAAAGCCCGTCTCACCCTAGATACCGTTTTCTTCTATTAATACAGCTGGCTAATAGCGAAAGCCAATCAGCAGCATCAGGTTTGCCAATGAGCCTTCCGTTCGTCGAGTGGGTAAAGTTCTTTCCATCAACTTCTTAACCCCCTGACGGAGAGTCAACGATGCCTATCATCAACAGCCAAGTTAAACCGTTCAAAGCTGACGCATTCAAAAATGGCGACTTCGTAAAAGTCTCGGACGCAGACCTGAAAGGCAAATGGTCTGTGGTGTTCTTCTACCCGGCGGACTTCACCTTCGTCTGCCCGACCGAGCTGGAAGACCTGGCTGACAACTACGACGCGTTCCAGAAACTGGGCGTCGAGATCTACAGCGTTTCCACCGACACCCATTTCGCCCATGCTGCCTGGCACAACACTTCGCCAGCCATCGGCAAGATCCAGTACACCATGATCGGCGACCCGACCCACGCCATCTCCCGCAACTTCGACGTGCTGATCGAAGAAGCAGGCCTGGCTGACCGCGGCACCTTCGTGATCAACCCGGAAGGCCAGATCAAGATCGTTGAACTCAACGACGGCGGTGTAGGCCGTGACGCATCCGAGCTGCTGCGCAAGATCAAGGCTGCCCAGTACGTCGCTGCTCACCCAGGTCAGGTCTGCCCAGCCAAGTGGAAAGAAGGCGAGGCCACTCTGGCGCCGTCCCTGGACCTGGTCGGCAAGATCTAAGTCTGTGATCGCACCTTCAGGGCGGAATTCCGCACCTACTCGGTAAGCTGCACCGCCCAATAAAAACGCCCGGGCGAGATTCGCTCGGGCGTTTTTTTATGCCTGCTCTAAATGTATCAGTCAAAAGGAAATCGCCCGTATGTTGGACGCCAATCTTAAAGCCCAGTTGAAATCGTACCTGGAACGGGTCACCCAGCCGATCGAGATCGTTGCCTCCCTCGACGACGGTGCGAAATCCCAGGAAATGCTTGAATTGCTGAAAGACGTTGCCAGTCTTTCCAGCCAGATCACTTTGCTCGACAACGGTGACGATGCACGCAAGCCATCGTTCTCGATCAATCGCCCGGGAGCCGATATCAGCCTGCGTTTCGCCGGCATTCCGATGGGCCACGAATTCACTTCGCTGGTGCTGGCCTTGCTGCAAGTCGGCGGCCACCCTTCGAAGGCCAGTGTCGAAGTGATCGAACAGATCCGCTCGCTCAAAGGCGAGTTCAAATTCGAGACTTACTTCTCGCTGTCCTGCCAGAACTGCCCGGACGTGGTCCAGGCGCTGAACCTGATGGCGGTACTGAACCCGAACATTCGCCACGTCGCCATTGACGGCGCGCTGTTCCAGGCTGAAGTCGATGAGCGCCAGATCATGGCGGTCCCCAGCATCTACCTTAACGGTGTGAACTTCGGCCAGGGCCGCATGGGCCTGGAAGAAATCCTCGCCAAGATTGACACCAGCGGCATCGAACGCCAGGCCGAGAAGATCAGCGCCAAAGAAGTCTTTGACGTGCTGGTGGTCGGCGGTGGCCCGGCTGGTGCTTCGGCGGCAATCTACGCGGCCCGCAAAGGCATTCGCACCGGTGTCGCGGCCGAACGTTTTGGTGGGCAGGTGCTGGACACCATGGCCATTGAGAACTTTATCTCGGTGCAGGAAACCGAAGGCCCGAAACTGGCTGTGGCCCTGGAAGAGCACGTCAAGCAGTACGACGTGGACATCATGAACCTGCAGCGTGCCGACAAACTGGTACCCGGCAAGAATGGCGAGCTGCATCAGATTCACTTCGCCAGCGGCGCATCGTTGAAGGCCAGGACCGTGATTCTGGCGACCGGTGCCAGGTGGCGTGAAATGAACGTGCCGGGCGAACAGCAATACCGCAACAAAGGCGTGGCGTACTGCCCGCACTGCGATGGTCCGTTGTTCAAGGGCAAGCGCGTGGCAGTGATTGGTGGTGGCAACTCGGGTGTCGAAGCGGCCATCGACCTGGCCGGTATCGTGTCTCATGTCACGCTGCTGGAGTTCGATGTGCAGTTGCGGGCCGATGCGGTATTGCAGCGCAAGTTGCACAGCCTGCCGAACGTCACCGTGATCACCAGTGCGCAAACCACTGAAGTCAGCGGCGACGGTCAGAAGGTCAACGGCCTGCGCTACAAGGATCGGCAGAGCGATGAATTGCGCAGTGTGGAACTGGAAGGGATCTTCGTGCAGATCGGTCTGCTGCCCAACACCGATTGGCTCAAAGGCACCGTTGAGTTATCGCCCCGTGGCGAGATCATCGTCGATGCTCGCGGTGAAACGTCGGTGCCGGGTGTGTTCGCTGCCGGCGACGTGACCACGGTGCCGTACAAGCAGATCGTGATCGCGGTGGGCGAGGGCGCCAAGGCTTCTCTCAGCGCTTTCGATCACTTGATCCGGACCTCGGCTCCGGCATAAATCGGACGCTGAAACACAAAGCCCTGTAGGAGCGAGCTCGCGATGGTCGTCAACGATAACGCTGCTTGGCAAGTGCCCCGCGGCGTTGTCGGGTTTTTCGCGAGCAAGCTCGCTCCTACAAAGGGGTATCGGCGCCGGCTCTGAAAACACAAAACCCCATGATTGATCATGGGGTTTTGTGTTTCACACATTCCAAATGTGGGATTTGTTGTGAGGGTTACAGCGGTGCTGGCTGAATGATCTCGACCCAATAGGCGTCCGGATCCTTGATGAACGCCAGGCTCTTCATGCGGCCATCACTCAAGCGTTTCTGGAAATCGCAGCCCAGTGCTTCAAAGCGCTCGCAGGCGGCGACGACGTCCGGCACCGAGATGCAGATGTGGCCAAAACCGCGCGGGTCGGTGTTGCCATTGTGGTAGGCGAAATCCGCGTCGTTCTCGGTGCCGTGGTTGTGAGTCAGCTCCAGGATGCCGGGGATAGATTTCATCCACTCGGTGCGTGCAGCGGCGTCGGCCGGGATCTGGTTCTTGTCCACCAGCGCCAGGAAATACAGGCTGAACTCGGCTTCCGGGAAATCGCGTTTTTCCACCAGGGTAAAACCCAGGATGCGTGTGTAGAAATCCAGGGACTTGGTGATGTCCTTGACCCGCAGCATGGTGTGGTTGAAGACAAATTTCTGTGTGGCGGCGTCCGGTTGGGCGGTGACGCCGGGGAAGGTATTCAATTCGTGCAGGCTCATGGGCCCTCCGGGAAATATGTGGGCTAACGAATGGCGACAATGATACGCAAGGGTTCGGACATCACCAAACCCAAACGGTCGGCTATTGCCTGACAGCCGGACTGGGCCCAGACTTTACGACTTGAACCTTGAGTGCCCATTGCAATGATTCGCTTCCGTAACGTGCTGTTCATCCTGTTGAGCCTGCTTTCGCTGGCTGGCGCTGCTCGCGCCGATGCGCCAGTGGTGACCTGGCCGCAAGGCTGGCAGGTCGAAGACGTGCCTGAATCGGCGTCGGGGGTCAGTCGCCAGCGGGCGGTGAAAAATGATCAGGATGGATCGCCGCTCATGGTGATGGAACTGACCATGAGCCCGGTGCAAAGCGATCATCAGGTAAACCTCGAAGGCGTACTGCTAGAGATGCGCAAGTCGGTTCAAAAAGACTTCTTTCAGGGCGGATATCAAAGTGTCTGCACGCGCATTCATTCGACTACGTTGAGTCGATTGGCCGCGCTGGAAACAACCTGCACCATCACGCAAAACGGCAGGCATGTGCTTTCTCAAACATTGGTGGCCGCGGTGGATGCCGATAAGGCCTATGTTCTTTCCTACGCAGGGCAGGCCGAGGCTTATAAGGCGAGCCAGGATGAAATAGACGCTGCCCGTAACAGCTTGAAACTTTAGTAAGCGCCAGTGCTTTTTCGGTGCATGAAAAATATTTTAGATATCCAAATGGATTAAGCACAAAGTTGATGGCAGTTAGTAATTGTCGGGTGTCGGCCCCGGACATTTAGATAGCCCATGAAAAAGCCCTGCATAAGCAGGGCTTTTTTGTCGCCGCGAGAGTTAGCCACGCAACCAGGAATCAACGGTGGCTGCACCGTACTGTTCTTTCCAGGCTTTCAGGCCGCGGTGGTTGCCGCCCTTGGTTTCAATCAGCTCGCCGGTGTGCGGGTTCTGATAAACCTTGACCACACGGGCGCGGCGGGTTTTAGGGGCGGCTGCCTGCAGCAGGCCGGATTTTGCCGGGTTAGGATCGAGAATGGCAATGATGTCGCGCAGGCTCTTGCCATAGGTTTTCATCAAGCCCTGGAGCTTCTCTTCGAATTCAATTTCTTTCTTGAGCCCGGCATCGTTCTTCAGGGATTCCAACTGCTTGAGCTGTTCTTGAAGGGCCTTTTCGGCTGCACGAAATTCAGCGAGTCTGGACAATATCTTTACTCCAATAGTGTGTTTGGTTGATGCCAACCGCAAACAAAGCTATAAGCCAAGAGCCTTGAAGCGACTCGGTGATAGTGGCTCACCTGCCAATCTAGCGCAGGCATCAAAAATTGTAGTAGTTAATTGGCCAAGAGTAAATCCTGTCTTTTTCTTCATGTAACGTCAGTAGTGTTTTGATTCAAATTGGTGCGGGTAATCGTTTGTTTTGACGATTGAATTCGCGAGTTAATGGTCGCTTAATGCACTAATGAATTCCTCACCGGGCATGGGTTTGCCGAACAGATAACCCTGCAGGAAGTTGACCTGGTGAACGCTCAGGTAATCACTCTGTTCGCGGGTTTCGACGCCTTCAGCCACCAGGGCAAGGTCGAGTTTGACCGCCAGTTCGATGATGCTGTCGAGGATGTGGCTCGACAGTGTGTCGACGCCGATCATGGCGACAAAACTCTGGTCGATTTTCAGAAAATCGACATTGAACTGCCGCAGGTAGCCAAGGCTTGAGTGGCCGGTGCCGAAGTCATCGATGGCGATTTTTACACCCAGTTCGCGAAGTTGTTCGAACAGTTGCAGGGTGATGGCCGTGGGCTCGATCAATTCACGCTCGGTCAGTTCCAGTACCAGATGGATCGAGCCAGGCTCGAACGCATCTAGAAACTCGCGGCAATCCTTGACCAGTTCCAGGTCCTGGCAATGGCTGGCGGTGATGTTGATGCCAATGTGAAACGGTTTGTTGAAG
This sequence comes from Pseudomonas sp. EU05-FHT14B02, assembly GCF_058791055.1. Taxonomy (NCBI): domain Bacteria; kingdom Pseudomonadati; phylum Pseudomonadota; class Gammaproteobacteria; order Pseudomonadales; family Pseudomonadaceae; genus Pseudomonas; species Pseudomonas sp. EU05-FHT14B02. The sequence goes on along the minus strand of NZ_JBYTDD010000006.1, from coordinate 93,430 downwards.
CTGGCCGATTGCGGTGCGAGCAGGGCGGCGGTTTGTCGCATCAGTGAGCGGGTCATCGGCACGATCAGCCCGGAGTGCTCTGCAAACGGAATAAACAGATCCGGACGCACCAGGCCTTCCTTTGGATGTTGCCAGCGCATCAGCACTTCAGCGCCGGACCAGCTTTTGCTATCGCCATGCACCACGGGCTGGAAATACGGAATGAACTCTGAAGCTTCCAGTGCCCGCTGCATTTCCTGGGTAGGTGCCGAGGAGCGCTTTTGCAGGACGTGACCGATAGCCCCGGCAATCACACCGAAGAAAATCAGCAGACTGAGCAGCGGCGGATATTCGCTGCGTATGTATCGCCAGATTTCGCCTTTGGGAAAACCGGCTTCCACGACAAAAGCATAGCGCCCGGAGGTCAAGCGACTTTGCGCAACGGGCAGGTCAGGCGCAGTGCCGGTATGAACCTTGCCATCGGCGGATATCCAGTCCGGGCCAACTTGCAGTGCCAGCAAGGTATTGCGACCGATCAGGCGCAGGGTATTAATCAAGTGATAACCATCGAGGGTCGACAGTGCGCCTTTTTTTCCTTCGCTCAGCCGGTACACCAGCACGGCGGTGTTGGGCGTTACCGGATTGCCGCTCAAGAGCCATAAGGCGCCCTGGGTGTAGTCACCAGGGTTGACCCTCTCCTGGTAGTCGCCGAACAGAGAGCTGCAATAGAGGTTGTTGTCCCACACCAGATTGGTTGAACGCACGAAGGGGCGGCGAGTGACCTGCTCGCGCAGCGCCAGTGTGACTTCACCGCAACTTTGGCCTGCCAGCGGCAGCAATTCACGAGCAGCCTGGGCGTTGTTGTCGAGCATCAGGTCGAACTGACGAACCGCTTCTTCGGCGGTTTGTTCGGCGTCTTGTTTGAGCGCACGCCCTGCTTGCATGTAAAGAATGGCGGCCCCCAGCAGCACCGGGAGCAAGCCACTGATCAGAGTGACGACAATTTTTGTGCTGCGACTGCGGGTTTTGGCTTTCAGCGGCATTCGCGAGTCCTGTCACGAAGATGTAAGGCTCTCAATTGATGGCGGGGCAAAACGCCTCCCATGAAGAGTTCGGGTATGGGCCATGATAGTTGGCCGTTGGCGGTTATGCCGTTCAACGCAAGTCAAGGCTTTCGGCGAGCTTGATAAAGGCCAGCGTCGCGGGTGACGCCTGGCGTCGATCGAGCACCGCCAGGCCGACCTGGCGCAACACCGCCGGCGACAGCGGTTTTTTCACGTAGCGGCGGTCAATCTGACTAGGCAATGAACCTTCGGCAACCACCGTCACCCCGTCGCCACGAGCGACGACATCCAGGGTGCTGATCAACTGCGAGCAGCGATAACGGATATTGGGCGTCAGTCGGGCCGCTGTGAACAGACGTGAAACCAGCTCCGAAGAACCGGCCTCGGTCAGTACGAACGGGAAGTCGCACAGATCCTTCAGGCTCAGGCTGTCGTGAACCGCCAGCGGGTGGTCGGCGGGCAGCAGCGCGACCATCTGGTCTTCGATCAGCGCGACCGTGTCGAAACGCTCCTCGGGCAATACCACAAAGCCAATGTCGATCCGCCGTTCCTCCAGCCACTGGAGTACCTGACGGTCGGGGCCTTCGTCGATATGCACCTCGATGCCGGGATGGGCGGCGCGGTACTGCTGCAGAATCAACGGCAGCAATTTGATCGATGAAGTCGGGCCGAAGGAGCCGATTCGCAGCGTGCCGCGTTTCATGCCCCTGGCATCGGCCGCTTCCTGGCGCAGGGTGTTGGCCAGGCCGAGCATCGCTCGGGCGCGCAGCAACAACTGCTGGCCAATGTCGCTCAGTTCGACCTGGGTTTGATGTCGGCGTAACAGTTCGACACCCAACTCCAACTCCAGGGACTTCAAGGCATGGGACACCGCCGATTGGGAAATACCCAGGCGATTGGCCGCTGCCGTGAAGCCGTGGAGTTCGGCCACGAGGGAGAAAATCTCCAGTTGAGTGAGGGTCATGAGTGTTTGCTCATTTTACGATGACTGGGTATTAACCGAATGATACGGCATCTCTCCGACATTCGGTCCTGGAATCTATGACGATCTGCGAGCAAAGCCTGTCAAAACCATCGGATCTCCCGGTGTATCTGAAACTGGCGGCGGTCACCATGGTGTGGGGTGGCACCTTCGTTGCCGGACGCTATCTGGCTGGTAGCCTCAGCCCGCTACTGGCTGCCAGCCTGCGGTTTCTGCTGGCCAGCGTGGCATTGCTGCTGTTTATACGCATGGTAAGGATACCGCTGGTCCGGCCCAGCCCCCGGCAATGGCTGCAATTGTCATTGCTTGGCTTTTTCGGGATATTTTTTTACAACCTGTGCTTCTTTTATGGCCTGCATTACATCAACGCTTCACGGGCATCCTTGATCGTGGCGCTGAATCCGGCGGTGATCGGCCTGGCTTCCTGGCTGGTGTTCAAGGAGCGTTTGAATCGGGCGAAAGTCGTCGGCATTGCGATCTGCGTGGCGGGCGCGAGCATGGTGATCGTCAGTCGCGACCCACAGCTACTGGCTGGCGGTGCCGATGTCTGGCTCGGCGATTTGCTGATTTTCGGCTGCGTCCTGGGCTGGGGTGTCTACTCGCTGTTCTCCAAAGAGCTGAATCACACCCTGGGTCCGGTGCAAACGGTGACCTATTCGATCCTGCTGGGCACCATCATGCTTTGGACGACCAGTATCGTGCGCGGCGAGGTGAGTGTCGCCGCGATCGCCCAGCTGGGTGCGCAGCAATGGTTGAGCCTTTTGTACCTGGGCGTGCTGGGGTCGGCGCTGGCGTACATCGGCTACTACGACGGTATTCGCAAAATCGGCGCGACCCGTTCCGGGGTGTTCATTGCCTTGAACCCGTTGACGGCGGTGATCCTTGGCGCGCTGCTGCTGGATGAGCCGCTGACGCTGGCCATGTACCTGGGTGGCGGGCTGATACTGGCGGGGATTTTCCTCTGCAACAAACCCCTTGCGCGGGCATGGAAAAAGGGGATTTGATACAGAAGGCGGACAAACTGATTTACGCTGTGTAGAATCGGGTTACGCATACAATAATAATCGTCTTCTGGCAGCAGAAGCCTCGCCCGCAAGAGCCTTGGGTCGAAAATGAAGATATTCGGGTTTCAACTGATCTACGGTGACTTTCTCGCCCGCAGTGTGCGGGGCATCTCCTGTGCGCCACCCACCGGTCTCAGCATTGCTTACAACTAACCTTTGTTAATTGATAAAAAATGATGAGGCGCCGACCATGGCAGATTTATACGAAAACCCAATGGGCCTGATGGGCTTTGAATTCATCGAGCTCGCATCGCCGACCCCGAACACCCTGGAGCCGATCTTCAAGATCATGGGCTTCACCAAGGTGGCGACCCACCGTTCCAAGGACGTGCACCTGTATCGCCAGGGCGCGATCAACCTGATCCTCAACAACGAACCCCACAGCGTGGCTTCGTATTTCGCGGCCGAGCACGGTCCGTCGGTGTGCGGCATGGCGTTTCGCGTCAAGGATTCGCAAAAAGCCTACAAGCGTGCCCTGGAACTCGGCGCCCAGCCGATTCACATCGAAACCGGCCCGATGGAACTGAACCTGCCAGCGATCAAAGGCATCGGCGGCGCACCGCTGTACCTGATCGATCGTTTCGGCGAAGGCAGCTCGATCTATGACATCGACTTCGTGTTCATCGAAGGCGTTGACCGCCATCCGGTCGGTGCCGGCCTGAAGATCATCGATCACCTGACCCACAACGTGTATCGCGGTCGCATGGCCTACTGGGCCAACTTCTACGAGAAGCTGTTCAACTTCCGCGAAATCCGCTACTTCGACATCAAGGGCGAATACACCGGCCTGACCTCCAAGGCCATGACCGCACCCGATGGCATGATCCGCATCCCGCTGAACGAAGAGTCGTCCAAGGGTGCCGGGCAGATCGAAGAGTTCCTGATGCAGTTCAACGGTGAGGGCATCCAGCACGTTGCGTTCCTGTCCGATGACCTGATCAAGACCTGGGATCACCTGAAAAGCATCGGCATGCGTTTCATGACCGCGCCGCCGGAGACCTACTACGAAATGCTCGAAGGCCGTTTGCCGAACCATGGCGAGCCGGTTGACCAACTGCAGGCGCGAGGCATTTTGCTGGACGGTTCGTCAGAGTCGGGAGACAAGCGTCTGCTGTTGCAGATCTTCTCGGAAACCCTGATGGGGCCGGTGTTCTTCGAGTTCATCCAGCGCAAGGGCGACGACGGTTTCGGCGAAGGCAACTTCAAGGCGCTGTTCGAATCCATCGAGCGTGACCAGGTTCGTCGTGGTGTTCTCTCCACCGACTAAGCCGCTACACCGATAAAACTGTGGGAGCAAGCTTGCTCCCACATTTGTTTTGCATGTGCTTAAGGTCTGCGCTGCCGGACCAGATGCTTGAACCCTTCAAACACCAACACCAGCACGGCCATCCAGATCGGGATGTAGGTCAGCCATTCGCCGGCCTTGATGCTCTCTCCCAACAGCAACGCCACGCCCAGCAGCAACACCGGTTCGACATAGCTCAACAAGCCGAACAGGCTGAACGGCAGCAGGCGGCTGGCAATGATGTAGACCACCAATGCCGATGCGCTGATCACGCCGAGCATCGGGATCAACAGCGATAACCATGGATGCTGTTCAAACACACCAAAACCTTGCGCGCCGCTCTGGACGAACCAGATCGCCACCGGTAGCGTCAAGGCCATGTCCAGCCACAAGCCGCCGAGATTGTCCGCCGCCAGTCGTTTGCGCAGGACGAAGTAGGCCGGATAACCCACGCAGACCAGCAGGGTCGCCCAGGAAAAACCACCGACCTGATACACCTCGTTGACCACCCCCAGGCAGGCGAACACCACGGCGACTTTCTGCAGGTAGGACAGGCGTTCGCCGTAGGCCAGGCGACCGGTCAAGACCATGGTCAGCGGCAGCAGGAAATAGCCGAGTGATACGTCGAGGCTGTAGCCGTTCAACGGTGCCCACATGAACAGCCACAATTGCACGCCGAGCAGGGCAGAGGAGGCGATCAGCGCTCCCATCAGTTTCGGATTGGCCATGGCGCGCCGAACGATCTCCAGCACGCGCTTCCACTCCCCGGACAGCACCATGAACACGGTCATGCACGGCACGGTCAGCAGCATGCGCCAACCGAAGATTTCCACACCGCTCAAGGGGGTGAGCAGCGACGTGTAGTAATACATGACGGCAAACAGCACCGAGGCTGAAACCGATAGAGCGATACCTTTAGACAAGCTGTCCTCGCGAGGTTGAAGGTGAAACGGGGGGCGGAGGATACGTGGTTTTTGTGCTGAATATTGTCCGGATGATCAATATTTCCAACATCCCCTTGTAGGAGCGAGCCTGCTCGCGATGAACGACCAGACACCGCGGGCAGGCAGGCTCCCCGCGTTATCGTTGACCACCATCGCGAGCAAGCTCGCTCCTACAGGGGTTTATGTTTTTCAGTTAAACGGTCTGCGGCCGGAGACAAAATGGCTCACATCATTGAACCCCGGTGTCGACGCATGCCCCGGTGTCACCAGCGAATCGATGAACGCCTCATCCTCGGCCGTGATCGTCACCGCCTGCGCCTTAGTGTAGGCGTCCCACTGCGCTTCGGTACGCGGCCCGACAATGGCTGAGGTGACGGCGCTGTTGTTCAGCACCCAGGCAATCGCGAACTCGACGATGCCGACGCCGCGTTCCTGAGTGTATTGCTGGATTTGCTGGGCGATGCGCAGGGATTCGACGCGCCATTCGGTTTCCAGGATGCGTTTGTCCTGGCGTCCGGCACGGCTGTTGGCATCAGGTTTCACATCCGGCGCGTATTTGCCGCTGAGCACGCCGCGCGCCAGCGGGCTGTAGGGCACCACGCCAAGCCCGTAGCTTTGCGCCGCCGTGATCTGCTCGGTTTCTGCCTGACGGTTGACGATGTTGTACAGCGGCTGGCTGATCACCGGCCGGTCAACGCCAAGCTTGTCGGCGACGCGAATGACTTCGGCGATGCGCCAGCCACGGTAGTTGGACAGGCCCCAGTAACGGATTTTCCCTTGGCGGATCAAGTCACCGATGGCCGATACCGTGACCTCCAGCGGCGTATTGTGGTCTTCGCGGTGCAGGTAATAGATGTCGAGGTAGTCGGTGCCCAGGCGCGTCAGGCTGGCATCGATGCCATTGAACAGGTGCTTGCGGCTCAGGCCGCTGCGGTTGGGAACACCGTCCACGGGACCGAAGCCGACCTTGGTGGCCAGCACCCATTCATGGCGGCGGCTGGCGATGGCCTCGCCGACGATTTCCTCGGAACGGCCGTTGGTGTAGACGTCGGCGGTGTCGATGAAATTGATGCCCTGGTCCCAGGCCTTGTCGATGATCCGCAGGGAATCTTCGGTGCTGGTCTGTTCGCCGAACATCATGGTGCCCAGGGTCAGGGTGGACACCTGCAGACCCGAATGACCCAGCGTGCGGTAGCTCATGAGCAAATCCTTTTACCAGTGGGAAAGGCTCAATCAGATACCAGAATCATCCCATGGGGCAAATCGAAATATCGAACACGCCGGAATCAGACTGTGGGAGATTCTATGGTTGAAGGAAAGCCCTCAACCATAGAATCTCCCACAGGGATTTGTGTTGATCAGGCGCGCAGGGTCCGGGTCATGCGCAGTGCCAGCAAACTGCCGCAGACAATCACACCTGCCAGCAGGTACAGCGCCGCATCGGTCGAACCGGTGCTGTCCTTGACCCAACCCACCAGGTAGGGGCTGAGGAAACCGGCCATCTGCCCCATCGAGTTGATCAGCGCCAGGCCACCGGCGGCAGCGCCGGCACTCAGCAGGGCAGTCGGCACCGGCCAGAACATCGGCAGACCGGTGAGGGCGCCCATGGTGGCGATGGTCAGACCAAGTATCGCGATGGCCGGGTTGGCGGCGAAGTTCACCGCAATCAGCAGCCCCAGCGCGCCCATCAACATAGGCACCACCAAATGCCAGCGGCGCTCTTTGCGCAGGTCTGCCGAGCGACCGACAAACAACATGAACAGCGCCGCCAGCAAATACGGAATCGCACTCAACCAGCCGATCACCAGGTTATCGCTGAAGCCCAGGTTCTTGATGATCGACGGCAGCCAGAAGTTGATCGCATAGACGCCACTCTGGATGCAGAAGTAAATCAAACCGAAAGCCCAGATCGCCGGGTTCTTGAACACCGCCAGCAGCGAATCGGTCGTGGTTTTCGGTTTGTTGGCCAGATCTTGCGCGTGGTCGGCTTCGAGCACCGAGCGCTCGAATGGCGTGAGCCACTTGGCATTGGCGTAGCTGTCGCTGAGCAGGAAGTAAGCCAGCGCACCGAGGATGACGGTGGGAATGCCTTGCAGCAGGAACATCCACTGCCAGCCAGCCAAACCACCCTGGCCAGCGGCGAAGTGATTGAGGATCCAGCCGGAGAACGGGCTGCCGAGCAGGCCGGATACCGGGATCGCCGACATGAACAAGGCCATGATGCGGCCACGGCGGAAGGTCGGGAACCACTGCGAGAGGTACAGCACCACGCCCGGGAAGAACCCGGCTTCGGCCGCGCCGGTGAACAGGCGCAGGGTATAGAACTCGGTCGGCGTGGTGACGAACAGCAGACAGGTCGACAGGGTGCCCCAGGCAATCATCATCAACGCGATCCAGCGCCGTGGGCCGAACTTGGTCAGGGCCAGGTTGCTTGGCACACCGCACAGCACGTAACCGATAAAGAAGATGCCGGCGCCGAGGCCGTACACGGTTTCGCTGAACTTCAGCGCGTCGAGCATCTGCAGTTTGGCAAATCCAACGTTCACCCGGTCGAGGTAGTTGAACAGGTAGCAGATGAAAATGAAGGGAATCAAACGCAGGGTGATGCGCTTGTAGACGGCGTTTTTGTCGTCAGCGATGGCGTCGGACGCTACGGCGCTCTGTGTCATGGCGGCTCTCTCTTTATTATGATTTTTTGCGATGCAAAGGGTAACGTTGATCGCCCAGAGAGTCTCGACCACCCTCAGGGTGGCTGTCTTTGTGCCTGAGCACAGGGTTTGCCACCAAGGCCTGTGCGGGTGAACAACCCGTTCCACCACTGTTTCAAGGATCCCCGCTATGTTCGAACTCGATCACGACCTGGCCCAGGACATCGTCGACCGGGCGATGGCCATTCTGCCGTACAACGTCAACGTCATGGACAGCCAGGGCTTGATCCTGGGCAGCGGCGAACCGGAGCGGGTCAACACCCGGCATGAAGGCGCGCAACTGGTATTGGCCAATGGCCGGGTGGTGGAGATCGATGCGCAGACGGCGATTCACCTCAAGGGCGTACAACCGGGCATCAACCTGCCATTGATGCTCGACCAGCGCTTGATCGGCGTGCTGGGCATCACCGGCGAACCCGAGCAACTGCGCACCTACGCCGAGCTGGTGCGCATGACCGCCGAAATGCTGGTGGGCCAGCGCAACCAGCAGGCCGAACAGCAATGGCGGCGCCAGCGCTGCGATGACTTGCTGGCGCTGCTGCTGAGCGAAGCCGGGGATTCTCCACGACTGGTCGATGAAGCTCAGCAGTTGGGCCTCAAGCCACAAATGACCCGGGTGCCGTACTTGTTCGAACTGGGCCTGGAACATGCACCAGGGCAAACCGTCGAGGCACTGAGTGCCTGGTTGACGAGCCGTCATCCGGACAGTTGGTGCGTGAGTTCGGCCAAAACCTCATTGCTCTGGTGCCGACCGGCCAGCCAGACGGTCGAGAACGAGCGCTTGCTGGACAAACTCGACGGCCTGGGCTGGAACATCCTGCGCATTGCCGTGGGTGGGCAGGCCGATGGACTTTCCGGATTGCGTCGCTGCTATCGTCGGGTCGGTGACTTGCTGGCCTACGGGCGCGAAGTGCTGCCGCGCTCCCGATTGCTGACGCTCAACCGCTATCGACTGCCGGTGATGCTCTGGCGCCACCGCAACGACGACGCCCTCGACGAATTGCTCAATCCGCTGCGCAAGGTCATTGCCAAGGACAGCAACGGTCAGTTGCTGGCGACCCTGCGCAGCTGGTGTGAACACGACGGTCAGAGCCAGGCCTGCGCCGATGCACTGGGCATCCATCGCAACAGCCTGCGGTATCGCATGGAGCGGATTGCCGAGCTGAGTGGGGTTGATCCATTGCGACTGGACGGCATGCTCGCACTCTACCTTGGCGTGCAACTGCTGCCCGAGTCAGACACCCATCCATGAATCACGCAATTGCCCTGTGGGAGCGAGCTTGCTCGCGATAGCGGTGTGTCAGCGACATTAATGCTGACTGATGCGCCGCCATCGCGAGCAAGCTCGCTCCCACAGTTATTTGTGGTGGTGCACAGATTTGTGGACGATGCCGCTCCCGCCGGGTTTTGTGGAAATGAACAATAATCCTCAACACCGCTTGTGCAGCGGCCCGGCGTTATTGTTCATGGCGGCTGGCAGCATGTGGGCATTGGAACTGGAGAATTCCCATGAAAATCGTGATCGCCCCCGATTCGTTCAAGGACAGCCTTAGCGCCCAAGGCGTTGCCGATGCCATTGCATTGGGATTGGCGCAGGTCTGGCCTGATGCCCAACTGATCAAATGCCCGATGGCCGACGGCGGGGAAGGGACTGTCGAGTCGATCCTGGCCGCGTGCGAAGGCCAGCAGCGCCGCACTCTGGTTCGCGGGCCGCTGGGGGCCACGGTGGAAGCCGCCTGGGGCTGGTTGCCCCAGAGCCACACCGCAATCATCGAAATGGCCGAGGCCAGCGGTTTGCAGTTGGTCCCGGTGGCGCAACGGGATGCGTGCATCAGCAGCACCTTCGGCACCGGGCAACTGATCCGCGCCGCGCTGGATGCCGGAGCGCAACGGGTGATCCTGGCGATTGGCGGCAGTGCGACCAATGACGGCGGCGCTGGTGCCATGCAGGCCTTGGGCGTGAGATTGCTCGACGCCCAGGGGCAGACGCTGTCACCGGGCGGCCTCGCCCTTGGGCAGTTGGCACGCGTCGACCTGAGCGAGATTGATCCGCGCCTGGCCCAGGTCCGCTTTGACATCGCCGCCGACGTCAACAACCCGCTGTGCGGCCCCCATGGTGCCTCGGCGATTTTCGGCCCGCAAAAAGGCGCCTCGCCCGTGCAGGTCGAGCAACTGGACCGCGCCCTGGGGCACTTTGCCGACCTCTGCGCGCAAGCCTTGAACAGCGACGTGCGCGACGAGCCTGGCAGTGGCGCGGCAGGCGGCCTGGGGTTTGCCGCCAAGGCGTTCCTCGGTGCGCAATTCAAGGCCGGAGTCGAGGTGGTTGCCGAACTGGTGGGGTTGGCCGACGCCGTTGCAGGCGCCGATCTGCTGATCACCGGTGAAGGGCGTTTCGATGCGCAAACCCTGCGCGGCAAGACGCCGTTTGGCGTGGCGCGGGTCGCCCGGGAACACGGCGTGCCGGTCATTGTCATCGCTGGCACGTTGGGCGAGGGCTATCAGGCACTGTACGAGCACGGTATCGACGCTGCGTTTGCCCTGGCGAGCGGGCCGATGACCCTGGAGCAGGCTTGTGCCGAAGCACCGCGCTTGTTGCGTGAGCGGGCGACCGATGTGGCGCGGGTTTGGCGGCTGGCTGCTCGTACAACGCCGCGCCCCCTGTAGGAGCGAGCTTGCTCGCGATGGTGGTGAACGGTAACGCGCCCAGTCAGACACCCCGCGACATTCTCTGGTTTTTCGCGAGCAAGCTCGCTCCTACAGGATTCCCGTTACAGCACCTGGTTCGCCGTGATCTCCGCCAGCATCACGCTGTTGGAAATCCTCAGCAGCGCATTACTTAAACGCTATTAAACAGGTGCCTGCGGGGTGGCGTGTTTCGCGATTTAATATAGGGTTGAGGCAAGGAACACGCGCGACAGGAGAACGCCATGCGCTACTCAGCCTTGACCCAACGAATTGCCGGTGACGGAGCGGCAGCCTGGCGGATTCACGATCGAGCACTGGCGCTGCGCGAGCAGGGTGTCGATGTCTTGCTGCTATCGATCGGCGACCCGGATTTCGACACCCCACAACCCATCGTCCAGGCCGCGATTGGCAGTTTGCTGGCCGGCGACACGCACTACCCGGCGGTGCGCGGCAGCCAAGGCCTGCGCGACAGCATCGCCCGCCATCATCGCCGACGCAGCGGCCAGGCCGTGGATGCGCAGCACGTGATCGTATTCCCCGGGGCGCAGTGCGCGGTGTATTCGGTTGCTCAATGCCTGCTCGACCCGGGGGACGAAGTGCTCGTCGCCGAGCCGATGTACGTGACCTACGAAGGCGTGTTCGGTGCCTGCGGGGCGAAAGTGGTGCCGGTGCCGGTGCGCTCGCAGAACGGCTTTCGGGTCGATCCGGCGGATGTCGCGGCACTGATCACGCCGAACACCCGCGCGATGTTGCTCAACAGCCCGAACAACCCCTCCGGCGCCAGCCTGTCGCTGACGGCCTGGAAAGCGCTGGCCGCATTGTGCATTCGCCATGACCTGTGGTTGATCAGCGACGAGGTGTACAGCGAGTTGCTGTTCGAGGGCGAGCACATCAGCCCCGCGAGTTTGCCCGGCATGGCCGAACGCACGGCGACGATCAATAGCCTGTCGAAATCCCACGCTATGAGTGGCTGGCGGGTGGGTTGGGTGATCGGGCCGCATTCGCTGTGTGAACATTTGGTGAATCTGTCGTTGTGCATGCTGTTTGGCATTCCGGATTTCATCCAGAACGCCGCGCAATTGGCGCTGGATGAAAACCTGCCGCACGTGGCGCAGATGCGAGAGGAATATCGCCAGCGTCGCGACCTGGTGTGCGCCAGTTTGAATCTGTGCCCTGGCATCCAGGCGATTCGCCCCGATGGCGGCATGTTCGTGATGGTCGACGTGCGCCAGACCGGGTTGTCCGCCCAACATTTTGCCGAGCGGCTGCTGGACGGTTATGGCGTGTCGGTGCTGGCCGGCGAAGCCTTCGGGCCGAGTGCGGCGGGGCATATTCGCATCGGTCTGGTGGTGGATCGGCCGAAGCTGGCGGACGCCTGCCGACGTATCGTGATGTGTGTGACGAATATGCTTGAAGGGCGGCGGGCCTGATTTTTTCGTCGCGGTCTTGAGCTCTTCTTCACCGTTTTGCACCCTGCGCGCGCCATCCTTCCTGCGCAGGGAATCGGCCCCCACCTGTCAACTTTGACAGTATCGCTTTTTTTTTCATGAGCGTTTAATCCGCCCAAGGTCAGTTTGGCTTGCTGCGCTGGACCATTTTTTGGCTTGCCCGCAACGCCCACGCTGTTGACCTATGGATCAGCCGTAGCGCTGCCTATGGCTCAAATGGCGTGACAGGAGGGTAAGAGCATGTCGATCGATCAGGACATCCGGGCGCAACAGGAAGCGAACAGCGCCTATCTGAAAATGCGCTCCAAGTATCGGGCAAAGCTTGCCGACATGGAGTTGATTATTGCCTCGGACGCTTTTGCGGACCTCGCAACCAAGCTCCTCCATGGGCCAAGACTGAAGGACAATGGCGGGCTCAAGGTCAAAGTCCCGGAGTGGGAAAACAAGGCGCCATTCGCTGGTATGGAAGAAACAGTCGAACTGCAGATTGACCCTGGTTCAGGCACCTTTTCAACAGTAGCCTCTCATGTGTTCACGATGCCAACCGATGGTGGCACGTATCCCGAAACCTTTCCGTTTGACATGTTAATCCCGACCAATGCGCTGCCGGATGACGCGACGTGCCGCCTGCGCTACAAACTGTTCGATTTTGCGGGGGACGAATTTGACTCGTTTATCACCACGGTCATTTGCGATCGACTACCGCCTTATAAACACGATGCGCCAAAGGCGCCGGTATTTGCAGGGGACTACCTCGACGATGTGTTGCTGCCGGTCGGCGGCAAATTGTCCATGACCATCCCTGGCTACGGGGATTGGCAAGCCACTGATATAATTGCCGTGTACCTGGTTGATGAAGACAACATCCCGGAAGACCCCACCACTACCCCCCCGATTTATGTCGGGCCGGCGCCCGCACCGGGCATCACCGATAGCAAAGTCGACATTGACGCAGACAAGATCCGCGCGTTTGGCGATGCCAAGGCGCTGGTTACCTATGCCTTGCGCGATAAAGCGTTCAACGATAGCCCGCCGGCGCTTTACAAAAAAGTCAGCCTCACGTTCGGCCCGTTGCCCACCAACCTGTTCGCGCCGCGTGTGCCGCAAGCCAACCCCGGCCCCTTGAACATGCAGCATGTTGCTCACGGTGTGAGTACATGGATCTTCAGGTTTGACAACGCCAAAGGCGGGGATCGCATTCGTTTGCAGTGGGGAGCTCAGGTCTTGGGCGACCACGATCTGGGAAGCGTTCCACCCTCAGATATTGAAATACAGGTGTTGCCCAACAAGCTGATGCTTGAAGACTATGGACGGATGACGACCGGGGTGAAATCAACGCGGGTAAGCTACCACGTTGTTCGCCAGGGACGCTTGTTCGGTCCAGTGGGTGACGACTTTGACGTCAACTTTGAGGTGGCTGTGCCATGGCCCGACCCATGGCCGCCGGTAGACTGGCCCAACCCGATCCACCCGGGCCTGCTCGAAGGTGAAGTCAAGAACTTCGATGCGAGCCGGACCAATGAACTGACTCGGGCCGATAAGGACAAGGACGCCACCTACCACTTCGATTGGTACAGCGACGCGAAGAATGGCCACATCATCGACTTTTACTGGAACGGCGAGCGTTTGGTCGAGGCGCAGGTCGAATTTGACGATGCCGATCCCGAGCATGTGCCGGGCGGTCCTTACAAGGTCAACATTCCCTGGTCGTACATCAAGAAAGGCGGCAACGGTAATCCGGTGCCCGTCCACTACCGGGTGAGCGCGCCGGGCCTGGTGAACGATCTGTACTCGCCAACAACGAATGTCGTGGTCAATGCGATTGCAGTAGAACTACCCCGTGCGAGTTTCCCCACCATTCCCGTACCCGATGGCTTCCCGCGTTGTAACACTCTGGAACCCGATGGATCGCTCAAGGCCGATATACCGGACCTGACCGGTTTGCTTGTGTCGGGGGACAAGATCAGTGTCATCGTCACACCCATGAGAGGCAACCTGGGCTCCGCCGAGGATCCGATTATCGGCGCGGAGTTCAAGGCTGACTTTACGCTCGGTACCACCGGGTTCCCGGTGACGGGATTCACGTTTCTAGTGCAGCCGTACGATAAACATATCCTGCCGCTTTACGACGAAAACCCAACTCGTGTAGGTCGCCTGAAGATTCAGTATTTCTTCAATGACGGCACCGAAGACATTGAATCGGAGCCGTGGATCGTTCGCACAGCGTTCAGCACACCGACGGGATCCTGCCCGATTACGGGCCCCTAGCTTGATTATGCCGGGTCGGCACGGACTGCTTCGGTTCGTATCGACCCGGATCCGGTGGCAGGTTTGTTCTCACTCAAACCAAACGGCCCGTTGAGCGGTGCCAAGCGTTTTGAGGATAAATCCTACATACCGCAAGTACGCATTTTACTTAGGATCGCCGTCCCTAAACCGCCCGACCCGGTTCAACGGCATCCTGTCGGCGCGAATTTACAGTCCGTTGCTGTATTCAGGAGCGACCCTATGCGACTCATTCATTCATTTCCCGTCACACCGCTTGCGTACTGGTTCAAACTGGCCACGTTGACGCCATTATTCCTGATTGCCCCAAGCGCGCTTGCGGACTTGATTGATGGCCGGAGCAAAACCATCGACGGCTCTGTTGCGGCTGATGAGTATCGACTGATCAACGCGGCCAGCCTGACGGCGAATGGCGCCACCACCCGGGAAATTAGCGCGCAAACCGGTTCGAAGGTGACGCTCAACGGCACGGCGGTCAATGCAACGGGTGCCGCCAATGGCGTTCGGCTGTCCGGGAGCGAGGCGACTATTGCCAATAAAAGCAGAGTGGTCAGCGCCAGCACCGGGCTGAGTCTGATACGTGCTGGCAGGTCAGCCTCGAGTGCGACGGTCAGCGACAGTGAAATCGTCGGTGGTAACCGTGGCGCCACCGTCAGCGCCGAGAGCCAACTGACGCTGCAATCCGGTGCACGCGTCATCGGTACCAATGCCGCCAGCATCGGCATCGAAGCGTTTGGCAGCAGAATATCCGCCACTGACAGCACCGTCATGGGTGGGCTCAATGGGGTCAGGCTGTTCAGCAATGATTTGATTACCGACGATGCGCTGGTTTTGAACAACAGCCATGTCGAGGGAGTCAATGGCTCGGCGATTGTTATACAAGGCGTGAACCAGACCAACAGTGAGCAGGTTAATATCGAGGTCAATAATGGTTCCACGCTCAAAGGTGGCAACGGCATATTGCTGGAAGTGCTCAACGGCGCGGCGGCCAACTTCGCGGTCAACAACAGTCACCTCGTCGGCGATATCGTCGTGGCCGACGGCAGCAGCGCCGAAGTGCTGCTGGACCGCGCCGCAACCTTGACCGGGCGCCTGGAAAACGTCGAGAACCTGACCGTCAACAACGATGCACGCTGGGTGATGGTCGGTGACGGCCGTGTCAAAAACCTTTCGCTCAACGGCGGTGGCGTCCAGTTCGGCAACCCGGGGCAGTATTTCAATCTCTCCTTGAAAACCCTGTCGGGTACGGGGGGAACGTTCTATATGCACAACAACTTCACCACCGGGCAGGTGGATACCCTGACCGTGTCTGGCAACGCCAGTGGCAACCATCTTATTGCCCTCGACAGCCAGGGCACTGAACCGGTAGGGGCAGGCTCCAAGGCCGTGGTGAGTATCGGCTCGGGTGACGCCACCTTCGCCTTGGCCGGTGGTGCCGTGGACCTCGGGGCGTTTTCCTACGACCTGATCAAGCAAGGCGACAACGAGTGGGTCCTGGACACGGCCACACGGGCGATCAGCCCTGGTACACAATCGGTCATGGCGTTGTTCAACGCGGCCCCGACGGTCTGGTACGGTGAACTCAGCACGTTGCGCACCCGCATGGGCGAGGTGCGCATGGATCAGGGCAAGGCCGGTGGCTGGATCCGTGCCTATGGCAATAAATACAACGTGAGTGACAGCGCCGGCGTGGCCTACAAGCAAACCCAGCAAGGCATTTCGTTCGGTGCCGATGCGCCGCTGCCCATGGGCGACGGGCAATGGCTGGTCGGTGTGCTGGGCGGTTACAGCCAGTCCGACCTGGACATGAGCCGTGGCACGAACGGTGAAGTCGACAGCTACTACCTGGGTGCCTATACGACCTGGCTGGACGCGCAGAGCGGCTATTACTTCGACGGTGTCGTCAAATACAACCGGTTCCAGAACGAATCCGACGTTCGACTCAGCGACGGCAAGAAAACCAAGGGCAATTACGACACTGACGGCATCGGTGCGTCGCTGGAGTTTGGGCGAAACATCAAGCTGGCGGATGACTACTTTGTCGAGCCCTACGCTCAACTGTCCGGTGTGATGATCGATGGCGCCGATTACGAGCTGGACAACGGCCTGGCCGCCAAAGGTGATCGTGTGCATTCCTTGCTGGGTAAAGTCGGTACCACGGTGGGTCGCAACTTTACCTGGGCGCAAGGTAAAACGGTCCAGCCGTACCTGCGTGCCGCGTACGTACACGAGTTTGCCAAGAACAGCGATGTCGAGGTCAATGACAACCGTTTCAGTACCGACCTGTCGGGCTCTCGTGGCGAGTTGGGCGCGGGCGTGGCCATGGCGGTGACTGACAAGGTTTCCATGCATTTGGACCTTGATTACAGCAATGGCGACAAGATAGAGCAGCCTTGGGGCTTCAACGTGGGCGCGCGCTATAGCTGGTAAACATTTGGCTTGATCTCGACCCGTCTGTAGGCCAATGCACTACCGGTTCAATGTTCTTTTCATGAGGCAAAGAAGAGAAACCTGTCGGGGGTTTTTCTTCTTTGTTTTTTTCGAGGAGTTTTGTTCATGGTCAAGTCCAGCAGTGTCCGCTCTTCCCGCAACCCGGAAATGCCCCCGCCCGAGATCGACGGGCTACTGCCGGATGTTCCGGGCGGTGAAACCAATCTGTTGCCGGAGGCATTGACCCATTCCGATCTGAAAGTCTGGTTTACCGTAGCGGAGAACTCCCATCCCGATATTGCCGAGGAAACAGTCGAGCTGTTCGTTGATGGCAACCCGAATGCACTGGTGACTCGCCGGTGGAGCCAGCCGATCGACGATACGGATCGTTACCTCTTAGTACCACAGGCCTGGCTGCGCAATAACGATGGCGAACACCTGTTCAATTACAGGGTGACGATTTTCAACGGCGAGGCAGCGGATTCATTCGACCTGCCGTTGACACTTGATACACAACAGCCCTTGCTCGCAGCCGACAGCAAACTGATTTTCCCGCCCGAAGTCCTGCCGCCCAACGCCATCACCGCCGCTTACCTCGCCGACCCGGCCAACAACGATCAGGTGTTGGCAACGCTGCCCGACTACAACACAAAAAAAGTAGGGGATGTGATCAGTGTTTATTGGGAAACTTCCCCGGGCGGGCAGCAAGTCGCTTATACAAAAACACTCGCTCAAGCTGACCTGGGTAAGCCTGTGCAGGTGGCCTTTTCCGGTGATCTGCTTCGCCGTGCCAACGGTAATTTTTTTGCAACCTATCGGGTGCGTGACAGGGCGGGCAACGGCGACGATGTGTTGTCCAGACCGGTCGAGCTCATCGTCAATATCCGCCCACCCACCCCGCGCAAATTTCCCACGGTCAAGGAAGCGTCGAGTACACCCGCTGGCACCGGTGTGTTGAATCCATTCAGAGGCGTAAACGGCATCACGGTGGTGGTGCCCAAGGACGAAATCGACCCGGGAGAAGAGGTGACCGTGGATTTCATCGGGCTGGGTGGCGAGAGTGGGGTCGGTTCTGTGGTCGGCGTCAGGCCGACTGTCACCGGGGGGCTGGAGTTCGCCATTGCGGCTGCCATCGTCGCGGCAAACATTCCGGTCCAGGGCGATGGCCGCAAGGTCGAGGTCCGTTATCGGGCCGGTACCAGCGTTTCCGCGACCTTCACCCTGAGCATCGATGAAATATCGTCAACGTCCTTCGGTTCGGTCGAATGCGACAAGGCGCAGATCGGCTCCCCGGCGACGCTCTCCAAGGCCACCGTTGCCCAGTCGGGCGCGAATATCCAGATCGAAGAGTGGGCGTACCATACGGACTCACAGTTGATCAACGTGTGGGCAGTGGCGGCCTCGGTCCCGACCGACTTTCTCACTGCCGGACCGACCCCGATTTCCGGTGGCGGGAAGTTCTCCACCCCCTTGCCCAAGGATTACGTTGCGGCGCTGACGCTCAACAGCACGTTCACTTTGTACGCCGGCGTCAGTTTTGATCAGGGGTATAGCTACCGTCCTTTCAGGGCGATGCAGATAAAAGTGATTGTGTGATCAAGGGGCTCGCCCCCGGCAAGCGGACCTGCCGGGGGTGAGGCTTACTTGTAGGTAATGGTAAAGGCCAGTGACGCATCCGCCGAACCCGCCGAGACGTCCGTGGTCGGGCCGGTCTGATAATAACGGGCGTTGAATTCCAGGAGCATGCCGCCGCTGGCCGGAATGACGCCTTGGATCACATCGCTCTCCAATGCCACGGGCGTCATGGCATCGCGTCCCAGTATCTGAATGCCGACTCCCTTCGCGGTGGCACCACTGCCCAGACTGAACAAGCCCTTGCCGGCATCCAGCGTGGTGGAGCCCGCCACCGGGTCCAGCCGAATATGCGCATTGGCCACGAAGCCGCCGGGCAACGGGTCGGAAATGCAGGAGTTCAATGCAATGCTGAAAGGAACAGCCAGGGTGGTATGACCCTCGCCCTTGAAGTCGGTGTCTGGCCATTCGCCAAGCTTGACCGGGTCGGCACTCACCGGGTTGGTGGACAATGTGCATTCTGCCTGGGTGACCGAGCCGCTCAAGGCCAGGCTGAAAGCATTGGGCACGTCGGTGAAGGAGGCCTTGAACATTTCATTGCCGGAGTCCAGCGGGTGCATGCCTCGGCCGATCTGCCCGGTTTTTATGAGTGTGACCGTGCCGCGCAGCACCGAATGCTGCAGCGCGAATGGCGTGCTGAAGTCGATGTAGCCGTCGAAGGGCACCGTACTGTCAACCGAGTTGAGCTTCCAGAAGCCAGTGGTGGCTCCGTCATACGGACTGCCCAGTTTGATCAGTGCTCCAACGCCATCGATATTGGTGGCAAGCACCGTTCCGCTCGCCGGAGCACCGTTCAGTCTTGGTGCCGGGCCGGGTGCCGGCGGGGCGGTTGCCATGGCATTGAACGTCAGCCGCGCACCGTCCGTTATGCAATGGACGGACAAGCCGCCGCCACTCAGAAGAAATGGTTGCTCGATCGGACCGATCGGATCGCCGATTTTGGCGTCTCGAGGAATGTACTGCACACCCAGGTTGGCGACATAGTTGATCGGACCGGCATTGCCGTTAGCCCAGTAGCAGCCGTTGGCGTAAGCAGAATTGAAGGGCAACAGTCCACAGGTGGCGAGCGTGAGCAGAACGCCTGAGAGTATTTTTTTCGACATGCTGTGTTCCTGAAAAAAGCACCCGGCGCGCGTACGGGCGCACCGGGTGTTGAAGGACGAGGGGTTACATCAGCGGCAAGTCAGATCCTGAACCCGATAACCCTGCTCCATGGGCATTGCCTGAACATCGACCTGCAGCAGGCATTGCTCGGTGACCGCGTTGCCCCATTGCACAGTCAGGGTTTGCACACCATCGACGGTGCTCAGAAGCACCTGGCCAGCCTGGCCGACAATGCCGAGTACTTCGCCATCGCCATTGCTGACCTGCGCACCAAAGGGCAGGGGAGCGCCAAGGCTGTCACGAGCGGTCAATACCAGCCGTTGTACGACTCGGGCAGGAAATGCCACCTTCACCACGGAGCCTCGACGAGGCACCACCTGGGCGATGCCATTGTCGATCTCCACATTGGGATCGAGTTGGTCGGTGTCGAGGATGACCCGGTTCACCCGATAGGGCTGCAGGTAAGGAATCAAGGCGTAGCCCTGGTCATTGGTCTTGACGCTTGCGGCGTTGACCAGACCGACGCCGGGGATCTGCGGAACATGGGCCAGGCCGCTGGTTTCTCCCAGGTACGGGCCGAGCGCCAACCCGTCCGAATGAAGCAACAAGGCGCCGCTGGCATTGAGCGACAGATTGTTGTACGCCGAACCTTGAGTAAAGCCGGCGCCGATGCTGGCAACAGAGGTCTGGTAGCCCAATGCCAATTCGGCGGTTTGATCGTCATATTCATTGTTGGCCACCGACGCCCGATAGTTGAGGCGGTCGCCCTCGGTCAGGCCCGACAGGGTGGCCCGCTGGCTATACAAGCCGCGGTTGGACCGCACGTCAAAGGTGGCGCTGGTCGAGCGGCCGAAATCCAGTGGCACTGAAATGCTCAAGCCGAACTGACGGTCACTGGACTGCTGGTCATTGAGCGATTGCGAGGCATACAGGTTGTAGCTGATGGCGTTATGGCGGGTGCTGAAGTTGAACTGGAATTGTCGCTGCCGATAATCGGAGCGCCAGAATTCTTCCTGGGACAGTGTCAGGCTAAGCGAGCTATAGGCGCCGACGTCCTGGAACACCGAGGCCTCCAGCAGGCTGCGCCGACTGCCGTGGTAACCACGGTCGGCACTGCGCTCGCGTATGGCTTCGGCGAAGTCACGATAGCCTTCGGTCGAGTAGCGATACCCGGCAAAGCGCAGATTGGTTCTGGTGTCGAATGTCTTGCCGTACTTGACCGCATAACTCATGCCCTGAACGTTACGGCTGCTGTCACGGGTGTCGATATCGGCCGAAGAGCGTGTTGCATCGAGCGACAGCGCGCCGAGCGCGCCCAGGTTTTTGCCGATGCCCAGTGTGCTGGCCTGATAAAAATCATTGGCCATCAAGCCGCCATAAAGCGTCGAATTCCAGCCAACGCCGGTCGCCAGCGTTCCTTGCCAAACCATCGCATCGTCCACTGAGTAGGTCGGTGCGTTGTAGCGCCCCAGGCTGGCGCTGTAGCGCCAGATGCCTTCGCGCAGCAGGTTATTGAGCGTCGAATAGGGTTGGGTGAAGCGTCGCACCTGGCCGTCGGCTTCGGTCAGGATGATTTCCAGTTCGCCACTGCCACCGGCGATCGTCAGGTCGTTGATTTCATAGGGCCCGGCACTGACGTAGGTGGAGTAGATCGGATAGCCGTTCTGACGGATTTCGAGCCTGGCCCGGGTCTGCGCCACACCCCGCACCACCGGGGCATAATTTTGCTGCGAGTCAGGCAGCATGCCCAGGTCGGAAGCCACCTGGACCCCTCTGATCGGAATGCTTCTGAATATATCGCCGGGGGTGTAGGTCTCGCCGACTGTCAGTTGCGAATGCGTGTCGGGAATGTCCCGTTGCAGATAGGTATAGGCGCGCGACCATGTGCGTTCACCCTGGGCGTCGCTGCGGAACACATTGTTGCTGCGCAGGCGCCACGCCCCCAGGTTCAAGCCGCTGTTGAAATACAGGTCCTGACTGCTGTTATGGCCGGCGCGAGCGCTACTGCCCTGTTGCGCGGACACCTGATAGTTGATGAACGCCGAATTGATTCCGTAATCCCAAAGATCCGGGTCGACGTGACCGGCCACATCGCGACGCATGGCAATTTGCGGAACGGAAATCGACAGGGCCAACTGACCTCCGTCAAGCTGCGCCGACGCGCCAGGCACCAGGCGCGCCAGATCGATGCATGTTCCCTGCGCCATTTCAGGGTCGGCCAGCGCATCGAGCTTCACGCCGATTTCCGCGATCAACTGCGCCGACAGGCAGGGTGTCAGTCCATTGCCTTCGGCATTGGCGACGAACTCGATCTCGCGCCGGTCAAAGAAGCTGCGATTGACATCGATGCTCACCAGATAGCGTCCCGGCAGCAGGTCCTGGCCCGTGGAGAGTGACTTCAAGGCCAATGCGCCGGCATCGCTGGCGCGGTTGTCGGTTTGACGCATGAAGCTGGACTGAAACTCCACGTCACCCTCGGCCACGGCCGGGCGAATCTCCAGCATCGCAAGGCTGCCACCGGCAAAAATGAAAACGGGGAACAGACGACGGGCAGGCGTTATGTTGCGGTACGGAAAGAAAATCATGGCAAACGTCCGCACCTGTTAAAGATCGAATTGAACCGGCAACGTCATCGGGTCGGTGTATCCGCCGAAATCGGTGATCACCGAGAAGCTCACCTGCATCCCCGGGCGCGGTTTGAAGCCGTCCAGTTCATAAGTCCGGGATTCGAACGGCAGCGACATGGGCGTGTCTTTAAGGGAAGCGGTCTGGCCGTTCGCATTGAGTTCTATGCGCACGAAAGACACATGAAACGGGGTGGGGTTGTTCAGCACCAGGCGGCTTTGACCGTCGACTTTCTTGACCGACCAACTCAAGTCCTTCAAGGCGTCCAGGGCATTGCGCTTGATTTCAATTGGGCGATAGAACAACTTGATGCGTGTGCGCAATGAAATGTTCAGCTGATTTATTTCGGCACTTTCCCGTTGCGGTATTTCCTGGACGTTGAAATAAAAAAGTGATTCGCGATCTTTCGGCAAAGTGTTGGGCAATGCATTGATTTGAATTTGTTGCTCTTTGCCGGCATTCAAGCGAAACAGCGGTGGAGAGGCGATGAAGGGAACGGCAGTGGTCTGATCGTCGGCAACGGTGTTAACCCAGGTTTGCACGGCGAAGGGTTTGTTACTGGGGTTATTGACACTCAGTGAAACATTGCGTTTGTCACTGTCGAACACTACACGAGTATTGCTGACGGTCAGGGCAGCATAACTTTCGGGTAACCAAAGACTCGTAGCGCCCAGCACAAAAGCAGCAAGTAACCCTGTTCGATAACGAACAGAGTGGTTAGTCAAGCCAGACATGATAAAACCCTAAATCGAAAAAACAGCAGAAAGCAACGGGCGCAGTGGCCCGTTGCTCATGCAAATGAAAGAAGTATCAGTTGATATCGACGCGGAAGTTGACATCCGCATCGGCAGGACCGGCGTCCACGGTCGCCGCTGTGGCGATGTACACCGCGGTGAAATACATCAAGGTCGGGTCAGTTTCACTGAGGGGGTAGATGGCCGATTTGGTGCCATTTTTCACCAGGGTATTGGTGTTGTCCTTGATGCCCACCGCAACGCCTTTCGCTGCGCCGGCAACCGGCTTGATGCCGTAGTGATCACCAGCGCCGCCTTGAACCGACGTGTAAGTCACGGTTGCATTGAGTTTGGCTGGGTCTAGCACGCAGCCGCTGCCGGGGGTGATGCGCATCTGGAAGCCACGACCGCCGCCTATCGAACCGACGCCGGTAAACACACCGCTATCCACCGAACCCAGATTGACCAGGTTGCTCACCGCGCCACTGTCCGGGTTGACGATTTCGATCGGGCAGGAGGCGGTGCTGATTTTGCCGGTGAAGTTGATGGTGCCGGTGTTGGCGAATGCCGAAGTGGCGCCCAGGCTCAGTGCCAGGCCAAGCGGCAGCGCGAGTAAAGAAGCTTTCATGTTACAAATCCTTAGTTGTGTTGGCCCGGCGTTATAGACCCGAGACGACGCCGGGAAGTGCTCACGGAGGAAGTGAGCGAGTAGTGGGATGTTGGATCGTCTCGACGGCGGGAGTTTAGTGATGGGGTGGGGCGGGGGATATGAGAGAACTCTCAGTTTCTGCTGGGAAGGGATTATCTTTTTTTGCAAAAAAAAACGGACTCCTGCTTCTTTGAAGTGGAGTCCGTTTGGAGTGATTTTAGTTAGGTTTGCGCAAAATTAGAGCTTGGTTGAGGAGGTGAACCTTATCATTTACTGTAGTTTCAGGATTGATGCCGTAGGCGTTCCAAGTAGTAGGCAAATCTACTACCTTGTTATTCTTAATGGTTGTTTTACTGGCTTGATCCCGTCTATGGTGGTTAAAGTTGTATCCTGCCCTATTTGAATTAGAATTCTGACTAACGCTCTGCGTGGGTGGCTCTGGGCTTGGACGCGTAACCGGTTGTAAGTTCCGACTTGGTCCTGGTTGTGGGCCCTCATCCGGCACAGGGCTGCGTGCTGAACGTTTTGGTTTGGGAGGCACTGGCGGTCCAGAATTCACCTGAGTCGCTGCATCCGCACTAGCAGTCCGGTTATTAATCAGCTTCGGTCTAGGTATAATGAAATTTGTGTTGTTCAGCCCCGCCCCGGCCGTATCATGCCAACGTGATTGAGCCGCCGCTGCCGCTGCCGCGGCTGTCCTTTTTGCGGCCTCTTTCATTGCAAAATAAAGGCCTACCACACCAAATAGAGCGTCAAGTCCACCAGCAATCATCGCGCTCTTCTCATACCTTTCGCGATCTTTCAGCTTCACCGCGTGAGTCGCCATGACTCCTTCGTAGACGGCAACCCCCCCGAAACCCACGCCCACTGCTGCTAACGAACCGTTGAAAATGGTGGAAGCCACCCCTATCGGTGGGGCGACGATAACCGCCGCGACGGTCAAAAGGATACCCACACTTGCCAGGAATGCGCCAAACACCCCTTTCAGGTTTATCCCTCGATTGGCGTGCCCCGTAGGATCGACGAAGTTGATCGGGTCGCCGGCGCAATAGGCGTAACGATTGATCCCGCCGGCGCCGAACGGGCTGTACGAGTCCGGGCTGTGGAAACGCATCAAGGTCGGGTTGTACGCACGGTAACCACGACCCAGCAGATACCAGCCGCTGATTTCGTCACGCACTTCGCCGTTGAAGCCAAGCAGGCATTTCAGATCATCGTCAGGATTGCGTTCGCCATAGGCGCCATACACCGCTCTGCGCAGTTGGTCGTGCTCGCCTTCGGCCAATACGCTGTTTTTGTTGTCGGTCAACAACAGCAGGGTCTGCTCCGGGTCATCTTGTTGCTGTTGGCCCAAGGGCTGATCTGCGATGTAAAGGTAGTGGATTTTCTTGTCGGCCTGTTCGGTCCGTGCCAGGCGCTCGTCCTGATAGAAGTGCAAGGTTTCTGCCGTGCCAGCTTTGGTGACACCCAGTAAATGGTTGTGTGCGTCATACCGGTAATGGCTGACCGTGGTGCCGTCCGCAGCGCTCACCCGCAACAAGCGCCCCTGGCTGTCGTAATGCAGGGTCTGACCGTTTTCATCCTGCAGCAGGTTGCCATCGCCGTCGTACTCGAGCTTGCAACTGGGGGGGTAGTCGGGGTGCTTGTGAGTGACTTCGATCAACTGACATGGGTCGTGCGGTGAAAAATAGCTCATGGATTCGTCGCCGCTTCCATCGGCAAACTGCGTGTAGACCTCGGTGACGTTGTCCAGCGCGTCGAATATGAACAGTTGTTCCTTGATCGGATTTTTATAACGGTCCTGGGGCAGGGCGGGGCCATCGCAGTAGTAGGCCACCATGCGCCCACGCGGATCGTAGTCGAAGGTCTCCAGCAATTGGGTCTGATCCGCCACCTGCAAATGCCGGGTCCGCAACTTGCTGTCGCTACGGTAGGTCTGGCTTACCGTTTGTTTGGGGTGGCCGTCGAGCAACATTTCACGACTGATCTCCCGGCCCTGATCGTCGAAGGTCAGCGTGGTTTGCAACACTTGGCCGGTGTGTTGATTGCGGGTGGTGACTACGTTTGCCCGCCCCAGATCGTCGTAGTCGAAACTGGCCAGCAATTGACCCTGCGCGATGGTTTTAATCCGGGCGCGGTCATCATAGGTATAGGTGCATGCCAGACCATTGGTGTCGAGGCGGCTCAGAGGGCGTCCGTTCAACGTGTGGCTGTAGGTGGTTTCCCATTCTTTGCTCGATGCCTTGTCGGTCCAGCGTTCATTGCGCAACTCACCCGTAGAGCTGTAGCCGAACACATGTTTGCCCTGGGTGTTTTGCGACAGGGTCAGCTTCGCGCTCCGTTCATCATAGGTAAAGCTGGACTGCTCATCGGGAGCTATGCTGCCCACCGGCAAGTCCACCAGTCCGAGCTGGTATTCATAGGTGATGGTTTTTTGGCTGGCGGTGATCATCTTGCTGACTTGAGATCGGCCTGCCTCGTATTCGAAACGCTGAACATAGTTCCCGACGGCCAATGCCGTGCGCCGCTCCAGACCATCGTAGGTCTGCTCGCCGACGTTGACTGGGACTTCGTTGACGATCGCCTCGATTTTCGTCGCCAGTTCATCGGCACTGTGCGCTGCATAAGACCGACGGATTGCCGTGTAGTCGGGCAAGGTGGTGACATGCAGTCGGGAAAACAGGTCGTACTCGAACCGGGTGGATTCACCCATTTCGTTGATTTGTTCAACGCAGTTCCCCAGTCCGTCATAGAGGAACAGACGTTCAGCGACCATCTTGCCTTGTGCATCCAGCGCTTCGACCTTGTCTTCCTTGCCGAACACATTGAGCGTGCTCCGGGTTTTTCCAACCTGCCTGATGGGAAGTACGGTACTTTCGCTCCACGTACGCAGGGTGTTTGTCGTCGGATCGACCTCAGTGACATGCGCCACGCCATCGGGCCCGATCACTTTGTATTGCTCACCCCAGGCGTCATATTCGAAGCGTTTGAGCAAGGGCTTGTCGGCCGCACCTTCCCAGTCGATATCGGTTTCGGTGATTAAATGCCCACGGTTGTTATAGGTTGCCAGATAGGTGTCGCGAAATTTTTCAGTATCCCCCCCCATCCCATCGGCATCACGTCGGGTGTTCCTGATGACCCGGCTGAACCCGTCCAGGTAATTGACGGTTTCGACACCGTTGACGTCAGTGACACGCTCCGTGGCCTGTTGACCATTGCCGCCATTGGTGAGTGTATAGAGGTAGGTGCGTCTGGCTTCGTGAGCAACCGAGCCGGGTGACGCGATTTCTTCGACGACCCGGCCGAGTCGGTCATGGCGGTACGCGATGGCGGTGTCGGTGCCATCCATGACCGAAACTTCTTGACCGTTGTGCAGCGAGACTTCTTTGGTGATGGTTTTGCGAACGGGCGCGCCTGGCGTGTCGTCGAAACCGATCACTTCACTGTCCGTTCGCATGACCAGGGCGTTGATGCGAGCGTTGCGGGTGACGTTGTAAGTGTATCGGGTGGTGGTCAGGGTATCGTCCTGGCCATTGAGTCTTTGTGTCATTTGGCGCAGCAGGCCATGGCTCGCTGGATCCGTTGGTTGGATGATGTAGTCATGGCGGAGGTGGCGCACCTCTGCCGCTTCTTGACCATCGACGCTATGCACCAGCGTTTCGTCCTTTAGCGCCAGCCACGTTTCCTTGTCGATCAGGCTCGGGTGTTCGCCGTAGGTGTAACGGGTCTGCAGGGTCGGCGCGTTGCCGTAGTCGGACTTCGCCGGGATCACGGTCGTGCGCTTGAGGTTGCGCACGAACCCCTGGGGGTCTGCCGGGCAACCGTCCTCGCCTTCGGCCTTGTACCACTCGCTGGTTTCGGTGACGCCGTTGGCGTTGACCTGGGTCAGCAGGTTGCCGAAATTGTCATAGGTGGTGGACACGGTTTCCACGTGGCGCGGCGTCGTCGCGGCGACCAGGTGCCAGGTCTGGGTCACGGTTTTCGGCAACTGGCAGTAAGGCGGTTGGTCCTTGAACGCTAGGTTCGGGACGAGGTGATATTCGGTGTCGGTTCTTTTAAGGGTGTGCTTGCTTGGGTCGCTGCTGTACTGGATGGTTTCTTCCTGCGTCTGCAAATGGAAGTGGTTGAACACCCGCCGGGTTTCCTGGATTTTCTGGTTGCCAATGCCGTCCCAGAGGATCTCGGTGGTTTCATACCAGTACGTCCGACCCACCTTGTACAGGTTGTCCAAACCGTCGTCGCTCCAGGACACGCCGCTGCCATAGCCGAGAAAGTTGTGGTCGCGAGCGTCGTACTCATAGCGGGTTTCGACCGCGGGTTGGCCGAACCCAGGGTTACGCACGTGACGCTCGACCCGCGGCAACTTGCGTGAGGCCAGGCCCGGGAAGGAGTGCGGTTTGGCCGAATAGGTGACGGTTTCCCGGGCGCCGGTGGGGGTATCGACCTGCGCGAGGCAGGTCAGGCCCTCCTTGAACACGTAGCCAAAACGCCAGGAGGCCTGGTCGTCGGTGGGCAGGATCAGGCTTCTGGTTTCGCCGCCTTCGATGTATAGACGAAACAGGGTTTCATGCGCACTGTCCGGAAACAGCGTGATGTCCAGCCAGTTGGTGCTGCGCACCAGCTTGAGCATTTGCGTGCCATCGGCGTTGCGGATGCTGCTGAGCAGCGGCCCCGTACCGAAGGCCACGTATTCGAGCGAAACGCTGTGGCCCTGGGGCGAACGCATTTGCACCGGCAGGGCTATATCACCTTGAACACGCGCCAGGATTTCTACCAGGCCGGATTTATGCTCGACGCGGTAACGCTGGTTGCCCAGGTCATGGAAGTGGAAGGAATCGATTTTTTTTTCGGGAATGTCCACCCCATTGGCGCCGGGATTGACCTTGAAACTTTCGCCGGTGTAGAGCGACAGCATGCGGTTGGTGGTGTTGAACTGTGACAGTAGCAGGTTCCAGCCCTTGCCGAAGCCGCTGTCGGGTGCATTGAGCGGGTTGAATTTAAGTTGCAGGGGGACGACCGGGCCGCACAGGTTATTGGCCTTGAGTTCTGGCAGGGAAATGACGCAGGCGTATTGCCCGGTGCGGGAGTCGACTTCGCTTTGAATGAAACTCATGAAGTTGAACGCGTTGGACTGGATGACGCTGGAACTACTCATGGAAGTGGCCTCACTTCGTATCAGCAGGAATTAATGAACGGCTGTGAATAACCGACCGAGTTTTTTAGTCGGCGGGCTGCGAACGCTTGATATAAACGCAGCTGATTCGCTCATCCCAATCGACTTCGGAGTATTCACTTCCTTCCCATTTATCATTGACGCGAATGTTTTTCTTCGGAATGAGGTCGCCAGTCTTTTTATTTTTAAAGTCCTTGAAATTCATTTGAGAGAGTGGATTGGTCCAGTCGGTGGGTTGTTTGACTGTTTGCAGTTTTACGAAAAAATTATCGTTCAGTTTCGAATCAGAGCAATGTTCATTTTCATAAAACTGAATGAGTGTTGCCGAGGGGATATTTTCCAGCTGAAAAGTGGCGGCACTATTGTTTTCACAATGTTGGCTACTTGAGCTAAAGTCGAAAAACTGACTGGTTTCAGGGACTGATAATGAACATATTTTTTCATTTCTCGAATTAAAGAACGTGATGTCGCCGTACGCACCGCCACTTGCCTCTTGCGCACTGGCAATGAAGCTTGCAGCGTAAAGTACGAGCAGCGTGCAGGTTGTAAGTGATGTGCGAAGTTTATTGAGTGAATTCATGTTTTAAGACCTCGTTTGATAGGGCTTGCGAGTAGGCGTGGGGGGCTTCTGTCCCGACTTTAGCACTGAAGGTTACGTTCGCAACCTAGCAGAACTGCTAGGTATTCAGTGCCGGTGAATGGGTGTAAAACATACTGCCTATTGGTTTTTTCACTGAGTGTCTGCTCAGTATTTCAAGTAAATAAGGAACTCGCATATGGCTCCCGGCGATTTAGATGCACCTACTATTCCACTCTTGATCAACGGTGCGCTTGATCCGGACTCCTTGAACGGTGCGCCACTTGATACCTACGCAAAATACCCAGATCCGCTACTGGGTGACACCCTTTATCAAAGTTGGATTGGTTTGGCGGAAGATGGTACTCCGGTGGATGTCAAGGACATTCCAATTGATGTCGATCCTGATCAGGAAACGGAATATGGATTCCTGATGCCGATTGCCAATCATTTCGTGCACTTATTGAATAAAGGGCAGGTGTTCTATTCATATTGTTTAAAACGTGCTGACGGGGGAGACAGGGAAGAGTCAAAACGAATTCACTTTGGCGTTGGCAAGCAGGGATTGTTGTCGGCCCCCCAGATAAAAGAGTCCCATAACTTGCAGCTGGACCCGGATGCGATCGAGAGCAATATGACCATCGCGCTGGCGCCCGTTGGTGTGATGAACAACGGCGACAGGTACAGGCTCATCTGGAAAGGTGAACGCGCTGACGGTAGCCCTGGCCCGGTTTTCAATCCGCCTGTCAAAATCTTGAGCGACACCGATACCGATCCAACCAACAATCCCCGGCAGGTGCTGAGCTGGACCATCGCGAAATCCTATGTGGTCGCATTGCGCGGGGGCAAAATTACCCTGAGTTATGAGATCACTTACGCGTCGTCTGGTGCGTTGGCCGATACCTTGTCCGCCGAGCGCACCTTTCTGGTGACAGCACCTGGTATTGCGCAATTGCCCGTGGCCAGCATCAAGGACCTGACCGGCAGCGAAATCAACCCCGGGCAGTTTCCACAAGGGATTCGCGTGGTGATCCCGATTTACTGGGGCATCCGTGTAGGTGATGAAGTGCTGGTGTACGGAACGCGCACCGGAGCGGGCAGTGGCCCGAACAAAAACACCATTCAGTATTTGAAAATCGACAGCTCCCATATCGAGAGCGGCAAAGTCGAAGTTCCAATTGGCCAACAATGGCTGCTGGACAATCGCGGCGGTGCGGTAAACATCCTCTATGAATATGCCCGACCCGATGCGGCTGGTCGCGGCGATGAATTGCAATTAACCATCCGGGAACCGCTGGTATTGCCGACGCCATCGGTCGATCGCAGTGTGGTTGTCGGCGGTCGGGATGAATTGAATCCGATCCTGGCCATTGACGGTGCATACATCACCATTCCTGCCGGCGCTACGATTGGCGATGGCGACCCGGTAAAGGCGATGTGGAATGGATTCGGCAGCAGTGGATCCTACGAAACCGCAGTGCCAAGTCAACTCAACCCCATGAAGTTCAAAGTGCCAGCGGATGTGTTGCCGCCTAACTTCGGCAAAACCGTTGAAGTCATTTACCAGGTTGCTGGCCAGGATGCCGAGCCTGCGCTGCAGTTGTATGTTCGCCCCCTCTCCAATCTTCCTGGCCTCGAGTGCGAAAAAGTTCAAATCGGCTCACCCGCCACGCTGAAATTATCGGATGTTCCAGACGCGGGTGCGATTTTGAGTGTCGACCTTTGGCCGTTCATTTCAACACGGCAGCGAGTGCGCGTGTGGTTGAGCTCCAGCGCAGTGGGCGAGCGGGAAATCCTGCCGGTGCGCGATGTTTTGCCTGAGGAAGTTACCGGTAGAGTCAAGACTCGTCTAATGAAAACGCACTTGGCGGGCATTGCGACAAACGCGCTCTTTACCTTACGGGCCAGTGTGAGTTTCGACGGTGGGAACTCGTTTTTTCCGTTTAGCCCTCTATCGATAAAGTTGCTGGATTGAAAGCACAGTCGCCTGTACTCCAAAAAAAGGAAGCAATATCATGAGCAAAAGACCGTTGGCGGAACTAGTTAATTATATGCAGGGGAAATCCCTGACCTATGGTTGGGATGCGGTAAGTTTGTACGATCAGCGCAAGGCTAACGAGTTGCTGTTTCAACAGTATGTTCAACGCTTTAACTCCGGTAATTATATCGAACCCATGAAAATGGTCGCGGAGTGGGGGGACGGGTCATACAAGGAGCACATCTATAACTTGAAGTTGAGTGCTCCGCGTTTGTCGTTTGAAAGCGCGGACCCCAGCGAGGGTGCAAGGGCGCGTCTGACCATGGACATGGTGGGGGGCATGATTGTCAGCACCAACTCATCCGGTGGAGCGACTCACGTCTCGAAAATGCAGCAGTTACTGCCAATTGGCGGGCCGCAACTCTGGATGGATCAGCGAGTTACCAAAGGCACTGTCAGCGGGCCTGGGGACGTTGTGATCGACTTGAAAAACGCCGATAGATTCATGGCCAACTTTGTCGTCGGCGACCTGACCCAGGCCGATGTCGGCAGGCGTTTCCAAGAGTATTTCGAAAAAGAATTGACGCCTGAACAGAAGCAATTCCCGCTTGGACGATTGACCGGGGACTTGAATGATGTCTTGACGCCAAAGAACTTCGAAATCCGAACCATGAAGTCGGACCCCCTCGCCGTGATGGGGGATGAAGCCTACGGCGATGGTGCGGTGATGATGTTCATTACCTTGAGGGATGGCACCGATGGCACGTCTTTTCCAAATGCCAATTCACCTTATCTGATTCCGGCTGACGGGAACGGTGCCAAATACACTGGGGCGATGCTGCTGTCGAGCAGGGTGTTGTTCGACAAGATCATGCGCGGGCCGGCGAGAGCCGACATCGGTTATGGCATCAACTTTCTGGATTACACAAATGGCAATGGTGCTGGGCAGGATGTTGGCTGGAGTTTGCGTGGGAGTACCGGAGGAATCTCGCATGAATTTATCCATCATTACAGGGTAAGAAGTGATGATTTTCCTGCAGTATTTACAGCCAACCTGTATTCGTGGTTCAAGGTGGACGAAGGTGGCCCCGCGCTCACTATAAGTGGTCAAGGTAACAAAATCAGCTTTGCCTGGAACAAGAGCTATACCACACGATTTACCCGAGTAATTGATTATCAATTTCCATACCCGGACGATGAAGAGGAGGGGCCTCTAAGTTTTGTCTGTAATTACACTGTGGACTTCAATGTCAACCTTGATAAAAATACGGGGGTCGTCAATTTCACTCATGATCCAGCCTCTTCAAACTTTGAAATGAAGGTGACTGGATTCGAACACTTGTTTGATATGATGTGGGAAGGGGTCAACATGATTCCTATCATTGAGGATTATTTCCGACCCAAACTTCTGGAAATCCTGAAAAAACTCACAACGCCAACCATAGACACTTTCCTGGCCCGGAACCTGCTGTTCCCGGGGCAAAACGCCTTGCAGCTGAGCGATGCCTTTGTCCCGGGTGATCTGGCGTTGTTTGGTCAGATCGATCCGCTTCGTACGAGCATCGCCCTGGCGCCGATGAACTCGACCATAGAGGCCGGCAGCAAACTGCAATTCACCCTGTCGCCCATGCCGTCGAATGTGCTGTGGAGCGTGAAAGATGTCGACGGCAATCTGGCGCAGCCCGGTGTGATCAGCTCGACAGGTGAATACACAGCGCCTGCCGCCGGGGTACTGGACGAAGGTTTTGTCGCCGCGCTGGTCACCGCCAAAGGCACCTTGAACGGTCAACCGGTAGAAAGCTCCGCACTGGTTTCGGTGGTTCACCACAGCATCAAGGCCAATCCGATGTACGTTGCCTGTGATCCCGGCAGGACAGAAATACTGGAAGCCGAATCGTTAAAAGGCGAGAGGCTGGAGTGGAAGATCCTGACGCCACAATGGGGGTCGACGCTCAAACCGGTCGAAGGTAATCCGAATCAATACCTCTATGAAGCCGGAAAAAACATTGATCCAGACATGCCTTTTCCTGTGGACAAAATTGAAATCAAAACAACTGTCAACAATGTAACGACTTATGCCTACGTTCATATATTGATTCGCGGCACAACGATTGGTACTCCGATGCATCTAAGCGAAGCGAGCGACCCCTCCACAGGTACCGTGCAATTTGAACTAAGAGGGAAAAACGGCCCTATCGATCCTGAGTTGGTTACATGGAGATTGTTACACGGTCCGGGTAATTTCAATGACAAAACCGGCGTATATACCGAGCCCAGTGCCATGGTGCCTGGCAGTTTTGTGGTTGTATTGGGCACCGTTCCGGGGCCCTTTGTTGATACCCATGCGGTTGCCGCCGTTCCCTTGCCGTTAACGAAGTATGTGGAATTGATTGAGGATGTAAATCTGGCCCTCGCGGCCGGTGAAAACTCACTGATGTAGTGTCGATGCGGCAAAGCGTAAAGAAACTTATTGTTTTTATCTTTTAACAAGGCGGCATCATCATGGCTAATTATTCGCTGGCAGAATTAACTACCCGAATGCAGGGGAAATCGATCACGCTCGGCTGGGACGCCGTTGTGTTCATGAACAGGGCAAAAGTTAATAGCCTGTTGGAACAGCAATACATTACCCGGTTCAACCAGCACAGTTTCTTGAAGCGTATCTCTGGTGTCTGCCCGATGACCCCCGACGGCGAGGAGCTGCTGGAACTAAGCGGGGTAATACTCAGTCACCCGCGCCTGAGTTTCGAAAAAGCCTCATTGCGTGATTCCCGCGTGACCGCGACCATGGATATTGTTTCTGGCACAGTGTCTTATGTGCGCAAGGGTAACAATCAAATCCCCGCTGCGGTATTGAGAAGTTACGTGGTCAGCGCACACCAGGGCCATACGCTGACCATGGACATCGATCTGGCCGGCAGTACGGGCTCGGTCAATGAGCAGGGTAAAGTCATTCTGGATATCGGCGATGCCTATAACTGTCGTTGCAATCTGGTCAATGAGGACAAATCACAGGAGTTGCTGGGGGATTTTTTCAAGGCCCTGTTCCTCGAGCAAAAGCCGGAGGATCGGGTTTACACGCTGGGGATGCTGGACTTGCGCGATGTCGACCTGCTGGCTCCGCGTTCGTTCAAGATTCGCACCATGGCCACCGATGAAGGAAAAATTCGTACTTCCGACGATTATGGCGAGGGTGCTGTCGTATTGATGGTGCGTACCAAGGGGAATTCGAAGGAAGGTGATGAACCGACTGAAACGTCCCTGGATTACCTGATTCCCAATGACAGGGATGCCCAAGGGAAAGCCAAGTATTCAGGTTCGTTGGTGTTGGCCAGTCGGGCGGTGTTTGATTGGTATTTCCAGGATCCAATACAAAATATGATTGGTCATGGTGTGCGTTTTGAGCGTATGACAGAGTCTAATAATATTGCTCGATCCCTTAGGGCTGTTTCTGGTGAATTGCCATTGCCTGGATACTTTCATAGATGGGCCGATTTTGTGACGCATATAGAGGAGGTCTATAATGTTGGAGAGCATAAACTATCGTTCAGTGGAATCGATGTTGATGCCCTGAAGATAGTCGCTGGTGCCGATAATGCTTTGGAGGCTACTTGGACGGGTGAGCAGAAGCAAAGGTTTGAGGTTTGGATTCGTGATTTGTGGGTTAATGATAAGTATCCCTCTGACGCAGAAGTGACTTACGACGTAAAAATAAAATTTGATCCTGTTGTTGGTCCTTTGAATGTTTTAACGTTTCAGGCGAGAACACCGCAGGTCTCATTTAACTCTAATTATGACGCTGTCACCGCCAGTTATATTAATATTGAGTTTATTCAGCGTTTTATTAAAGTGTTTTTACCACAAGTTAACTCAACGCTTAATGAGTACACTAGCTTTTTTCGCGATACGGCGATCTTTAAAAGCTTCGGTATTCCCGAAATCAACACATTAGCCATCAGCAACCTGATATTCCCTGAACTCAACGCCTTGCAACTGACAGACGCGCGTCTGCCAGGCGACCTGGCCTTGTACGGCCAGATCGATCCCAAGGAAACCACGTTCACCCTCGACCCGCTGATGCCGGTGGTCAAGGCGGACCAGAAGCAAGTGTTCACAATTCGCCAGTTGGGCTATCGGGCCGCCGATGTCATCTGGGGCGTACGCAGCGTCGACGGCGCCCGGGCGACCGGGACCATCGTCAATGGCGAGTACACCGCACCGGCCGCGCAGTTGCTCGAAGGTACGGCGGCGCGCAACGTGGTGACCGCCACTTACACCGATCCGGCCACCGGTAATGAAGTGACCGCTTCGGCGCTGGTCACTGTGGCGTTGAGCGGTGTTGTGGTCACGCCGTCGATGTCGCTGATCGAAATGGAAGATCGCAAGAGCGTGACGCTCAAGGCGACCACACTGGGGGCCGGTCCCATCAGATGGACCGCGAAAGGGGGGCCGGGCACACTGATACCCAACGGTAACGAGGCGATTTATACCCCGCCGCAAACCAACTTGCCCGACGGTGCCCTGCAAGTGGCGGAGTTTGATGTCGAAGACACCAGCACAGGGGAAAAAACCACCGCTACCGTGTTGTTACGTCAGGGTAACTTCGCCTTGAACATCTCTCCGGCCTTTGTGCCCGGTTTGCGGCCGAGCAGTTCGGCGTTGCTGAAAGTGCCCAACAACCTGCGACCCGATCAGTTCAAGTGGGAAGTGGTGGCCGGGCAAGGCAGCATCAACCCGACGACCGGGGTTTTCACCGCGCCCACTAACATCACCTCGCCCTACAGCGTCGTGAAGGTCGTTCATGAAGGCGATTTTTTCGACACGGTGGGTTACAGCATTATCTATTTGTCCGAGCATGCCCGAGCCTCGAGTTGGCTTGCACTCGATACCTTTGATTTCGCTGTCGACCCCGTACCTACCCGTGTGTACGCCAATGGCTTGCAACAGGCCAAAGTGGTGGTTCGGGTCAGGCCTGCCGTTTACGACGGTGGCCCTGCCGCGCCGGAACTGTCGGATCGAGAATACGAAAGTATCAGCCTGGTGTCGGCCAACGACAAAAATCCGCTGCCGGAAGTAGGGGCCGGTGGAGTGCCTGTCGGAGACAAGTGGCATGTCACTGAAACCGAAAATGACTACAGAAAATACCAGGAAACGGCGGTATCCCAAGAGGCGAACCCTGATCAGAAAAAGGCGGGGCGACTGCATACGAAGGAATTCTTCGTTCAGTGCCATAAGGTCGAAAGCCTCATGGTGGCGGCACGTATTCGAAATGACAACAATTATCCGTTCTATTCCAATCCCTCGCCAGAGGACGGCGAAGGCAACAACAAAGCCCGCCAACTAATTGCCATTCAACCACCTGAGGGCGGGACGATTGGTCAGGTGGTGTTTACCTTCGGTGATAATCCTCCGGTCCGGGTAAAAGGCGATAAGGACGATGAGGTAGATCTGGAAACCATTGATTATTATTTTCTTAAGTTGATGATAAGAGGTGTACAGCTCGGTATTCGGCATGTCGAATTCGTGGGCAATACGAGCATGCTCAAATGGGAAAGCAATACACAGCTTGAAGACGTGCACAGTATTACTGGTTACGCGGTGCCCGATGTTAAAAATGGAGATGGCAAGCAGATTCTTCATATTGACGGCATTCTACTGCGTCGTATGGACGGAAACATTCCGGATCCTATTGTTGATCCAGGACATCCGGTACCTGCGGGGCAAGTGCTGTTCAGTCTGCACCGCCGTCAATATTGGCAATATGATCAATATGCCAAGTCTGATTTCGATTCCGCGTTGAATCTGATTGTTTATGATGATTATGGCAATCGGCACACCGTGGCCATTGGCTTTGATGGCAATAACCGGAACAAGCTGAGAATTATCGGCTCCTGACATTAAAGAAAGACCCAGGTGCGAGGCATTCTGCTTCGCACCTCCTTAAATATTTATTATTGTGGGATGTGAACAATGTCTACATCTACCGCTGTGCATTCCAACGCCTTCAACTTCATGAGTTTCATACTTAGCCAGGTCGACCCTCGCACCGGGCAATACACTTGCGCCATTTCCTTACCCGAACTGAAAGCCAATAACCTGTGCGGCCCGATAGTTCCCCTGCAGCTGATCTTCAACCCGTTCAACACACCCGACAGCGGCTTCGGCAAGGGCTGGGACCTGAAACTGTCACAGTTCAACACCACCAACCGCATGCTGTCGCTCTACACCGGAGAAAGTTTCAAGGTCAATCCCGGCGCCAACGGGGCGGAGATTCCCGAGAAAAAAATCGATTCCTTCCACTTCCATGACCTGGGCAACCAGCGTTACCGCGTCGAGCATAAATCCGGCCTGGTAGAAATCCTGGCGCGTGTTCAAGGTGATATAGCCCTGCCGGTGCAAATGCGTTCGCCCCAGGGCCACAGCGTTTCGCTCGATTACGTGGCCTTCGGCACGGGGCCGCTGCTCAGCAGCATCCGCAACGCCGATGGCACGCCACTGCTTACGCTGGTACGCAACACCAACTGGCTGGATATCACGCTGTTTCCGGGCAGTGCGTATGAAGCCCTGTTCCGCATGAACATCGTCGGCGGCGAGACCACGAGCCTGATCCTGCCCACCGACGACCAGGCCTCCTGGCGGTTTGGCTACGTGCTCAAGGAGGGCCTGACCTGCCTCGCACAAGTCGATACCCCCACCGGCGCCCGGGAAACCGTGACCTACTCGGCGAAGTCGCACGCCTTCCCAGGCCTGGCCTCACGCAAGTTGCCACGGGTCGAACGTCACGTGCGTAACCCGGGGTTCGGCCAACCCGCGGTCGAAAAACGCTATGAGTACGACGCTCGCGACCACAACTTTCTCGGCTATGGCAGCGGCGTGTCCTGGAGCGACGACGGTTTGGACAACCTGTACAAGGTGAGTTCGACTTACTGGTATGAAACCACCGAGATCCTCTGGGACGGCATCGGCAACCAGAAAGTCGAGGAAACCCGGCGGGTGTTCAATCACTTCCATTTGCAAACGCTGGAAGAAACCACCCAGTACAGCAGCGACCCAAGCAAGCACACCCTCAAAAGAACCGACACCGAATATCACCTCGTCCCGAACCTGGAGTTCAAGGACCAGCCGCCTTATTGCCAGTTGCCGAAAACCGTGACCGAGACCTGGCACCTGGTCGCCGCCACGACCCCGCGCCATGTGGAAACCGTGTCCACCACCTATGACAATTTCGGCAACCTGCTGACCCAGGTCAACGCCAACGGCGTCACCGAAACCAGCGAGTGGTACAAGGCCGAAGGCGAGGACGGCTGCCCGGCAGACCCCCAGGGGTTCGTGCGCAACCTCAAGCGCAAGACCGTGACCCCGGCGAAGTCCGACTACGGCAATGCGCCGACCCTGCAGACCCGTTACACCTACAGCGAACTGCCGAGCCTGATCGATAGGGAAAAGTGGCTGGCGATAGAAAATGAAACGCTGATGCAGATCCGCACCGGTAACGAACTGGAGCTGACAACAACGACGTATGCTTACTTCAATGATCCAGGCAACCCATTCGAGCATGGCCGCAAACGGCTGGACGAGGTGGCGCACAAAGGCAATGTCACCGCGACCCATTACAGCTATCGCATGGCCCGGTATGCCCGGACCGACGAACCGGTATTGCACACCGACATCGAAATCGTCGGGTTTGATGACAGCGCCACGAAACCGGTGCGCAAGCGACACACGCTGATGCATTCCATGTTCAACGGCGAACCGTTGCTCAACCGAGACGATAGCGATGTCGAAATCGCCTACGAATACGACTTGCTGAGCCGGGTGACCAAGGAGACCGTGGCCCCCAATACCGCTTACGAAGCCAGCCGTTCCTATACTTACAGATTGACCAACGCTGCCGGGCAGCAGGCTCTGCAAACCGCTTGCGACGTAAAGGGAGTCACCACCACCACGTGGCTGGACGGCTTCAACCGGCCGATCAAGGAAGCCCGGCAGGACGCCGACGCGCCAGGATTCAACCCGAACGACGAACCGCGCCTGACCTACGAAGCCACATACAACAACCGTGAACAGTTGATCAGCGAGACGGTCATCGACTGGGAAGGGCCGAAGAACGTCCCGTTGACCAGCCTTTTGCGCTACGACGACTGGGGAGAGCAACGCTGTGTGGTACGGGCCGATGGTGTCGAGGAACATGAGGTGACCGACCCCATCCACCAAACCACGACCCAGTGGCTGGAAGTCGAGGGCAAGGATGCCACCGGCAAAACCGTCACCGCCAATAACCTCTTCGACAAGCCGGACAGCATCAAGCGTTATGCCAAGGGCGTCGACCCAACCGCACCCGGCGCCGTGGCCTACAGCGAACACCTTTATCGCTATGACGGTATGGGTCGCACCGCTGAAGAGCATGACCCCATGGGGAACCGGACTGCCTACGAATACGATGCGTTCGATCGCATGGTCAAGACCGTGTTGCCGGACTACTACGAGGTCGAGCGTGAGTATGCGCCCCATAGCACCGAAGACTTGCCGACGCGCATCAGTGTCGGCGGTATCGAACTGGGTA
This sequence comes from Pseudomonas sp. EU05-FHT14B02, assembly GCF_058791055.1. Classification (NCBI taxonomy): domain Bacteria; kingdom Pseudomonadati; phylum Pseudomonadota; class Gammaproteobacteria; order Pseudomonadales; family Pseudomonadaceae; genus Pseudomonas; species Pseudomonas sp. EU05-FHT14B02. Next base: position 53,520 of record NZ_JBYTDD010000006.1, on the reverse strand, counting down.
CCCAGGAGTTCGATGGCCTCGATCGCATGACGGCATCCACCACCGGCGGGCGGCGAAGCGAATACACCTTCGATCCAGGGCAAAGCCAGCCCAAAAGCGTACTGCGCCCCAGCGGCGTCACGACGGATTACGTTTATCGGCCGGAACTGGGCGAAGACCCGGAACAGCGAATCGCTGTGGAGAGCACCGCTGTCTTTACATACGATCAGCAAAATGCGCGCTTGAGGAAAACCCAGGAAGTCGATGAGAACGGCATTACCCATGTACTTGAACGTGAGTATTTCAGTACCGGTGAGTTGAAAAGCGAACGCCGTGGGGCGGCCAATGAAGAGCCGTACGTGATGCACTACCAATACAGTCGCCAGGCGCGTCTGCTCAACTACATCGATGTGCTTGGACAGCACCAGACCTACACCTACAATCCGCGCGCGCAGTTGATCGAAACCCGCTTGGGCAACACGCATTCAACGTTTACCTATGATGATCTGGCGCGAGTCAAGTCGATCAGGACGGTCGACGGCGATCAAGTCCTGGAAACCACGATCGCCTACGACGATTATGGACGTGAAGTACTGCGTACGTTCGACTTTGGGCAGGGTGTCATCCAAACCTTGGCCCAGACCTACGACGAAGCGGACCGCCTGACCCACCGCATGTTGCAGCAAGGCAGTGACCTGCTGCGCGATGAGACCTACGCCTACGATGAACGAGGGCGGCTGGTGGATTACCGCTGTGAAGGCAGTGAGTGTCCGGTGGACCCGTATGGCAAAACCATCATCGGCCAACTGTTCGGTTTCGATGAGAAGGACAATTTGACGTACCTGGAGACCACCTTCGATGGCGGTCGTCATTCGATTTACTTCGAATACAACAACGAAGACCCCTGTCAGTTGAGCGCGCTGGACAATGAACTGAGTCCACCACGCCCCGGCGATCCCGATTATCCGCCCAGGATCGACTTCAACTATGACGCCAACGGCAACTTGTTGAATGATGAAGCCGGGCGCCTATTGGGTTACGACAGCCTGAGCCGCTTGATCAGCGTCAGTGCGTTGTCTGGTGAGTCCCTCGGCGATTATCAATACGACGCGCTCGACATCCTCAGCGGCAGCGGTTCCGACAGCGGCAACGAACGGCGTTTTTACCAGAATGGTGATTTGGTCAACCTGGTAAAAGGCGCGGACAGCAGCACCTTCGTTCGAGCAGAAGGTGTCGTGCTCGCCGAGCACCAGGAAGGTGCCAGCCCAAAGTCCCTGCTGCTGGCCGCTGATGACAAGAGCAGCGTGCTGCATGAACTCGGCCACGGTGAACGTCTGGACCTGGCTTATACGCCCTATGGTTATTCGGTCGGTGGGGAAGGGGCGCTGGGGTACAACGGTGAACAGCGTGAAGTGCGCGATGGTCGGTATTTGCTGGGGAAAGGGTATCGGGCACTCAATTCGACATTGATGCGGTTTGAAAGTCCGGACAGTTTGAGCCCGTTCGGGAAAGGGGGGATGAATGGGTATGCGTATGTGGCGGGGAATCCGGTGGGTTATACGGATCCGACAGGGCATCTTAAGTTAAAACTATTCGCGCTTTTGATGTTTAGCGGCGTCGGCGAGGCGGGCCAGGCCGCAGGCCAGGGAGCGGCAAGAACGTCCCGCTCGGTCCTACAGGGAGCGTCAAGAACTGCGGGCCAGGCAACAAATGCAGCGAGCTCGACAGTGGGAGCTAGCGATGACCTATTGAGCGGCTTTACGATGACTACCACCCGTGGATCCAGCACGTTTGGGGCGACGACATCGGTTGCTCAACAAACCGGTTCCAGGGGGGTTAGCAGTATCTCATCCGCACCGGTGCCCTCTATGCCGGGACCGAGTCGTGCCACTCCTGCCGTGAATTATGCTCCTCAACAATCGCGACAAGCAGTGGCACAAACTAAACCTGGCCCAGCGATACCTGCTCCGAAGCCGCCAAAGCCACTCTCCACCAAAGAATTCAATAAGCTGGGTTTGTTCGATAGGCAAAGATATTTGGATAGAGGTGGTATAGATCCCACAACAGGTATGCCTGCGCCAAAGAAAAAGAGTAATTGGATGGATGTTCCAAAAGAGTCCGCCAGATTCAGGGAGCAACCTTAGTTATATTTATTTAAGAATCTCTATCTAGTGACTTGTAGGGGGGGAGTGGATGGGTTGATGACTTTCGCAGGACTTCACTACATCAACCCACTCACCCGCGCAAACTCCACCAACCCACCGTCATGGTCAAGTCCCAACTTGTCCATGGCGGTGCGTTTCTGTCGGCTGATGGTTTTTTCGCTGCGGTTAAGCAGCGCCGCGATCTGCCGGCCGGACAAACCCTGGACGAACAGCCGCACCACCTCCAGTTCACGCTCGGAAAGACTCACCGCTGCCGTACCGCTTTGAGACTCGACCAGGGTCTGGGCCTGCAGAGCGCTGGCGAAAGTCGGGCAGAGGTAGCTTCGCCCGCCGACCACCCTCTGTGCCGCCCGTTTCAATTCCTTCATCGGACTGCGCTTGTCGAACAGACCTTTGACGCCAGCGTTCAACAATGCCTGCAACAGCGAAGGGTTGCGCATCGTGGTCATCACCACCAGCGGGATGTGGGCAAAGTGGCGCTTGAGATAGCCCATCAACGCCATGCCATCGGGAAAGCGCCCATAGGGCATCGAATAATCGCTGATCACCAGGTCACAGGGTGTGTGCTCCAGATGGTTGATCAGTTCATCGGCGTTGTGTGCCAGGGCGACCACCGAAAACATCGAGCCAGGTGGCGAGCACAGGGCAATTTTCGCGCCTCCCAGCACCACGGGATGGTCGTCGGCGAGAATGATGCGTTGCGGGGAGTCGGTTCGGTGCCCGTACGATACGGACGTATCGTCACAGGCACTTTGGCGGGCGGGTGTAGACGGCAAGAATTGAGGCTTGTGTTCCGGATTCATGAAATGTCTCAACAGGGGCGACGACACGCGGCCCCTTGATGAGAGCAGCAAGTTCAAGGCATTCGGATCAAGCCTTGTTCCAGCGCCTTGACCAAGGCAACCCAGCGTGAGCTCACGTCGAATTTTCGGCGAATGTTGCAAAAGTGGTAGTTCACACCAGACTCGGTACAACTGATGATCTGCGCGATTTCCCAGGACGATTTGCCCGCTGCGATCCACATCAGGACTTCTTTTTCCCTGGGGGTGAGCTTGATTTTCTTCGGTTGAGCGACCTCCTGATCGAGCTGAGTGAGCGGGGTTATCGATGAGCGAACTGAGGGGGTAGCGGACTGATGCATTGTGGATCTCCCATTCATCATCATTGACGGCGTGGGCGCGGCAGAATCGTCCTACTTCATAAAGGCATGGTTCGCTGGGCCGTCCTACAAAGCCCGGTACAGGGCTGTAGGTGAGGTCTTTTTATAGCGCGAATCCTCCGACTTGGAACCTGTCAGAAATTACAGGTGAGGGACTTTAATCAGGCGTTATGGAAAAGGCTGTCAGCCGAATGCTCCAGTGGTTGTAGGAGGGATCTTCGAGTGATGATGTCCCGAGAAATGCGCGTTAATTTTTTGATTAGACGCGGTTTTGTGTATTGAACGGAGTCGAGTCACCACGCAGATTTTCACCGGATAGATGCCGAGGCAAGGGGCAGTTTTCGATCGGCACCGATATGCCCGTTCGTCGCTGCAATTGCGCGAGCAGGGCGTCGATGTCCTGTTGTTGTCCATCGGCGATCCGGATTTCGATATTCCCCAACCTGTCCCCGGGCCAGATCAGGCCGTGACAAGCATAGAAATCAACTGACCGCCACTATCAGTTCTGTCAGTGGTGGTGCACCCGCAAACGGTATTTAAATGGAAACAGACAAACCGTTGCTGGAGACTTCTGGATGAGCGGGCATGAATACGAACCACCCTTGACCGATACCGCTTACGTAATGCCGCCAATCGCCATTACCGCGTCCGCCCAGTCGACGTCGACCATACGGGTGATCTGGGGGTACACGGCCGGTGGTGGGCATACCGGTTCGCGGGTGAAGTGGGGAGTGCTCGGCGGCCCCACCGTCGGCGAGTTCGATGTTCCTATCAACTCCTTGACCTATATCATCAGCGGGCTCAATCCGAACACGCAATACCTCATCCAGGTCTTCGGGCTCAAGGGGAGCGAGCTATCGCCAGTCAGCAAGGACGCCCAGGCCAAAACCCATCCCGCAGCCTCTGTGCCGGCAAGCCCGACCAACCTCAGTGCCACACCCACCAAAAACACCATGGCCCTGACCTGGTCCGGCCCCGCCGATGCGTCGAGCTACAAGATCAGCTACGGACTTGCCCCCAGTGGCGCGGTGATCGGCTCCACAACATCGGTGGCGGCGGCTCACACGGTCAGTGGCCTGAGCGCCGGTACCAACTATTACTTCGATGTGCAGTCGTCCAATAACGTCGGCGATTCGCCACCGACGCGGATCACCCGGCAGACCTTGCAAGTGCCCGGGGCGCCCGCTGGCTTGCGGGCGACGGCGACAATCTCGACGCTGGAGGTTCAATGGTCCGCCGTCACCGGCGCCGTCGATTATGTCATCCGTTACGGTGTCGAACCCGGTGGGACAGTCTATCCATTGACCACGCGACTTCTGCGCGAGACGCTGGCTAACCTCAACAAAAATACCCTTTATTTCGTCGAAGTCAGCGCTCGCAATGCCAACGGCGAATCTCCTCCGTCGCGCATCACTCAACGAACGCTGGATGGCCCACCGTTGCCCCCCAAGCCAGGCCCGTTGGTTGTGCTGGACACCTTTGATACCGTGCGCGTCAGTTGGGCCACGATCAATCAGCCAGGGTACGAGGTGGCCTACGGTTTGCTCAGTCAACACCCGCAAGTCATTGCCCGATATGAAACTGAGCACCTGACCTGGCTGTTGAGATACCTGTCTCCCGATGTGACCTATTTCATCGAAGTGCGAGCCTTCAACGAGACAGGATATTCATCCCCTTCATACGCAACCGTCACCATCGGCCCGGACCGGACACAACCCGGAAACCTGAGTAATCCGGGCAGGACGTTCAACGAAGCGAGGTTGACTTGGGACGCGCCTCAGGACGCCTCTTATCTGATCGACTATGAAGTTACCTGCCCGGGGCGGCCGGTCGTACGCACCAGCACCCGTGAACACATCGCCACGGGGTTGGTACCCGAACGTGAGTATCGGTTCACCGTTCAGCCTCGTCGGCCCGAAGGCCCCGTACCGGCGTTGTCAGCTGTGATCAACGTGGTGACCCATGACCTGGTCCCGCCGATTCGCGTGACGGCCCTCAAGCTGACGCCTTCGACACCTGGTAACGCACTATTGAGCTGGAGCGCATCGCAGGACAATGTCGCGGTTACCGGCTATGAGGTGCGTCGCAACTCGGGTAGCTGGATTGCGGTGAGCGGTACCAGTTACCCGGTTTCAGGCTTGGGGAGCGCGGACGTTTTTGAGGTAAGGGCCAAAGATGCCGCTGGAAACCGTTCCCTGTCGGTAACGATGACGTTCACTGACGGCGCGGCGGTCGCTACGTCATCCTGACTTCGCGCGATCAGGCCCGACTTTCCAGGCAGCGGCATTCACCAGATTTACCGGCCGCTGCCCGCCCAGCGCCGCCAACAGGTTGTCCACCGCACAGCGGGCCATGGCTTCCCGTGTCTCGTGGGTGGCCGAGCCCATGTGCGGAGTCGCCACCACATTGTCCAGTTGCAGCAATGGCGAGTCATGACTTAGCGGCTCGCGCTCGAACACATCCAGCCCCGCCGCGCGAATCTGTCGTTCGCACAAGGCCTGGATCAGCGCCGCTTCATCCACGACTTTTCCTCGGGAAATATTGATGAAGATGGTTTCCGGGCGCATCAGCGCGAACTGCCGTGCACCGATCAGCCCTTCGGTTGCGGCGGTCAACGGCAGCGTCAGGCAGACAAAATCCGCCTGCTGCAGCAGGTCGTTGAGGCTGCAGTACTGGGCATTGAAGCGTTTTTCGACCACCGGTTTCGGCGAGTTACTGTGATAGATCACCGGCATGCCGAAGCCGAAATGCCCGCGCTGGGCCAACGCCTCGCCGATGCGGCCCATGCCGATGATGCCGAGGGTCTTGCCGTGTACATCACTGCCGAAATGTGCGGGGCCGATGTTGCGGGTCCACTGGCCGTCGCGAACCATGTTCGCCAATTCCACCACCCGCCGCGCAGTGGCCAGGATCAGTGCGAAACCGGTGTCGGCGGTGGTTTCGGTGAGCACGTCCGGCGTGTTGCTGAGCAGGATGCGCCGCTCGGTAAGGTAATCGATGTCGTAGTTGTCGACGCCCACCGAAACGCTGGCGATGGCTTCAAGGTTGGGCGCCAGGTCCAGCAGTTCGGCATCGAGTTTCAGGCTCGCACCGAGCAGGCCGTGGGCACGGGGCAGGGCGTCGCGCAGTTTGCCGAGACCTTCGGCATCGAGGCTGTCGATCAGCGTCACATCGGTGTGCTCATTCAGGCGAGCCATGAGCAGCGGCGAGAGTTTCTTGTACAGGACGACCTGCTTTTTCATCTTCGTGATCTCAACTTCAATTCAGGAATGAGCCGTGAGGGGGCGCGCTACCGTGGGCCGCTCCCGGTCGCTGGCGCCGGGCTTGAGGAACACCGTGAGCACCACCGAAAGCATCAGCGCACCGCTCATCAACAGATAGGATGCGCCGGGCGAACCGGTGGAACTGTTCAGGTAACCGACCAGATAAGAGCCGCCAAACGAACCGAGCGCGCCCATGCTGTTGATCAGCGCCATGGCACCGCCCGCGACGTTGGCCGGGAGGATTTCCGGGATGATCGCGAAGAACGGACCGTAGGGCGCATACATGCAGGCACCGGCAATCACCAGCAGGGTGTACGACCACCAGAAGTGTTCGGCACCCAACGCGTAGGAACCATAGAAAGCAATCGAGGCAATCAGCAGCGGCGGCCAGACGAAGCGTTTGCGCTTTTGCAGTTTGTCCGAACCCCAGGACACCAGCAGCATGCCGATTACCGCTGCCAGGTACGGCAGCGCCGAAAGCCAGCCAGCCTGGACCATGTCCATCTGCGCGCCGGCCTTGAGGATCGACGGCAGCCACAACACGAAACCGTAGACACCGATGCTCCAGCAGAAAAACTGCAGCGCGAGGATGATCACTTTGGGTGAGCGAAACGCTTCGGCGTAGTTCTTCACCGCTTTGATGCCGACCTGTTCGGCCGCCAGTGCGCTTTCCAGATCCTGTTTTTCCTGATCGTTGAGCCACTTGGCCTGGGACGGACGATCATCGGCCAGACGCCACCAGATGAAGGCCCAGAGCACTGCCGGCAAACCTTCGACAATGAACATCCAGCGCCAGCTGTAATGCTGCACCAGATACCCCGAGACCACCGACATCCACAGCATGGTCACCGGGTTGCCGAGGATCAGGAAGGTGTTGGCCCGTGAGCGTTCGGCACGGGTGAACCAGTGGCACAGGTAGATCAGCATCGCCGGCATCACCGCGGCTTCGACCACGCCGAGCATGAAGCGGATGACGATCAGCCAGTAGGCGTTGGAGACGATCCCGGTCAACGTCGCCAGGCTGCCCCAGAGGATCAGACTGACGAAAATCAGTTTCTTCACGCTGTGTTTCTGGGCGTAGATCGCCCCTGGCACCTGGAAGAAAAAGTAACCGAGGAAGAACAGTGCGCCGAGCATCGACGACAGGCCCGGCGTGATCATCAGGTCGGCGGCCATCCCGGAGGCGGCGGCAAAACCGTAGTTGGCGCGATCGAGGTACGCCAGGCTGTAGGTGATGAACACGATGGGCATGATGTACCACCAGCGGCGGGCGGCGAGCGTTGCGGTTTTCATGGGTGATGCTCCTGAGCTTGTTGTTTTTGTCGCAGCAGGTAACGGTTTGTACTTCAGTGCCTGTACTGGCCTCATCGCGAGCAAGCTCGCTCCCACAGGGGAATTACATTGGAATACGATCCAGTGTGGGAGCGAGCTTGCTCGCGATGGCGGCCTCAAATTCGCTGACCATTTCGGATCGGGTCGGCAACCCCTCCATATCCCCCCGACTCTGCACCGCACGGCTGCCAATCCAGTTGGCCCGCCGCACGGCGTCGGCAAAGCTGTGGTTTTCCAGGAGTGCGCTGATCATGCCGACGGCAAATCCATCGCCGGCACCCACGGTGTCGACCACCGTTTGCACCGGCACACCAGCGACGAAACCTTGATCAAGATGCGTGCGGTAATAAGCACCGTGGGGGCCGAGCTTGATTGCCACGGCTTCGGCGCCCTGGTCGAGGTAGAACGCGGCAATGTCGGCCGGGTCTTCGAAGCCGCTGAGCAGGCGACCTTCGCTCAGCCCTGGCAACACCCAATGAGCGAGGGCGGCGAGGCGGTTGGTCTCGGTGATCATCAGTCGCTCGCTGGCCCACAGGCTGGGGCGCAGGTTGGGGTCGAACGACACGCTGCGCCCGGCATCGCGCATGCGGGTCATCAATTCGAAGGACATCTGCCGTGCCGTTTCCGACAACGCCGCAGGAATGCCGGTGGCGTGCAGATGCCGGGCCTTGAGTAAGTCGGGCACGATCGAATGCGACGACAAGTGACTGGCCGCCGAGCCACGGCGAAAGTACTCGACGACAGGATCGCTGCCATCGTCGGTGCGCGACTTGAGTTGGAAACCGGTGGGGTGCGCGGGGTCGATGTCGACGTGGCGGCAATCCAGGCCTTCCTTTTCCAGGCTGTCGATCACGAATCGGCCCAGGGAATCGGCGCCGACGCGGCTCAACCATGCCACGTTGAAACCCAGGCGCGACAGGCCGATGGCGACATTGCTGTCGGCGCCGGCAATGCGTTTGTGGAACGCGTTGACGCGGGCCAGGTCGCCGGTCTGCTCGGCAACGAACATCGCCATGGTTTCGCCGAACGAGAGGATATCGATCTCAGACATGAGCGTTCTCCAGCGACGATTGGCCGAGGTGGGCGAGGGCGGCGACATGCTCGGTTGTCAGCTGCACCAGATCTTCGCCTTGCAGCGGATATTCCGCGGCTCGCATAACGCCTTGGTCCATGTGCCGCAGCAGGTGTTCCCACTGTTGCAAGTCGCTGGCGGCGGGTGGGATGGCAACCAGTTTGCCGTCGGCACGGCGCGTCACCGCTTTACAGTGCACATAACCGACGTGCCGACCGAGCAACCGTGCGGCGCTGGCGGCGGACTGATCCTGCCACTGCCAGTTGCCGATATCGAAGGTCATTTTGATCGGCAGGTTGTGTTGCTCGACTTCATTGAAGAAACGCTGGAACGGCTCGATGCGGCCACCGTGCAGGGTCTGGTCGTTCTCCACCAGCAATTGCACTGTACTTTCGCCGAGCATGGGGGCGAGGCGTTGCAGGTCGCTGTTGTCGGTGAAGTAACCCAGCGATACTTTCAGCCATTTGGCGCCGAACATTTGGGCGCGTTGCAGTGCTGTCAGCAATTCGGGATTGGGTTTGGATTGACCGGCCAGCCACAGTTCCATCGGTGATGAGTACACGCTTTCCAGGCCCTCGGCCTGAGTCGCGTCGGCCAGGTGCTCGGGGTTCTCAAAGGTCAGCAGCTCTTCGCGCCATTCGATGCGCGTGGCCCCGGCGGCGGCCAGTACTGCGATGAAACTGCCCTGGCCGCGTTGGCGCACCAGATCGGCGCCGTAGCTGGAGAGACTGATGGAAACGGCTGGTTTATTCATTGTTTTTGTACCTCTGAAACCGGTTTCATTTTTGTTCAAAAAAATATCAGTGAGTGATGTGTTGTTCTTTCGGGCCTCATCGCGGGCAAGCCCGCTCCCACAGTGTTTTGTGTCGTACATACATGTTGTGTACCCCAGAGACTCCTGTGGGAGCGAGCTTGCTCGCGATGGGGCCAGTCCAGTCATCTGAAAACGCCAAGGGTCGACCCCCGCACAACCAGCTGCGGCGAAAAATCCAGCGTCCGCAACGCTCCGTCATCCCCCCGCAACCGCTTGAGCAGACACTCGAACGCACTCGCGCCAATCTCGGTGGTCGGCTGGGCCAAAGCGGTGATGCCACTGCCCACCAACGGATACCAATCCAGGTCATCCAGGGCTATCAGCCCCACGTCTTCAAACAGATTGCACTTGAGCTCACGCAAGGCATGGGTGCTGGCCAGCGCCGCGATCCCGTTTGCGCAAAACAGCGCTTTCGGGCCAGGGCCTGGAGTGGCGAGGAAGGATTTCAGCTGCTCGGTCAGTTCGCTACCGGTCTCAATCATCGTGCCGCGCAGGGCCGGGCGCTGTGCGATCTGTGTCTTGAAACTGCTGACCCGCTCGATCCGCGAACTGGTGCCGTCAAACGGCTCTGTTACCAACAGCACGTCGCGATAGCCGCGTTCTTCAAGGTGTGCAAGGGCCATCTTGACCGCCGCCGGGTTATCCAGGCCGACCATGTCGCTTTCAAGGTGTTCGACCTTGCGATCCACCAGTACCAGGGGCATTTCCCGGTGCAGTTCGTGCAATTCGTCAGGGTGATGACCGAGGGTGTTCACGATCAGGCCTTCGATGTTGTACGAGCGCAGCAGTGCCAGGTGCTGGCGTTCCTGCTCGTCGTCGCGATCAGTGTTGCACACCACCAGGCTGTAGCCGTGTTGACGGCAGGCGGTTTCCACCCCGTGCATCACGGCAATCGAATATGGGTTGCGGATATCGGCCACCAGCATGCCGATCAGGCGGGTGCGCCCGCGTTTCAGGCCTCGGGCCATCTGGTTCGGGCGGTAGCCCAGTTCGGCAATGGACTGTTCGATGCGCTGGGCAATGGCATCGGAGAGCAGGGCGCGGTCTTCGCCGATGAACCGCGAAACGCTGGCCTTGGAGACCTTGGCGTGTTCGGCCACGTCGAGCATGGTCACGCGGCTGCGTTGGGCGGCGGAGAAATCGTTCACGGTCTGAAACCTTTTTATTGGATTTATAGGGTCGAGTGGTTCGTGAGATCCATCTGAAACCGGTTTCAGAAGACACCAAAAACCATTTCGCCGTCAAGCCCCGGATGATGGATTGTCGAACAACGACCGAGAAGTGGCCGTCAGGCCAATGACTAAAACGTTTGTGCAGCGTTCAGTTGAACAGCCCGGCGGCGATGTTGATCGAGAACCCGAGGATGGCCGTGTTGAAAAGGAAACCTATCAACGACTGCGCCAGCACGATCTTGCGCAATTCCCGTGTCGCCACGCCGACATCCGAGGTCTGCACCGCCACGCCGACGGTGAACGAGAAGTACAAAAAGTCCCAGTAGTTGGGTGTCGTCAGACCTTCGGCAAAACGCAGTGCCGGCTCCTTGCCTTCCCAGGTGTAAAACAGGCGCGCGTAGTGCACGCTGAAAATCACCCCGATCAGCAGCCACGAACCGATCACCGTCAAAGCAGTGAAGCCGTAGTGGAGGAGCCTGCGGGTGGTTTCCAGGTCTTTGCCGCCGGCCAGTTCGAGGGTGATGGCTGCCAGGCTGGCAATTGCCGCAATGCACACCACGAACAGCACCAGCCCGGCGTTTTCGTCTTCGATTTCGGCGATGCGTTTCACATCAGTCGCTTTCGAACGCACGACGAGCCAGGACATCAGGATCAGGTAAGTCCAGACCCCGGCATTCCAGCCGATGAGTATTTTGCCGATGATTGAATCGGACGGAACCAGGATACCCGCCGCGATACCGAGCGTCGTGGCGGCAGACAGGCGAGGGTGGGTGTGGGTGAGGTAGGGCATGGAGGCTCACTGTGGCAGGGCGTCAGTGCACCATAGCGCAGGACCTTTGTAGGAGCGAGCTTGCTCGCGATGAACTCAAGAACGCCGCTGGGTGTCAGGTTCCCCGCGTTATCGTTGACGACCATCGCGAGCGAGCTCGCTCCTACAGGTGTGGGGCTGTGGTGTTGGTTAGATGTTTTTATGGCGCTTGCGCACCAGCTTCATCACCACCACAAAAAACACCGGCACGAACACCACGGCCAGCGTCGCCGTGATCATCCCGCCGATCACCCCGGTGCCGATGGCCTGCTGGCTCGCCGAACTGGCGCCGGTGGCGATTGCCAACGGCACCACGCCAAGGATGAACGCCAACGAGGTCATGACAATCGGCCGCAACCGCAGGCGTGCCGCTTGCAGGGTCGCGTCAATCAGGTCGTGGCCTTCGTCGTACAGGCTCTTGGCGAACTCGATGATCAGGATCGCGTTCTTCGCCGACAGGCCGATGATGGTGATCAGCCCGACCTTGAAGAACACGTCGTTGGGCATCCCGCGCAAGGTCACGGCCAGCACCGCGCCGAGCACGCCCAGCGGCACCACCAGCAGCACCGAGGTGGGGATCGACCAGCTCTCGTACAACGCCGCCAGGCACAGGAACACGATCAACAGCGACAGCCCCAGCAGGATCGGCGCCTGGCTGCCGGACAGCCGTTCCTGCAGCGACAACCCGGTCCATTCCTGGCCAAGGCCCGCCGGGCCTTGCGCCACCAGCCGCTCGATCTCGGCCATGGCCTCGCCGGTGCTGTGGCCCGGAGTCGGTTCACCGGAAATACTGATCGCCGGGTAGCCGTTGTAGCGGGTCAACTGCGCCGGGCCCTGCGTCCACGTGGCCTGCACGAAGGCTGACAAGGGCACCATTTTTTCGTGGGTGTTGCGCACGTGAATCTTCAGCAGGTCTTCCACCTGGCTGCGCTGGTCACCCTCGGCCTGTACCACGACGCGCTGCATCCGCCCCTGATTAGGGAAATCGTTGATATAGGCTGAGCCCACGGCCGTGGACAGTACGTTGCCGACGTCGGCAAATGACACCCCCAGTGCATTGGCCTGCTTGCGGTCGACGATCAGTTGCACCTGCGGCGCCTCGGCCAGGGCACTTTCGCGCACGTTCATCAGGATCGGGCTTTTTTCGGCAGCCGCGAGTAGCTCGGTGCGCGCTTGCATCAACTTCTCATGGCCGAGACCCCCGCGATCCTGCAGGCGGAACTCGAATCCGCTGGACGTACCCAGGCCATCCACGGGCGGCGGCAGTACGGCAAACGTCACCGCGTCCTTGATCTGGCTGAGGGCGACGTTGGCCCGGTCGGCAATCGAAGCTGCCGAGTCGTCGCTGCCTCGCTCGGACCAGTCTTTGAGCGTGCTGAACGCCAGCGCCGCATTCTGCCCACTGCCAGAGAAGCTGAATCCGAGAATCACCACGCTGTCCCGAATGCCCGGTTCCCCGGCGTTGTGCGCTTCAACCTGCTCGGCCACCTGCACAGTGCGATTCTTGCTCGCACCCGGTGGCAACTGGATGTCGGTGATGGTGTAACCCTGGTCTTCCACCGGCAGGAACGAGGAGGGCAAGCGACTGAAGGCCAAGCCCAGACCGATCAGCAGCACGCCGTAGATCAGCAGGTAGCGCCCGGTACGTTTCAACGCATAGGCGACCCAGCCCTGATAGCGCTCCGTCAGTTGTTCGAAGCGACGGTTGAACCAGCCGAAGAACCCGGTCTTTTCGTGGTGCTCGCCTTTGGCAATCGGCTTGAGCAGTGTCGCGCACAGGGCCGGGGTCAAGGTCAGGGCGAGGAAGGCCGAGAACAGGATCGAGGTGGCCATCGACAGCGAGAACTGCTGGTAAATCACCCCGACCGAACCCTGCATGAACGCCATCGGAATGAACACCGCCACCAGCACAAGGGTGATGCCGATGATGGCTCCTGTGATCTGCTGCATGGCCTTGCGCGTGGCTTCCTTGGGCGACAAGCCCTCGGTGGCCATGATTCGCTCGACGTTTTCCACCACCACGATGGCGTCGTCCACCAGAATGCCGATGGCCAGCACCATGCCGAACATGGTCAGCACGTTGATCGAAAACCCCAGCGCCAGCATTGTCGCAAAGGTGCCCATCAGCGCCACCGGCACCACCAGCGTCGGAATCAGTGTGTAGCGGATGTTCTGAAGGAACAGGAACATCACCGCGAATACCAGCAGCATCGCCTCGCCGAGGGTGTAGACCACTTTGGTGATCGAGACCTTGACGAAGGGTGAGGTGTCGTACGGGATCGAGTAATCGACGTTCGCCGGGAAGTAGCGCTTGAGTTCGTCCATCTTCGCCCGCACCAGGGTTGCGGTGTTCAGGGCGTTGGCGCCGGGCGACAGTTGCACGGCGACGGCGGTGGACGGTTTGCCGTTCAGGCGCGTGGAAAACTGGTATTCCTGGCTACCGATCTCGACCCGCGCCACATCGCTGATGCGCACGGTCGAGCCGTCCGGGTTGGCCTTGAGGACGATGTCGGCAAACTCTTCGGGGGTCGACAACTGGCCCTTGACCAGAATGGTCGCGGTGATTTCCTGGGTGGTGCGGGTTGGCAGGTCACCGATGCTGCCGGCCGACACCTGGGCGTTTTGCGCAACGATGGCGGTGTTGACGTCCGCCGGCGTCAGGTTGAAGGCGAGCAGTTTCTGCGGGTCGATCCAGATCCGCATCGCCCGTTCGGCGCCGTACAGCTGCGCCTTGCCGACACCGTCCAGACGCTTGACCTCGTTCATCACGTTGCGCGCCAGGTAATCGCTGAGCGCCACGTCGTCGAGCTTGCCGTCGCTGGAGGTCAGGGTGATCAGCAGCAGGAAGCCGGAGGAGACTTTCTCCACCTGCAAACCTTGCTGGATGACCGCTTGTGGCAGGCGAGATTCCACGGCTTTCAGGCGGTTCTGCACATCCACCTGAGCCAGTTCCGGATTGGTGCCCGGCTGGAAGGTGGCCTTGATGGTGGCGCTGCCCAGGCTGCTCTGGGATTCGAAATACAACAGGTGATCGGCGCCGTTGAGCTCTTCCTCGATCAGGCTGACCACGCTCTCGTCCACGGTTTGCGCCGAAGCGCCGGGGTACACGGCATAGATTTCGATTTGTGGCGGTGCAACATCGGGGTATTGCGCCACCGGAAGTTGCGGAATGGCCAGCGCACCGGCCAGCAGGATGAACAGGGCAACCACCCAGGCGAACACCGGGCGGTCGATAAAGAACTGCGGCATAAAAAAGCGTCCTGCTTACTGACCAGTCACCTGGGCAAGTGGAAGAGGGGTGTCGTCGATCTGCACTTTCTCGCCGGGACGGGCGTGCTGCAGCCCTTCGATGACGATGCGGTCGCCTGCCTTCAGGCCGCCGGTGACGATCCAGCGATCGTTCTGCACGGCACCCAGTTCGACCGGTTGCTGCCCGACCCGCTGTTCGGCGTCGAGCAGCAGCACCTGGGCGATGCCGGCGCTGTCGCGCTGGATGGCCCGTTGCGGCACGCTGATGCCCTGCTGGTTGACCGCTTGTTCCAGGCGGACGCGCACGAAACTGCCGGGCAGCAAGTCGAGGTCGGGGTTGGGGAACTCGCTGCGCAGGATGATCTGGCCGGTGCCCGGGTCGACGGTGATGTCGCTGAACAGCATTTTGCCCGGCAGCGGGTAGAGGCTGCCGTCATCCTGAATCAACGTGGCCTTGGCCTGGTCCTGGCCGACCTGCTGCAACTGACCTGAGCGGAAGGCACGGCGCAGTTCGTTGAGTTCGCGGGTGGACTGGGTCAGGTCGGCATGAATCGGGTTCAGTTGCTGAATCAGCGCCAAGGGCGTGGTTTCGTTTTGCCCGACCAGTGCGCCTTCGGTGACCAGTGCGCGACCGATACGCCCGGAAATCGGCGCGGTGACCGTGGCGTAACCGAGGTTCAACCGGGCGCGTTCCACCGCCGCCTTGTTGCCGGCGACGTCGGCAGCGGTCTGCCGGGCGTTGGCCCGGGCGTTGTCGTAGTCCTGGCCGCTGATGGCCTTGTCGTCGATCAACTTGGCGTAGCGCTGTTCCTGCAATCTGGCCTGGAACGCGTTGGCTTCAGCCTTGCGCAGCGCGGCTTCGGCGCTGTCCAGGTCAGCCTTGAACGGCGCCGGGTCGATGCGGAACAACACTTCGCCCTGTTTCACGTCACTGCCTTCACGGAAGGTGCGCTGCAAGACAACGCCAGCCACCCGGGCACGCACTTCGGCCATGCGCGGTGCGGCAATCCGCCCGCTCAGTTCACTGCTGATGGTCAGTGGCCGCGCTTCGATGGTCTCGATGCGAACTGTGGCCAGCGGCGCCTGTTCCTCGGCATTCGAGGACTTGTCACACGCGCCCAGTGTCAACGCCAGTGCAATCAGGCTGAGCCTGGCAAGCAGATTCTTCGACATGTAATACCCCAATAGAGACCCCCAGCATCCTACTGGGCGAAGGCGAGGGTAGCGGTGAAGCTTTGTTGGTGCTGTGTGAAATTGTGTAAGGGTTTTACTCAGGTGTGCGTGAGGGCGTATATCCTGCAGTCCTTGATTTCTATTGCGCTGGATAGATTGCCATCGCGAGCAAGCTCGCTCCCACCGGGATTTGATGTGAACACGAATGTTGTGAACAACACCGACCACTGTGGGAGCGAGCTTGCTCGCGATGGCGGCATATCTGGCGCCACGGCTCTTTCTGGAAACACCCCATGCCCAACATCCTTCTGGTCGAAGACGACACCGCCCTCGCCGAACTGATTGCCAGTTACCTGGAACGCAACGGTTATTCCGTCAGCGTGATCGGTCGCGGTGACCACGTGCGCGAACGTGCGCGGCTCAATCCGCCGGACCTGGTGATCCTCGACCTGATGCTGCCCGGCCTCGACGGCTTGCAAGTCTGTCGCCTGCTGCGCGCCGATTCGGCGACACTGCCGATCCTGATGCTCACCGCCCGCGACGACAGCCACGATCAGGTCCTGGGCCTGGAAATGGGGGCCGACGACTACGTCACCAAACCCTGCGAGCCACGGGTGCTGCTGGCCCGGGTGCGGACCTTGTTGCGCCGTAGCAGCCTCAGCGAGCCGCAGACTGCAAATGACCGTATTCTGATGGGCAACCTGTGCATCGACTTGTCCGAGCGCACCGTCACCTGGCGCGGGCAATTGGTGGAATTGTCCAGCGGCGAGTACAACCTGCTGGTGGTGCTGGCCCGGCATGCCGGAGAGGTGTTGAGTCGCGACCAGATCCTGCAACGCTTGCGCGGCATCGAATTCAATGGCACCGACCGTTCGGTGGACGTGGCGATTTCCAAGCTGCGACGCAAGTTCGACGACCACGCCGGCGAGGCGCGCAAGATCAAGACCGTGTGGGGCAAGGGTTACCTGTTCAGCCGTTCCGAGTGGGAATGCTGAGCCGATGTTCAGAATCCTCTTTCGTTTGTACCTGGTGACCATCGTCTCGTTCAGCGCGGCGATCTATCTGGTACCGGATCTGGTGGTCAAGGTGTTCCAGGAACGCTTTGTCACCTACAACCTCGATTATTCGCGAGGGCTGCAAACGCTGATCGTCAAACAGTTCCATGGGGTCCCGACCGAACAGTGGCCTACGCTTGCCGCTGAAATGGACAAGGACTTCTCTCCTCTGCACATCGTGCTCAGCAGCAATGACGACAGCAGTCTGACGCCCGATGAACAGCAGCGCTTGCGCCGCGGCGAAAACGTCGTGCGCGTGGGCGACTGGGGCTGGCGCACACTGGCGGTCGCGCCGCTGAATGAGCGCACCGTGGTGCAAATGGTCGTGCCACCTGATCCGCTGGACGTCAATCTGTTGTACTGGAGCATCAACGTCCTGATCGGCGCGACCATGCTCGCGTGCCTGTTGCTGTGGCTGCGCCCGCACTGGCGTGACCTGGAACGCCTCAAGGGCGCGGCCGAACGCTTTGGCAAGGGCCACTTGAGCGAGCGTACGCAAATCTCCCCGAGTTCCAATATCGGCAGCCTGGCCAGTGTGTTCGACACCATGGCGGGCGATATCGAGAACCTGCTCAACCAGCAGCGGGACTTGCTCAATGCGGTGTCCCACGAGTTGCGCACGCCGCTGACGCGCCTGGACTTCGGCCTGGCGCTGGCCCTGTCCGACGACTTGCCGGCGGCCAGCCGCGAGCGCTTGCAAAGCCTGGTGGCGCACATTCGGGAACTCGATGAATTGGTGCTGGAGCTGCTGTCCTACAGTCGCTTGCAAAACCCGGCGCGGCTGCCGGAGCAGGTCGAAGTGTCGATGGATGAATTCATTGACAGCATTCTCGGCAGCGTCGACGAAGAAATGGAGTCTCCCCAAATCGTCATCGACGTGTTGCTCCACGGCCAACTCGAACGCTTCAGCCTGGACCCGCGCTTGACCGCGCGAGCCCTGCAAAACCTGCTGCGCAATGCCATGCGCTATTGCGAGAAGCGTATTCAGATCGGTGTGCATGTCTATGCCAGTGGCTGTGAAATCTGGGTCGACGATGATGGCATCGGCATTCCGGATGACGAACGCGAGCGGATCTTCGAACCTTTCTACCGCCTCGATCGCAGCCGCGACCGCGCCACGGGTGGTTTCGGACTGGGACTGGCGATCAGCCGCCGTGCACTGGAAGCCCAAGGCGGCACGCTGACGGTTGAAGCCTCTCCGCTGGGTGGGGCTCGGTTTCGTTTGTGGTTGCCGGCTTCGGCCTGATGCGCTTCGCAGGCGCTGCCCCGCAGCACCTGCGTTGAGCCAAGGATTCTCAGGTGTTCAGGCGACTACGTATCAGTTTCGCCATCTCCTCCAGGTCCGCCATCGGCTGATGCCCGATCAGCATCCAGGCGTGTTCCATGTCAGCCCAATACACGATGTTCAGCTCGCGTCGCTGTTCCCGGGCGAAATGGCGGCTGCCGCTGTTGGAGCGGGTAACACACAGCGCCATGGGGCCGTGGACCGGATCGAGGTAGGTGATCTGGGCGATGGGCGCACCGTCGTACTCGAGGATTTGCGCACGCCTGAATTCGGCACGGGGCAGGCTAAGTTTTGCCGGCGCGAGGGTGAGGCCCAGACGCGCATCGATCGTGCGCAGTTGTGCCCGTTGGGCAGCTTCATCGACAGGCAGGTGATCCAGGGTTTCCGGCACATAGAGCGCCATGTAATCGGCCACCAGGCCGCGCCAGCTATGTGGTTGTTGGCTTGCTTGCCAGCCTAGGAACAGACGGTCCGCCAGTACGCCGCCGGCCAACAGCCCCGCCGCGGCGGCCAGGAACCAGCGTCGATTGAGCCCGGGGCGGGCAGGTGAGGGCAGTGTGGCGAGCATGGTTTGCAGGCGATCGACCGGCGCCTGTCGCGCCAGTTCATCGTAGGCGTCCTTGAACGGCAGGCTGCTGCGATCCAGCCATTGCAGGCGCAGGCCGAGCATCGGGTCGGTGCTGATGGCCGCGTCGATGCGCGAGCGCTGCTCGGTATCGAGTTGGTTGTCGAGGTAAGCCACCAGTTGTTCGTCCGAGGGTATCGCGTTCATCAATGTTCTCCTCGGTTAGGGGTGGGCACCGTGTGCAACGGTGGATATTCGGCCAGTTTCGCCCGAGCGGCTGCCAGGCGACTCATGACGGTGCCGATGGGTACTTGCAGCACCTCGGCGACTTCGCGGTAGGACAAGCCTTCGACATAGGCGAGAAACACCGTTTCGCGCTGGGCTTCGGGCAAGGCATCGACGCGGCGGATGACCTGTGCTGCCAACACATGGGTTTGTGCCACGCATTCTCCATCGAACGACAAGGCCTTATCGGCGTCCACCTGGCCTTGCCCCTGGCGCACCCGCCGGGCGCGGACTTCGTTGAGCCAGATCGAATGCAGAATGCTCAGCAGCCAGTGGTCCATGCGCGTCCCCTGCACGTATTGCCCGGCCCGTTCCAGCGCCCGCAAGCAAGTGGCTTGCACCAGGTCATCGGCAACATGCCGTTGCCGGGACAGCAGCAGGCCGTAGCGCCATAAACGCGCCAGATGCTGGTTCAATTCCGTTCGTATTGCCTGATCGCTGGCGATGGCGACCTCCGTCCGCTCGGGTTGTCAGGTTTTCGATGAACCGTTGATGGCTTCGGCCAAGTCCTGGTACTCCTCGCATTGGGTACTGCCACAGATGGATTCGATCTGCCGCAGTTGCTCCTGTGCAAGATCCAGCCGGCCTTTGACCACATAGGCTTCGCCGAGGTATTCGCGAACCTGCGCATATTGCGGGTCTAGTTTCACCGATTGCAGGTAATAGCCGATGCCTTCGTCGGTACGTCCCAGTTTACGCGTGGCGTAGCCGCGATAGTTCAACGCTTTTGCGGTATTTGGCTGTTTCAGCGTGTCGAGCAGGGCCAGGGCTTCTTCATAACGCCCGTCCTTGGCCAGTCGATAGGCATAGTTGGTACGGTCTTCGTCCGGCACCAGGCTACTGGTCTGCCGGACGCAACGTTTCGATTTGCTATCGAACACCTGACCTTTCGGGCAGTTGGGTCTGATGGGCGCGTCATCGTCCCCGCCACCGCCGTTGGCCAGGGCGAGGGAACCGGACAACGCAACGGCCAGTAACAGAGGAGGCGTCAGAACAGCAAAACGAATATTCATGGGCTTTGCTCCAGAGCTTCATGGGTTCCGATCAGGTCGCGTCCCGCCGGACGCAGTGCAAGGTTGATGTGACGAGAACACCGCAGCATGAACAATTATTCGTTATGTCCTGGTGGTTTTTTCGAGGAACGCTCATAGCGCAGCATTGTGTGCGCCGAAGATCCCTGTGGGAGTGTCAGCCCAGCAAACGAATCGGAGCACCCGCCGACCAGGCCTGAATGTCCTCGATCATTTGCGAGAAAAACAACCGGTAGTTCTGTTGGCTCACGTACCCGACATGGGGCGTCGCCAGTACATTGTCCAGGGTCCGGAACGGATGGTGGGCGGGCAGCGGTTCCTGCTCGAAGACGTCCAGGGCGACGCCAGCCAGCCGTTGTTTCTGCAGCGCCTTGATCAGCGCCGCTTCATCGACAATGGGGCCACGAGCGGTGTTCACCAGCAACGCCGAGGGCTTCATCCAGCCAAGGGCTTGTGCGTCCACCAGACCGCGGCTGCGCTCGCTGAGCACCAGGTGCACCGACAGCACGTCGGCCTGTTCGAACAGTTCCTGTTTGCTGACACGGGTCACACCGACCTGCGCCGCGCGTTCGGCGGTGAGGTTTTCACTCCAGGCGATGACACGCATGCCGAACACCTGACCGAACTGCGCGACTCGCTGGCCGATGCTGCCCAGACCGAGGATGGCCAGTGTCTTGCCATGCAAGTCGCCACCCAGGCCCTGTTGCCATTGACCGGCACGCAGGGCATTGGCCTCGACCACCAGGTTGCGGGTCGCGGCCATGATCAGTGCCCAGGTCAGTTCCGGGGCGGCGTGTTTGTAGCTGTCGGTACCGCTGACCTGAATGCCCAGCGCGGCAGCGGTTTTCAGGTCCAGGGCCGCGTTGCGCATACCGCCGGTCACCAGCAGCTTGAGTTTGGGCAGGCGCCTCAGCAGGTCTTCATCGAAGCGGGTGCGCTCGCGCATCACGCAGATCACCTCGAACCCGGCCAGGAGCTCGGCCAGGGATGAGGTGTCGGTGGGGTAGTCATGGAGAAAACTTACCTCACCGACGCTGTCCAGTGCCGACCAGTCCACTATATTGCGCGCCACATCCTGCCAATCATCGATCACTGCAATCTGCACAGGCATCAGCCTTTCCTCTTCAATGCACGGGGTTGGTCTTGTTCAGCCAGGCGAGCAGGGCTTGGTGGAATCGGGCCGGTTCTTCCATCTGTGGCGCGTGGCCCATGCCAGGGAATTCGACCAGCGTGGACTGGGGAATCAGCCCGGCCACCTGTTTGCCGAGGACGTCGTAGTGCCCGATCTTCGCCTTGACCTCGGGTGGGGCGATGTCACTGCCGATGGCGGTGGTGTCGGACGTTCCGATCAACAGCAGGGTCGGCATCTTCAGGTTCTGGAATTCGTAATACACAGGTTGAGTGAAGATCATGTCGTAGATCAGTGCCGAGTTCCACGCGACTTGCGTATGCCCCGGGCCTTTGTTCAGGCCGGCAAGCATATCGACCCAACGATCGAACTCCGGCTTCCAGCGACCGCCGTAATAGGTGGTGCGTTCGTAGTTGCGGATACCCTCGGCACTGAGTTTGAGTTCGCGCTCGTACCATTGATCAACCGTGCGATAGGGCACACCGAGGGCTTTCCAGTCTTCCAGGCCGATGGGGTTGACCAGCGCCAATTGCTCGACCTGTTCGGGGTATTGCAAGGCATAGCGAGTGGCGAGCATGCCGCCGGTGGAATGCCCCAGTAGGGTGGCTTTCTGGATACCCAGTGCCTTGAGCAATTGCTGGGTGTTCGTTGCCAGTTGCTGGAAGCTGTACTGATAGTGCGCCGGCTTGCTGGAGGTGCAGAAGCCGATCTGGTCCGGGGCGATGACCCGATAGCCGGCGTCGCTGAGGGCTTTGATCGAACTGTCCCAGGTGGCGCCGCAGAAATTCTTGCCGTGCATCAGCACCACGCTGCGGCCATTGGCCTTGCCGTTGGCGGCGACGTCCATGTAACCCATTTGCAGGGATTGGCCCTGGGAATCAAAGGCGAAGTGCTTGAGCGTGTAGGGGTAGTCGAAACCTTGCAACTCGGGGCCGTATTGCGGCCCTTCGGCGTGGGCGATGACGGGCAGGATGGCAGTCAGTAACAGGCTGGGTAACCAGCGGGAGAAGGGGCGCGACATCGGAGGGCTCCATGGAAAATCCGCCTATGTTGGATCGACACGATTAGGGCGGCATTAATCACAGGCAATCGCCGCCCTTGATGGTTCAACCCATCCAGCCCAAAGTCGCCAACGCCAGCACGCTGTAGCGGGCACCTTTGGCCAGGGTGACGATCAGCAGGAAACGCCCCAGCGGCTCGCGCATGACCCCGGCGACCAGCGTCAACGGATCGCCGATCACCGGCAGCCAACTGAGCAGCAATGACCAATGGCCGTAGCGTTGGTAATGAAGCCGGGCCTTTTCCAGATGCCGGGGGCTCACCGGAAACCAGCTCCGGTCGCGGAACCGCTCGATCCCGCGCCCCAGCCACCAGTTGATTAGCGAGCCCAGAACGTTGCCGAACGTTGCCACCGCCAGCAGTGCCCAGAGCCAATAGCGATCGCTGAGCAGCAGTCCGACCAGCACGGCTTCGGATTGCAACGGCAGCAGCGTGGCGGCACCGAATGCCGCGAAAAACAACCCGAAGTACGCACCGGACATCAATGGGCGGGGTAGTCCGCAACCACCACGTCAGTGCCGTCCTTTTTCAGGCCGATGACTTGATAGGCATCGCTCATGCCGTCCATTTCCATGCCGGGCGAACCCATGGGCATGCCGGGGGCCGCGACGCCCAGCAGATCGTCGCGTTTGCTCAAGGCCAGGACCTGGTCGGCCGGGACATGGCCTTCAACGAATTTGCCATTGATCAATGCGGTGTGGCACGACGCCAGGCGTGGCGGCACGCCGTGCTGTTGCTTGAATTCGCTCATGTTGGCTTCTACGTGGTCATCGACCTTGAAGCCATTGGCCTCCAGGTGGGTGATCCATTTTTTGCAGCAACCACAATTGGCGTCGCGATGAACCTCGATCGGAATGAGGTCGGCGGCCTGGACCAGGGAAGACATGAACAGGGCGCTCAGGGCGATCAGACGCAGAGGGTTTCGCATGGGATTCGTCTCGGCTAACGGGCAAAAAAACGCATTTTGACCCTTTTTATGGGTCAGGCATTCAAGGAGTGTTTCCAGTTGCTACAAGATAGGCCATTCAATGATGGTAGATCAACGCTGTCAGGGAGATGAGGGGAACATTACAAAGTCGTCAGGTTGGAATGCTGACGGTAAATGTCGGTGTTGATATGGATCAACTATCCTCCCTGTAAGAAAAGTCTGAAGGACTATTCATCAATCTTCCGAAGTTTAATAAACATGAAGTTTTACAGCATGTATCTTAATTGTACGAAAATTGTTAAGGCGCTGAATAACAGTTTGGTGGTGTTAGTGTTCCGGCCGATACTTCTGACCCTCTAACTTGATCAAAAAGAAGGAGTTTTCAATGACTATCGGTTATACCGGCGCCTGGACCCCGAAGGCGGGCCTTTTGGTTCGAGATACTGCCAGCAGATCAAAGTCAGTTCCCCAGAGCGTCAAGGTCAGGCAGATGCTTGACCTGGTGGGCAACAATCCAGTTGAACTGGATACAGTCAAGATGGACGCAATGAAGTTGCGCAAGCAGATGAAGGGTTTTGATCCCACTAATATTTCAATCAAATCCATGGGCAGTCTCAGTGTCTTTCTGAAAGAACGCGGTCTGATCAGTGATGTGACGGCGGTCACGCTGAGCAATGCTGGTGACAAGTTCGACCGGTTTGGCATCAAGGACCCTGATGCGAAGTTTAATGCGCTGGAATATTTCGCGACGCAACTGGAGAACATCCAGAGCAACAATATGAAGGGTAATAAGTACGCCAATTACCTGGTCCCCGAGTTCAAGAAAGCGATCTACGTGCTGCAAAACCTGGAAACTTATGGCAAAAGCAACGGCCCCATGGTGAGACCGGGCAGTGTTATCAAGGACGAAGCCTGACGCCCGTTGCCCGGCCCGCCCGGTTTATTGAGCGGGCCGGCGACCCTTAGCGGTCGAGCAGCTTCATGACTTCTTCCGGATAACGCAGGCCAGCGGTGGCATTCGCCGCAAAAAGACCGCTTGCAGCGCGTGCAGTTCTTCGGCGCTCAGCGTCACCTCCAGAGCCGCCACGTTTTCTTCCAGGTATTAGTGGAGGAGGGGCGTTTGTGCGAAGTGCTGGGGGACGTGCCGCCACCGCTCCGCCAGTTATCCCGGCGGGTACGTGTGTTTGTCGATTGGCTGGTGGAACTGTGCGTTCAACCGGGCAATGACTTTTACCGACAGGATTCAGGACGTTGATCCGCTGTTAACGATGTGGGTCGTAACCTGGTCCGCCATGGTTATCGCCGCAATGAAGCCAAAACTCTTCATCGGTTGTAACATGAGACCCCGCTTGTAGCCGCTTATCCCCGAAACAGGGTAAGCGCTTGGCATGCGCGTCGATACAAACCGGATACAATTTCAGATTCAGGAACCCGCAATGACTCAGTCGCAACGTTTGAAATACTCGATTCTGATCTCTCTGGTGGTGCTGGGGATCATGTTTGGCCTTTCCTGGTTGCAGAACACCGGCGTCATCAGCGAAAAACTGTTCCAGTACATCGCCATTGGCGTGGCGGTGGTCGTGGTGGTCATCAATGGCGTGATGCGCCGCAAGGTCAAACTCTGATCATTCGATCATCGGTTGCGTAAAATGGCGGCAGCCTGGGGATGCAGGCTGTAGCTCTTGTCGGGGTTGAGGACAATCACCCCTTCGCTGCACAAACGCTTCAGCACTTCACGCACGCTGAGAAAGGACAGGGGAATATCCAGGTCCAGCAATTGGCTGTGCACACCACGCACGCCAAGGCTGCGGTCGTTTTCGGCGGCCGTCAGCAGGGCATCGATGACTTTCAGGCGGATCAGACTGGTTCGAAGGCCAAAGCTTTTGAGCAGGCCCCTGATCCGCTCGTTGCCGTGGCGATCGGTACGCGGCTCGAATACGCCGACTCCCATGGAAGTACCCTTTGGCGCGTTGCTACCGTCCGTTGGCAGTTGCGAGTTGTACATTGCAAAACTCCTTTCAGAGCCTGATCAGGAAAAAATGGGCGCTCTTACAGCATTAGACGTATGAGCAGCCCGAATCATGAAGGGTCGAATGTAGAAATTTTGTCGCCATCGCGTGATCAACCTGTCAGACCATGGGGCGTTGCGCAGTAATCTCCTAAATTTTTGTGGTGAGCTTCGTCCCTACAGGGAGGCCCGGTGCGCGTGGGTATGCGCAGCCGTGACCATCGTTTTTCGATCAGGAGCGAGCGTGATTATTTCCAGCCATTTAACCAGGTTGAGCCTGGCGGGTGTGACTCTGGGGTTGAGCCTGGGGCTGAGCCTTGCGGCGAGCGCGAGTGATACGCCCGCGCAAACGAGCGCCGATATCCGCCGCACCGGTTTCGGCGTGCCGCACATCCGCGCCGACAACGAGCGCGGGCTCGGCTACGGCATCGGCTATGCCTACGCCCAGGACAACCTGTGCCTGTTGGCCAACGAAATCACTACAGTCAACGGTGAACGTTCGCGGTATTTCGGGCCGGATCAGTTCACCGTCGAAGAGCGCGAGAACCTGGCCAGCGATGTATTTTTCACCTGGCTGAACACTCCGCAAGCCGTCGCCGGTTTCTGGCAGGCCCAGACCCCGCCAGTGCGTGAGTTGGTCGAAGGCTATGTGGCAGGGTACAACCGCTCCTTGAGCGAGCGTCGCGTCCAGGGATTGCCGCCGCAGTGCCAGGGAGATTGGGTGCGCGACATTACCACTTCGGATCTGGTCAAGCTGACCCGGCGCCTGTTGGTCGAGGGTGGCGTCGGCCAGTTTGCCGAAGCCCTGGCCGGTGCCACGCCACCCCAAGCCGTTGCCCGGGCGTCGAGCGCTCAGGCAGCGTTCCGGGTGGCCGCTACGCGGATGCAGCGTTTTGCCCTGGACCGTGGCAGCAACGCCGTCGCGGTCGGCAGCGAGCGCTCCTTCAACGGACGCGGCATGTTGCTGGCCAATCCGCACTTTCCGTGGGTGGGCGGCATGCGTTTTTATCAGATGCACCTGACCATTCCCGGCAAACTGGACGTGATGGGCGCGGCGTTGCCCGGCCTGCCGGTGATCAACATCGGTTTCAATCAACATCTGGCCTGGACCCACACCGTGGATTCGTCCAGGCACTTTACGCTATATCGCCTGCAGCTCGATCCCAAGGATTCGACTCGTTACTTGCTCGACGGCCAGTCCTTGCCGATGGACAAGCAGACCGTGGCCGTAAACGTCAGGCAGGCGGACGGGCAGGTCCGGGCAATTTCCCACGAGGTCTTCAGCTCGAAATTCGGTCCGGTGGTGCAATGGCCGGGGAAACTGGATTGGGATCATCAATACGCTTACAGCCTGCGCGACGCCAATCTGGATAACGACCGGGTTCTGCAGCAGTGGTACGCGATGAACCGCGCTGAAAACCTCAAGGATTTCCAGGCTTCGGTGCACGAGATCCAGGGCATTCCGTGGGTCAATACGCTGGCAGCGGACGATCAGGGGCAGACGCTGTACATGAACCTCTCGGTGGTGCCCAACGTCAATGTCGACAAGCTGGCGCAATGCAGCGATCCGCGCGTTGGCCTGCAGATGATCATTCTCGACGGCTCCAACAGCGCCTGTGCCTGGGACATCGACCCGCAGGCTGCACAACAGGGTATCTATGCAGCGGACAAGTTGCCGCAATTGTTACGCAAGGACTTTGTCCAGCACTCCAACGACTCGGCTTGGATGGCCAACCCGGCGCAACCGCTGACCGGCTATTCGCCGTTGATCAGCCAGGACAGTCAGCCACTGGGGCTGCGCTCGCGCTTTGCCCTGGACCGTTTGAGCGCGCTGGCCCAGGCTGGCAAGGTCGAGGCAGCGGACTTGCAACACATGGTCATGGACGATCGGGTTTATCAAGCCAGTCTAGTGATGCCGGACCTGCTGCAATTTTGCGCGGCGGATCTCGGAACCGATGCCAAAACGCTCGCGCCACTGTGCGCCAGCCTCAAGGCCTGGGACCGCAACGCCAACCTGGGCAGCGGTCTGGGCTTTGTACACTTCCAGAATGTCATGGAGGCGTTGGAGCCGGTGCCGGACGTATGGCGCGTGGCATTCGATCCACGGGATCCGCAACATACCCCACGGGGTCTGGCAGTCGATCACCCGCAGGTGGCGAAGGCGCTACGGGCAGCGATGCTGGCTTCGGCTGAACAGGTCAAGGCGGCAGGATTCAAGCCGGACAGTCGCTGGGGCGATATCCAGGTGGTCAGCAGCGGCGGACAACAGACACCGATCCACGGCGGGCCGGGAACGTTGGGGGTCTATAACGCGATCCAGAGCGTACCGCGCAGCGATGGCAAGCGCGAAGTGGTCAGCGGCACGAGCTACCTGCAAGTGGTGACCTTTGACCAAAACGGACCGCATGCCAAAGGGCTGCTGGCATTCTCGTTGTCCAGCGACCCGGCCTCGAAGTATTCACGGGACCAGACGCAGGCCTTTTCCAGGAAGCAATGGAGCGTGCTGCCTTTCACCGAGCAACAGATCCTGTCCGATCCGGACTATCAGGTGCAGACGATCCGCCGGCAGGATGCAAAAGTGGTCGCGCAGTAAGGTCGTGGGGTTTTTGCATGAACGCTGAAGGCCGCATCCGCAAGGGTGGCGGCCTTTTCAGCTTTTCGGGGAGATTTGCGGAATCGCGTTGACCACCAGATTGCCGTTCTGGTTACGGGTCAGGTAGACCGGCAGGACCCGCGGCAAGGACTTTACCAGGCCGTTGATCTCTTTGATGTTGTAGATGCCGCCGATATGGATCGAGCCGGTGCTGTGGTCAGCCACCATCAACGGTTTGTCCAGGTAGCGATTGATCAAGGGCAGCGCATCGCTCAAGGCCAGATCGTCGAGCACCAGCTTGCCCTGGCGCCAGGCCAGCGAGCTGTCATTGTCATAGGTCTGGCTGATGCGGGGAATGAAGTCGCCGCGGCGATAACTGGCCTGCATCGCCGGGCCAAGGCGCAAACCGTCGCCTTGCAGGTCGGCGTTGCTGCTGACCAGTACCGAACCTTCGATCAGGTTGATCTTGACCTGATCTTCATACATCCAGACATTGAATTGGGTGCCAGTCACGCGAATCCGGCCTTCGGCGACCTTGACCACGAAGGGATGGCGGGTGTCATGGCTGACCTTGAAGAAGGCTTCGCCTTTATCCAGCGTGACTTGCCGCTGATCCTTGTAGTTGCTGTACGTCAGCTCGCTGCCCAGGTTCAGCTCAACCTGGCTGCCGTCTTTCAAGGTGACGGTACGAACATTGTCGGTCGCTTCGAAATGCTGGTACGCGTTCGGTACCCAGCCCAGGTGCCAGCCGCCATAACCGGCCAAAGGCAGTGCCAGGGCACATACCGCCGCGGCAATGGCCAGGCGGCGCCACGGGTTTTCGGGTTGGCGGCGAACCAGCGGCATGACGGGTACGGGACGAGGCAAGTCGCCGGCGACATCCCAGATCTCCAGCATCGCTTCGTACTCGAAGGTATGGAGCGGATGCGCATCACGCCATTGCTCGAACGCCTGGCGCTCTTGCTCGGTGCAGTCACTGGCGTGCAGACGCATGCACCAATGCGCGGCAGCATCGGTGATGGCGTCGTATTCGGCTTGCGAAAGTGTGTGGTCGGTCATTGGCCCTTCCTGATTTCCTGCATTCTAACCTTGGGGGAAGTCTGCGAGAACATCAGTCATGGCATTTAACCATCAATGTGTTGTTTTTTTTCAACGCATCGCCTTTGGAGCGTGTTGCCGAATAACAGTATCAATAGGGTGCGTGAAAAAAACATCAAGTCAAACACCGTTGTGCTGCGCAGACCCGGGGATCTGCGCGTTGTTACGCCGTGGTCAGGTTTCAGCGGTGGGAGTGACCGGCACCGGGTCCAGTTGCCGGCCCATTTCGCAGATCAAAAAGGCGATCGAGTCGGCATTGTGCAAAATGACATCGGTTCGGAACTTCGATTCCTGCCTGTTTAAAAAAGCTTCCCGTGCCTTATCCATAGTCTGGCTGCCCGTCAGCCGCAGAATGGCCTTGCCAATGTGATAAGAGTCCGGAATCGAATCCAGGCTGATCCAGGATTGCAGGCCACTGTTCCAGCGTGCGAACAGTTCCTTCTGCGGCGTTTTCAACGATAAGGCTTCTCGCTGAAAATCCAGCTGAGACTGTTTCTTTGCCGCGCCATAGCCGGTGACCGACGCCACCAGATCGCTGAACGGCAGCCTGGACTCAAGGTATGCAATGTCAACGGCCCCGGAAAACAAATGAGCGAATTCGTGTATCAGGGTCGCGGCCTGGCTGTGGCCGTCGACATCGAAGGGCTGTGTCAGGCTGGATTTGTACCAGTCGAGTTGTTGATTGAAGAATTTTTCCGTGAAATGCACGTTGCGCTGTAGATCCTTGTCCATGACAAACGCGATGAGGTTGGCCTCCGGGTCCCGGTTTGAACCCACGATAAAGCGTTGCGAGTTCATCCAGTCTTCATTGGGATCGACCAGCGCGTTGCAGATGGGGACGATGGTCTGTTTGATTTTTTCGAGCAGTGCTTTGTCGACCTGACCAACATCAAAGAACTGTTTGAGGAAGGTATCGAGCCGTGTGCCCGGGACGAGTTTGCGCAGTTGAACCAGGTTGTGCAGGCTGTTGAACGCATAATAACGAGCCATGTCGATGGCCTGCACGATCATGCGGGCTTTAGCGGGATGCTTTGCCCGTATTTCGTCCATCCCCCGGGCCTCGATGTTCAGGACCGCCCATGCAACATAGGTGTCGGCATACTGTTCGTGCATTTTCGAGAAGACTTTGCCGAAATGGACAGTGTGGAAATCCGGGTCGATGACCAATTGTTTGTCAGAGGTAATCGTTAACACGGGGCCTTTTTCCGTGCCTTTGATCGTTCTCCAGACCGCTCCGGTCTTGTTCACGCCGTACACCTTTCCGGCAATCGCGGCGAAGGTTTTCTTGCTGGTCGCCTCCAGATAGGTGCCGTCAGTGCTGTTTCTCGCCAGGCCCTTGAGTTCAACCGTGGTTTCGAACGGTTGCAGCCGGGTGCGTGTTGCTGCTGTCGACCGTATCTTCGACCAGGGTTGCGCGATCACGGGGGGGACAACCGGTGGAACAACGGCTTCGCCGGTTTCCTGGGCGCTTTCGCCCCATCCTTCAAGTGACAGCCGGCCCAACGACAGGATTTGCGCCGCCCCGGCAATAAACTCGCGCAACGCGGTCGTCCAATGATGGTCCTGCAAGGCCTCGGCCGAGTTGAGGGCATCCTTGTAGGCCTTCCAAAGAAACTGCACATACGCGAGTTTGCCCGGCAGCAGGCTGGAAATGCGCTCGATACCGGCGCCGAACAGGTGTTTAACGGCCTCCCAGTCTGACTGACCGCTAGCGTGTGACTGGCTGGCAAGCATCTTCACCAACAGTTGGGTGTTGTCATGGAACAAGTGGGTGAGCAGGTTGCCATCGATGGGGTTGGATGCAAGGGTGATTTCGCTCGACTGGCCGACGGTGGACCCCAACAGGTTTCGAAACACCGTTTGCTCCCTGTCCGGCAGGCGACGTATCAACATGTCCTGCAATGGCCCCGGTGTGTTGAGTGCTGAAACAACGCTGGCCTCATTGTTGAACTCAACGAAGGGTGAGCCACTGGGGTGGTAAGGGGCATAGAGGATTTGTGGGCCTGCCTTGCCCGTGCCTGGGCCAATCAGGTACAGGCCCAGCGCCTTCACGGCGGCGGCACCGGTTGTCTTGATCAGTTCCAATGGTCGGGCAATGGCATGAGCACCTTCTACGGTCGCCCGGGCGATGGCGTCCGGCATGTCGAATACTTGCCGAAGCAAATCGAAAGCGCTGTCGGAAAGCCGTTGCTGCAGTTTCAGTTCGTGTGCGTGTTGCAGCAGTTGCCAGGGCAGTTGCTTGACGAAGCGCAACATCCTGCTTTCGACGTCGGTCGCTTGATTGGACAAGCTGTCCGTGACCTGTTTGGCGTAGTTCTGCGCAATGTCCAGTGATCTCAATAGTTGGCGGACAGCCGCCTGATCCAGATTCAGGGGCAGCGCTTGAGTGTTTGCCGACCGGACCTTGAACCCTGTGCCTTGCGCAATGTTTACGTGGTGCAAGGCGAACTCGGTGAGGCTCCGGGCGGGGCCGACCAGGGCCAGGTCCGGGGTGATTTCAATATTGTCAGGGTCCAGCGCTGTTGCGGGGAAGCGGCTGGCGAGCAACGATTTCAGCGTTTCATGCACATACGACTTGAGGGGTTTGATCCCGTGCAAATAGTCTTTGTCCTCAACAACGCTGTGGCGGTATTGCTCCAGCAGTTCAAGGTGCAGTCGCTGCTCTTGCAGCGGAGCCATTCCCAGCCAGGCGGGCAGGGACTGCTGCTGGCTGGTCGCCCGGGCAATCGACGTGGCTCTTCCCAGGTTGGTGTTGAGGACCGTTTTGGTCAGGTCTTCAAGGGCCTTTTTCTGCTTCGTGTCGCTCAGGCCAAAAGTACGTACGTGTTCGCAGCGAGCCAAAAAGTGTTCGATGGACGATTGCGCGACCCGTTCCAATACAGACCCTTCAATCAGCCGCAGCGGTCCCAGTGAGTAGCGTTGGTGAAAGACGCGCTGGGCCGGGGGCAGGTTCTCCAACAGCGCCAGGCGTTGCTGCGGCTCTAGCAGGCGGCGGTTCAGTTCCAGTCGTGCACGACTGATGGTGTCAAAGACTTCCAGGCCTTCGACGGGTGTCCACAGAATCGTCCGGCCGGAATGCGAGGGATCGAGTCCGCCACGCTCGGTCACGAGCACACAATGGGCCAGGGGCAGGAGATCTTCATGGCCGGAGCGCTCCAGCGTCAACGAGTAGGCATCGGGGCGGAAACCCTTGAGTGACAGGCGGTTTTGCCGGTCGGGCTGGTCCGGGTTGAAGACTGTTTCGACAATTGCCCGATCCGCATCCCGCAGTGTTGCGCCAAGCACCCGCAGGCTGGCCTCGCCACGCAGGCCAACGGCAAGTGCATGGGCCAGGCGGGGTTTCATGTTTTCCAGATAGACCCGTTGCAAGGCCAGAGACGCAACCGGTTGTGCTGCAAAATCCGCGTTGATCAGTGTTTCGATGTCGCAGAAGGTTTTGACGAAAGCTGCCGCCGTATCGGCCAGCACGGTGGAGGGATGCTGATTGCCGGATAACACGGGGCGTGTGCTCCAGCGTCCGCCGACATCCAGCGTCAGCAGTCGCTCGCTGATCATCGAGCGGATATCCAGCGCCTTGTCGAACAGGGCGTGGATGTCCACGCTGCCGTCACTGTGACGGAACACCTGCAGGGCATATTCCATGTTCTGCCGTTGCTTGCTGATGATCCCGTCGAAGAGCTTGGGGAAGATCGCGCCGCCAATCACTTCCCCGGTCACATTCGGCCGGTCAAAACCAATTATACGCTGGCGTTCATCCAGGCTCAGCAGACCATAGAGTTCATCCTCATGACCGGCCGCACTGAACTTGCTCAGCACCGTATTGCGCAAGTCCTGATAGTTCTCGAGCACCTGCAGACCTGCGGTGGGCGTGTAGAGACACGCATTGCCGGCGCTGACCATCAGTGAACCGGCCAATTCTACATAGTTGGCCTGGTACTCCCACAGACGCACGGTCTCAACCGTCATGGCTTTGTTCGTCCGGCTGGCCGTCGAGATCAACGCGTGCAAGTCCTTGTTTTGCCCAGGGGTGATGATCCCGGCTTCGCGCTTTAGCAACAGTTGTACCCGCGCCTGGTCGGCGATGGCTTGGCCGAAGAGCTGGCGACGCGATGCGCCTTCGGTGCTCGCCGCAGCCCAGAAACCGTCGAGCTGCCCGATCAGCAGGCTGATCAGTTGGCGCGAGATTGTCGTGACGGCTGCCTCCCAGAGTGGCTGGTCGGTTTTTGCCGGGGACTTTCCCGGATGGGAAAATTCATGGGACTGCCCGGATGGCCAACGCTGATGGCGATAGTGCAGCAGTACCGCGTCACTCAGAGAAAGTGAGTTGACCCAGCGTCGGACCGGATGGCTTTCGCCCGCATTTTCCGGCGTTGTAGCCAGGTAGAAGTTCACTTGGGTCCGGCTCTGATCCAGGTCGGGGAAAGACGCTGCCAGCTGTTTACCCAGCCATTCATCGAGTAGTGAGGTCAAGGAGGGTAGCGCTTTGAGTTCGTCAAGCAGGGCCTGGTCATTGAGTTGTTGGTGGGTAGAGAGGGTGTTGCGCTGGTCTTCAAACACGTCACCGTCGATGGTTTGAAAGTCCAGCTTGATGTCGGCGGCGCCCACCACGGCGTTGCGTTGAGACAGCGCCATGAAGGCCAGCAGGTCATCGTGTTCACCAGCCGCTTTGAGTTGCGTCACCAGCTGTTCGGTCAGGGCCGTACGGTCGGCGAACTTTTTTATTCCCCCGTACGGGGTGTAGAGAATCACGCCATTGTCATCGGGTGTCGCGCTCAGCAAAAAACTGCCGGCCAGCGCCATGGGTTCCAGTCCAGGGATTTTCAGCAGGATTTTCTTCGCCAGCATGGGCGGCGTCTGCTCATCGCGCAGTGCCTGGGTGGCCAGTTCGATATGGCTGAACCATTCGAAGTCCCTTTGCGTCAGCCCGTGGGTTTGGCCAAGTTCTCTCCAGAGACCGCGCAAAGTCAGCGCCTCGGGGAAAAAGAGCGGAGTTACTGGTGTAGACATCGTCGATTCTCGTTCTAGGTGCCACTCAAAGGCGCCTGTGGATTGAGCATCGAGACTAAAAGCCGGTGCGTTGACGCCGGTGGTAAATAGATAACGCACGGGGCGCGGGCGTTTGTGACAGGGATAGGCCTCATCGACCCTGAGCGAAAGGTTGACAGTTCGCACGTCGCGCGTTGTTAATCGGCGGGTCTTTGTATGCTGTTGTTCCCTCCAATAATCAGTCTGGAGCTTCAGATGTCTGCGCCACACGATCACGCCTCTACCGCGGTCCCGTCATACCTGTCATTCGAAGCGCTTAGCGCTTTGCTGGAGAAGATTTTCCTGCGTCACGGCACGTCGGCTGAGGTTGCCCAGGTGCTGGCGCAAAACTGCGCCGGTGCCGAGCGCGATGGCGCGCACAGTCACGGCGTGTTCCGGATTCCGGGATATGTGTCCACGCTGCAAAGTGGTTGGGTCAATGGTCAGGCCGTTCCGATCGTCGAAGATGTGGCTTCGGGTTTTGTGCGGGTCGATGCCGCCAACGGTTTTGCGCAACCGGCCCTGGCGGCTGCCCGCGAACTGTTGGTGAAAAAAGCGCGAAGTGCCGGCATCGCGGTGCTGGCGATCCGTAACTCGCACCATTTCGCGGCCTTGTGGCCTGATGTCGAACCCTTCGCTGAAGAGGGCCTTGTGGCATTGAGCATGGTCAACAGCATGACTTGCGTGGTGCCCCACGGTGCCGACCGGCCGCTGTTCGGCACCAACCCGATTGCCTTCGCTGCACCGCGGGCCGAGGGCGGGCCGATTGTCTTCGACCTGGCTACCAGCGCCATCGCCCATGGCGATGTGCAAATTGCCGCTCGCGAGGGTGAACGCTTGCCGGAAGGGATGGGCGTGGACAGTCTCGGCCAGCCGACCACCGACCCGAAGGCGATTCTCGAGGGCGGCGCGTTGCTGCCTTTCGGCGGGCACAAGGGCTCGGCGTTGTCGATGATGGTCGAGTTGCTCGCGGCGGCACTGACCGGTGGCAATTTTTCCTTCGAGTTCGACTGGAAGAACCACCCTGGTGCCAAGACCCCCTGGACGGGTCAATTGCTTATCGTGATCGATCCGGACAAGGCGGCGGGGCAAAGCTTTGCCGAGCGCAGCCAGGAACTGGTGCGGCAAATGCATGGTGTCGGCCTGAAGCGTTTGCCGGGTGACCGGCGTCATCATCAGCGTGCCAAGTCACAGGTCAACGGCATTGAGCTGGATGCCAAGACGCTGGCGAACCTGCGGGAGCTGGCGGGTCTCTAAAGGAGAAGTTTTGCGCAACCCCTGTGGGAGCGAGCTTGCTCGCTCCCACAGGGGGGATTCATGGCTGACAGATCGCGTGCTTAGCGACGACCCAGCAACAACCCTACCACCAGGCCGAACCCGGCGGAAATCGCCACGGTTTGCCATGGATGTCCGCCGATATAGGTTTCAGTGGCCTCAACTGCGGGCAGGGTGCGGTCGCGCACGCTGTTCACCGAATTCCTGGCCTGCTGGAGTTTCAGGGCGATTTGCCCTCGAAGGGTCTCTGCTTCTTCCCCGACTAGCGAGGCGCTGCTTTTCAGCAGTTTTTCCGATTCTTCGATCAGCGTTTGCAGTTCGCTGAAGGCCTGATCCTTGATTTGATCTTCGGCGGCTTGCGCGGCGGGTTTGCGGGCCATTGAAGTACTCCTTGCAGGTAAGTGGACAGTGAACAATGGAGTCTGCCGTCGTCGGAAAAGTTGCAGCTATTTTGCCTGGGGAGGCCATCTTGCTGAAAAACCGGCGCAGGACCTTTCGTCCTACAGTGTAAGATGTCGCCTATTTTACGCAGCAGGAAATTCCCATGAGCTTCAATCTGGCCGACAAACCCCTCGCCGAGCGCGCAGCGCTTGAAGACGAGAAATCCCGTCTGTTCGAACTCTGGCAAAACAACCTGGGCAAGGCCAAGGGTGAGGCTGCGCGGTTGTTCGGCGAACGGGCCAAGCGCAAAGGCAAATGGGCCGAATGGGTGCGCGCCGAACTGGACGGCATGTCGCCGCCGGAATACGCCAACATGGTGCGCAGTGAAGTCAATCGCCTGATGGCGGCCAACAAGTAACAACGGCTGTCAGGCGAAACTCGCGACGATTGCCTCGCGCACTTTCAAAAGCACCGGGTCGAGCTGGGTGCTGGTCCGCCAGCCCAGTTCGATCGGGTAGCGCGGCAACGCCAGGGGGCAGGGCAGCAGCGCCAGCCCGCTGAGCGTTGCGATGCTTTGGGCGGCATGGGCCGGAATGGTCGCCACCGCCCGACTGCCTTTTAGCAAGTGCGGCAACGCGGCAAAATGCGTGGTCGAGGCGCACACCCTCCGGCTCAGCCCCAGCGCCGCCAATCCCTCATCGGTAATCCCGATAAAACCGCCGGACGACACCAGGATGTGTTCGCGGGCCACAAACTCCTCGAGACCGATGCTCTGCTGGCCCTCGACCAGGCTCGACGGGTCCACCAGGCACAGATAGCCACCTTCCCCCAGCACCTGACGGCTGAGCAGCCGCTCGGCAAACCCGCCCGCGGCAATCGCCAGGTCGATACTGCGCTCCATCAACGCCTGGGCGACTATCTGGCTGTGGGTCTGGCGGAAAATCAGCCGCAGTTTCGGCGCGCAACGGGCAATCTCTTCGATCAGCCTCCGGCCGTAGGCTATCTCGAAATCATCTGACATACCGACCGTGACCGAGCGACCTTCGTACTGTTGCGCAGTCGGATCGACCATCGCCAGGCTCTGCCGGCATTTGTTCAGGGCATCGCTGACCACCGGTTTGAGCTGATTGGCCTTGAGCGAGGGGGCCAAGCCGCGTCCGGTGCGCACAAACAGCTGATCGCCATACAGCTCGCGCAAGCGACGCAAGGCCGCGCTGACTGCCGATTGCGTCACGCCCAGGCGCAGTGCGGCACGGCTGGCGCTGGACTCTTCGTGCAGCGCCTCGAAGACTTTGAGCAGGTTGAGGTCGATATTGGTGATATTCATTTGGTTCATATCATTCAGCAGTGAATCGGTCTTTATTGATGATTGCCTGGCGCCGGAGAATGAGCAACACCTGATGCGAATGGAGTTTCCAAGATGCCCAAATCAATTGT
The DNA here is from genome assembly GCF_058791055.1 of Pseudomonas sp. EU05-FHT14B02. Classification (NCBI taxonomy): domain Bacteria; kingdom Pseudomonadati; phylum Pseudomonadota; class Gammaproteobacteria; order Pseudomonadales; family Pseudomonadaceae; genus Pseudomonas; species Pseudomonas sp. EU05-FHT14B02. The sequence goes on along the minus strand of NZ_JBYTDD010000006.1, from coordinate 16,180 downwards.
CGCGGCCCTGCAGATCGGCGCCTTGCCCGGCGGCAAGGCTGAAACCCTGGAACAGATCCTGTCCTATGAAAAGGCAATCATCGAATCCGGCGCCGGGTTGGTGGTGATGCCGGAAGCGCTGCTGGGCGGTTATCCCAAAGGCGAGGGCTTTGGTACGCAATTGGGCTATCGCCTGCCGCAAGGGCGCGAAGCCTTTGCCCGCTATTTTGCCAATGCCATCGATGTACCCGGCGCGGAAACCGAGGCGCTGGCGGGGCTCTGCGCTCGCACCGCAGCCAATCTGGTGATCGGTGTGATCGAGCGCGCCGGCAGCACCTTGTACTGCACCGCGCTGTATTTCGATCCGCAGGCCGGGCTGGTGGCCAAACATCGCAAACTGATGCCCACCGGCACCGAGCGGCTGATCTGGGGCAAGGGCGATGGCTCGACCTTGCCGGTGATCGACAGTCAGGTCGGGCGTGTCGGTGCGCTGGTGTGCTGGGAAAACATGATGCCGCTGCTGCGCACGGCGATGTACGCCAAAGGCGTGGAGGTATGGTGCGCACCGACTGTGGACGAACGGGAGATGTGGCAAGTCAGCATGCGCCACATTGCCCATGAGGGGCGCTGTTTCGTGGTCAGCGCCTGTCAGGTCCAGGCCTCGCCCCGGGCCTTGGGCCTGGACATCGCCAACTGGCCGGCGGATCGGCCATTGATCGCCGGTGGCAGCGTGATCGTAGGTCCCATGGGCGACATCCTCGCCGGACCGTTGCGCGACAGTACCGGGCTGCTCACCGCGCAAATCGACACCGACGACCTGGTGCGCGCCCGCTACGACTTCGACGTGGTCGGCCACTACGCGCGGCCGGATGTGTTCGAGCTGACCGTGGACGAACGCGCCAGGCCCGGGGTGCGCTTCACCTCCTGATGCCCAGCGGGCTTTGGCCAAAGCAGTCAGACAACTTGATAGCTTTGACCATTGCCCGGTAACCCGCGCAGAGCGAGTATTTCCCTGTTGATTACGGTTCCCCCCAACCTAATAAAAAACACAGTGGGATTCTGGCAATGCGCGATTACTTGTCTGCTACTTCTCAGTTCAATTATCAACGCACCGTCGATGCTGCGCTCGCGGGCGATTTGACGGCCCTCAACGCCTGTGTCGAATGCTGTGACCGGCATGCCTTGCCGGGTCGCATCGCGCTGTTCTGGGAAGGACGCGATGGCACTGGTGCTTCGTACACCTTCACCGACTTGCAGGACAAGGCCGCGCGTTTCGCCAACTACCTGCTGGCCCAGGGCGTGAAGAAAGGCGACAAGGTCGCCGGCCTGTTGCCCCGCAATATCGAGCTGTTGATCACCGTGTTCGCCACCTGGCGCATCGGCGCGGTGTATCAACCGCTGTTTACCGCATTCGGCCCCAAAGCCATCGAGCACCGCCTGGGCTGCTCTGGCGCCAAAGTGGTGGTGACCGATGCAGTGAACCGGCCGAAACTCGCCGAAGTCGCCGCTTGCCCGGCCACGGTTACCGTCACAGGCCCCAAAGGGCAGGGGCTGGTTCACGGCGACTTCAGTTTCTGGGCCGAACTGGCCAACTATTCCGCCGACTGTGAACCGGTGCTGCTGACTGGCGAAGATCCGTTCCTGCTGATGTTTACCTCGGGCACCACCGGCCCGTCGAAAGCGCTGTCGGTGCCACTCAAGGCCATCGTAGCGTTCCAGAGCTACACCCGCGATGCGGTGGATCTGCGCCCGGAAGACGCCTTCTGGAACGTCGCCGACCCGGGTTGGGCCTACGGCATTTATTTCGGTGTCACGGGGCCAATGTCCATGGGCCATCCGATCACCTTTTACGATGGCCCGTTCACCCTCGAAAGCACCTGCCGGGTGATCAACAAATACGGGATCACCAACCTCACCGGTTCGCCGACGGCCTACCGTTTGCTGATTGCCGGCGGTGATGAATTCGCCAAGTCGATCAAGGGCAAGCTGCGTATCGTCAGCAGCGCCGGTGAGCCGCTGAACCCGGAAGTGATCCGCTGGTTCGCCGATAACCTCGACGTGGTCATCCACGACCACTACGGCCAGACCGAGCTGGGCATGGTGCTGTGCAACCACCACGGCCTGGAGCACCCGATTCACATGGGCGCCGCCGGTTTTGCCTCGCCGGGCCACCGCATTGTCGTGCTGGATGACGAGTACAAGGAACTCGGCGTTGGGCAGCCGGGTATCCTGGCTATCGACCGCAGCCAGTCGCCGATGTGCTGGTTCGCCGGTTACGAAGGCGGGCCGACCAAGGCCTTTGTCGGCAACTATTACCTGAGTGGCGACACCGTTGAGTGGAACCCGGACGGCAGCATCAGCTTCGTCGGTCGCAGTGATGACGTGATCACCACCTCCGGGTACCGGGTAGGTCCCTTTGACGTGGAAAGTGCGCTGATCGAACACCCGGCCGTGGTCGAGGCCGCTGTGGTCGGCAAGCCCGATCCGGAGCGCACCGAACTGGTCAAGGCGTTCGTCGTGCTCAGCCCGCAATACCGCGCCGCCTCCGAGTTGGCCGAAGAGCTGCGCCAGCACGTGCGCAAGCGTCTGGCGGCGCACTCGTATCCCCGTGAAATCGAATTTGTCAGCGAATTGCCGAAAACCCCCAGCGGCAAATTGCAGCGCTTTATCTTGCGCAACCAGGAAATCGCCAAGGCTCAAGAGGCCGCGGCGAAGAACCTTCCAGCTTGAATCCAGGGAAACAATGATGCAGATCGAGAACAAGATTTTTATCGTCACCGGTGGCGCTTCCGGCCTCGGTGCCGCCACCGCCGAGGTGCTGGTTGCCGCTGGCGCCAAAGTGATGCTGGTGGACATGAACGCCGAAGCCGTTGCAGCCCAGGCCCAGCGCCTTGGTGCGCAAAGCGTGGTGGCGGACATCAGCAACGAATCGGCGGCCGAAGCTGCCGTGCAGGCGACGGTCAAGGCCTTTGGCGGCCTCAATGGCTTGGTCAATTGCGCCGGCATCGTGCGTGGCGAGAAGATTCTCGGCAAGAACGGTCCACACGCGCTGGCCAGTTTCAGCCAGGTGATCAACGTGAACCTGATCGGCAGCTTCAACATGCTGCGCCTTGCAGCCGCGGCGATTGCCGAAACCGAAGCGGATGCCGATGGCGAGCGCGGCGTGATTATCAACACCGCATCTGCCGCGGCTTACGACGGCCAGATCGGTCAGGCGGCTTACTCGGCGTCCAAGGGCGCGATAGTCAGCCTGACCTTGCCGGCGGCCCGTGAGCTGGCGCGCTTCGGCATCCGTGTCATGACGATCGCCCCCGGCATCTTCGAGACGCCAATGATGGCCGGCATGACCCAGGAAGTCCGCGACTCCCTGGCCGCTGGCGTGCCATTCCCGCCGCGTTTGGGCAAACCGAGCGAGTACGCCGCGCTGGTCAGGCATATCATTGAAAACAGCATGCTCAATGGCGAGGTGATCCGTCTCGACGGTGCCTTGCGCATGGCTGCCAAATAAGGAGGATTTGTCATGACAATGTCCAACGATCCGATTGTAATCGTCAGCGCCGTCCGCACCCCGATGGGCGGTTTCCAAGGCGAACTGAAAAGCCTGACTGCACCGCAACTCGGTGCGGCTGCCATCAAAGCCGCCGTCGAACGTGCCGGCGTTGCCAGTGATAGCGTCGACGAAGTGCTGTTCGGCTGCGTGCTGCCGGCAGGACTCGGCCAGGCCCCTGCGCGTCAGGCGGCGCTGGGCGCGGGGCTGGATAAATCGACCCGCTGCACCACCCTGAACAAGATGTGCGGCTCCGGCATGGAAGCGGCGATTCTGGCCCACGACATGCTGGTGGCGGGCAGTGCCGACGTGGTGGTTGCCGGTGGCATGGAAAGCATGTCCAACGCACCTTACCTGCTGGATCGCGCCCGTGCCGGATACCGCATGGGCCATGGTCGGGTGCAGGACTCGATGTTCCTGGACGGCCTCGAAGACGCCTACGACAAGGGCCGCCTGATGGGCACCTTTGCCGAAGACTGCGCCGAAACCAACGGCTTCAGCCGTGAAGCCCAGGACGCGTTTGCCATTGCCTCGACCACTCGGGCGCAACAGGCGATCAAGGACGGCAGCTTCAAGGCCGAAATCGTGCCGCTGACCGTGACGGTTGGCAAAGAGCAGGTGGTGATCAGCAACGACGAGCAGCCACCAAAAGCCAGGCTGGACAAGATCGCTTCGTTGAAACCAGCGTTCCGCGAAGGCGGTACGGTGACAGCGGCCAACTCCAGTTCGATCTCCGACGGTGCCGCCGCGCTGGTGCTGATGCGCCAGTCCCAGGCACAGAAACAAGGCCTGAAACCCTTGGCGGTGATTCATGGCCACGCTGCGTTCGCAGACACCCCGGGCCTGTTCCCGGTGGCACCGATTGGTGCAATCAAGAAGTTGATGAAGAAAACCGGCTGGTCGCTCAATGACGTGGATCTGGTGGAAGTCAACGAAGCCTTCGCCGTGGTCGGCATGGCCGCGATGACTCATCTGGAAATCCCTCACGAGAAGCTCAACGTGCACGGCGGCGCATGCGCCCTCGGGCACCCGATCGGTGCGTCCGGTGCGCGGATTCTGGTGACTCTGCTTTCGGCCCTGCGCCAGAAAGGCCTGAAGCGTGGTGTCGCGGCGATTTGTATCGGCGGTGGTGAAGCGACGGCGATGGCCGTGGAATGCCTTTATTAAGACGTGCACAGTCCCTGTAGGAGCGAGCTTGCTCGCGAAGAACGTCAACGATGACGAGGTCTGCCTGGATGAATGCGGCGCTTTCAGGCTCTTCGCGAGCAAGCTCGCTCCTACAGGGGGCGATTACATTTTTAAGGATTCACCATGATCCCCAATGACGACCAACAACAAATCCGCGACATGGCCCGGGACTTTGCCCAGGAACGGCTGAAGCCCTTCGCTGCCGAGTGGGACCGCGAACACCGTTTTCCCAAGGAAGCCATCGACGAAATGGCCGGGCTGGGCTTCTTCGGCATGCTGGTGCCGGAGCAGTGGGGCGGATGCGACACCGGTTACCTGGCCTACGCCATGGCGCTGGAAGAAATCGCCGCTGGCGATGGCGCTTGTTCGACCATCATGAGCGTGCACAACTCCGTGGGTTGCGTACCGATCCTCAACTACGGCACCGATGAGCAGAAAAAGCGCTTCCTCAAGCCGCTGGCCAGCGGCGCGATGCTCGGCGCTTTTGCCCTTACTGAACCCCAGGCCGGTTCCGACGCCAGCGGCCTGAAAACCCGTGCGCGCCTGGAAGGCGATCATTATGTGCTCAACGGCTGCAAGCAGTTCATCACCTCAGGGCAGAATGCCGGGGTGGTGATCGTGTTTGCGGTGACCGATCCGAGTGCCGGCAAACGTGGCATCAGCGCCTTTATAGTGCCGACCGATTCGCCGGGCTACAAAGTCGCGCGGGTCGAAGACAAGCTCGGCCAGCATGCATCCGACACCTGCCAGATCCTCTTCGAAGACGTGAAGGTGCCGCTGGCCAATCGGTTGGGCGAGGAGGGCGAAGGCTACAGAATTGCCCTGGCCAACCTTGAAGGCGGCCGCGTCGGCATCGCTTCGCAATCGGTGGGCATGGCCCGTGCCGCGTTCGAAGCGGCGCGCGATTACGCCCGTGAGCGCGAGAGCTTCGGCAAGCCGATCATCGAGCACCAGGCCGTGGCCTTCCGCCTGGCGGACATGGCGACCCAGATCGCCGTTGCGCGGCAAATGGTGCACTACGCCGCCGCCCTGCGTGACAGTGGCAAACCGGCCCTGGTCGAAGCGTCGATGGCCAAGTTGTTCGCCTCGGAAATGGCCGAGAAGGTATGCTCCTCGGCGCTGCAAACCCTGGGCGGTTACGGTTACCTCAACGATTTCCCGCTGGAACGGATCTACCGCGACGTGCGGGTCTGCCAGATCTACGAAGGCACCAGCGATATTCAGCGCATGGTCATTTCGCGCAACTTATAAGAAGGAGTCCCCTGTGAACTACGAAACGATTTTGCTGGAAACCCACGGCCGCGTTGGCCTGATCACCCTCAACCGTCCACAAGCGCTGAATGCGTTGAATGCGCAGATCGTCAGCGAACTGAACCAGGCCCTTGATGGTTTCGAGGCTGACTCGAACATCGGCTGCATCGTCCTGACCGGTTCGAAAAAAGCCTTTGCCGCCGGTGCCGACATCAAGGAAATGGCGGAGCTGACCTACCCGCAGATCTACATCGACGACCTGTTCAGCGACAGCGATCGTGTGGCCAACCGCCGCAAGCCGATCATTGCGGCGGTCAACGGTTTCGCCCTAGGCGGCGGCTGTGAGCTGGCGTTGATGTGCGATTTCATCCTGGCCGGTGACAACGCCAGATTCGGCCAGCCGGAAATCAATCTCGGCGTGTTGCCGGGCATGGGTGGCACCCAGCGCCTGACCCGCGCCGTGGGCAAGGCCAAGGCCATGGAAATGTGCCTGAGCGGTCGCTTGATCGATGCCGTGGAAGCCGAGCGTTGCGGCATCGTGGCGCGTATCGTGCCGAGCGATGAGCTGTTGGATGAAGCGCTGAAAGTCGCCGCGTTGATCGCTAAAAAGTCGTTGCCGATTGCGATGATGGTCAAGGAAAGCGTCAACCGTGCTTTCGAAGTGAGCCTGGCCGAAGGCGTGCGCTTTGAGCGTCGGGTGTTCCATGCGGCGTTTGCGACGCAGGATCAGAAGGAAGGGATGGCGGCGTTCATTGCCAAGCGTGAGGCTGAGTTCCAAGGCAAGTGATGTAGTCACCTTTCGGACGCTTTCGCGAGCAAGCCCGCTCCCACATTGGATCTCAGCGTTTATGAGATCCCCTTGTAGGAGCGAGCCTGCTCGCGAAAAACCTGAGGGCACCGGGTTGATTCAGGTACCCCGCGTTATCGTTGGCCACCATCGCGAGCGAGCTCGCTCCTACAGGTACAGGGCATCAAATCAGGTAGTTCTTCAGCTCGCGGGCAATCACCATCCGCTGAATTTCGCTCGACCCTTCGTAGATCTGCGTGATCCGCGCATCCCGGTAGTACTTCTCCACCGGATAGTCTTCCAGATACCCGTATCCGCCATGAATCTGAATCGCGGAGGAGCAGACCTTTTCCGCCATTTCTGACGCAAACAGCTTGGCTTGTGACGCCTCCGACAGACAGGGTTTGCCGGCCGTGCGCAGGCGTGCGGCATGCAGGATCATCAATCGCGCGGCGTTCAACTGCATGTGCATGTCGGCCAGCAGGTTGGCGATGCTCTGGTGTTCATTGATCGTTTTGCCAAACTGCACACGATCACGGGAATAAGCCAGTGCCGCCTCAAACGCTGCGCGGGCGATGCCCAGTGCCTGGGCGGCGATGCCGATGCGGCCGCCCTCGAGATTGGACAAGGCGATGGCCAGGCCTTTGCCGCGTTCGCCCAGCAAATTGGCTTCGGGGATGGTGCAATTGTTCAGGGTCACCGCGCAGGTGTCGGAAGCACGGATGCCCATCTTGTGTTCGGTGCGGTCGACGATAAAACCGGCGGTGTCGGTCGGTACCAGGAACGCCGAGATGCCACGTTTGCCCAGGTCCGGATCGGTCACGGCAAACACAATCGCCAGTTTGGCGCGCTTGCCGTTGCTGACGAATTGTTTGGCGCCGTTGATCACCCACTGGCCTTCGCGCAGTTCGGCGCGGGTGCGCAGGTTGTGCGCCTCGGAACCGGCCTGGGGTTCGGTCAGGCAGAAACAGCCGATGACCTGGCCGCTGGCAAGGTCCGCCAGCCAGGTCTGCTTCTGTTCTTCACTGCCGTAGTTGAGCACCGGCCCGCAGCCCACGGAGTTGTGGATGCTCATGAAGGCGCCGGTAGCACCGTCGCCGGCGGAAATTTCTTCTACCGCCAGTGCATAGGCCACATAGTCGACATAGGTGCCGCCCCATTCCTCGGGGACCACCATGCCCAGCAAGCCCAGTTCGCCCATTTTCGCCACCAGACCGTCATCGATCCAGCCGGCCTTTTCCCAGGCCTGGGCATGGGGCGCGATTTCGCCGCGGGCAAAATCCCGGGCCATGTCGCGGATCATGACTTGCTCTTCGCTCAATTCGATATCGTGCATGGCTCAGCTCTCGCTCCGGTCAAACTCGCTGAAGAAGCTCGCCACGTGTTCGGCGTCCAGTGCCTGGAGGGTGGGCGGGTTCCAGCGTGGTGTCTTGTCTTTGTCGATCAGCAAGGCGCGCACGCCTTCGATCAGGTCGCCGCGCTCGAACCACTGACGGTCCAGGTGCAGCTCAAGGGCGAAACATTGTTCAAGGGGCAGCTCGCGTCCGCGACGGAGCATTTCCAGGGTCACGGCCATGGCCAGCGGCGAACGGGTTTCCAGCAGGTCGGCGGTGGTGATAGCCCAATCATGGCTGTCGGCGACCGTTACCTGGCGTAATTGCTCCACAATACTCGGCACATCGGGTTGGGCGAAGAAGTGGTCGATAGCCGGGCGCAAAGTCGCCAGTGGCGCATCGGGCAGTTGCTGCACGGCCAATTTCGCCAGCAGGCTTTGCAGGTCCTTGAGCGGCGTATCGTGCCATTCGAGCTGGTCGAGTTTTTCGTCCAGGACGCCAAGTTTTTCGCTCTCCAGGTACCAGTCGGCCAGGCCGCAATACAGCGCATCGGCGGCGCGAATCTGCACGCCGCTGACGCCGAGGTAAATCCCCAGTTCACCGGGGATGCGCGGCAGGAAGTAACTGCCGCCGACGTCCGGGAAATAGCCGATGCCGACTTCCGGCATCGCCAGGCGACTTTTCTCTGTGACCACGCGCAGGTCTGCGCCTTGCACCAGGCCCATGCCGCCGCCGAGGACAAAACCGTCCATCAGGGCCAGCACCGGTTTGCGGTAGTGGTGGATCGCGAGGTCGAGGGCGTATTCCTCGACAAAGAAATCTTCGTGCAGGGTGTCGCCGCTTTTGAAGCTGTCATGCAGCGAGCGAATGTCGCCGCCGGCGCAGAAGGCTTTTTCCCCGGCACCGCGCAAGACCACGGCATGGACTTGCGGATCCTGGGCCCAGGCGTCGAGCTGGCGGTGCAGGTTGCGCACCATGTCCAGGGTAAGGGCGTTGAGGCCGGCGGGGCGGTTGAGGGTCAGGTGACCAATGTGGTTGCGAACCTCGGCCAGCACTTCGTTTTGCATGGCATCCATGGACTGAGTCCCGGGAGAAAAAACCTGAGCAGTCATCACTAACTCCCTGCTTTTATTGTTCTTTATCAAGATGCTCGCGCGCGAGCGATGGCGGATCGTATCAGTGCAAATTTGCCTTGTACAACCCGGATAAGTGCAGGTTATCTGTGCATTTTTGCATGACAGTGTCCGGCATTGTTACAGCGTAGACCACGACGTAGTCAGGCAAACGCCGCGAGCAGATCCTCTTCGAATGCCTTTTGTGCATCGCCGGCCACTTGCGCCCGGTGCCGGGCCAGATGAAACGCGACATCGAAACTCATGTCGCCTCGACGCACGGCCCTGAGCAAACCCTTGTTTTCCCAGGCATGGGCGAAGTGGCTGGGTAAATAACCGACATGCTTGCCGGAAAGGATAAAGGCGAGGGTGCCTTCGACTTGTTCCGAGCGCGCCGAACACAGCTTGCCCTGGAAGGGTTCGTCACTGCGCAGGAAACGGTAGGGGTGATCGACCCGGTCGCTGGCCTGCAGATCCTGATCGCAGGGGGCCGGGTTGGTGAACAGCGGATGGCCGGGGGCGCAATACAGATGCTGGGTTTCAATGAACAATTGGCGGTAGTCAAACGCGCTTTGCACTTGCGAGAAATAGCCGATGGCCAGGTCCAGCCGCTGTTGCAGTAGCAAGCGCTCCATTTCGCCGGGCATGGCGCTGATCAGTTCGATGCGCACGGACTCGTCCCGCTCACGGAAGCGCCGGATCGCCTCGGCCACCCGTTGCAGCACCGATTGATCCAGGGCTTCGGACAGACCCAGGCGCACTTCACCGATCAAGCGCCCGGCCACGCCGTTGGATTGATGACGGAAGGCTTCGATGGATTCGAACAGGGTGCGTGTGGCGCTGAGGAGTTGTTCGCCCTTGGCGGTGACCTTGAATCCGCCCTTGCCGCGGCTGCACAGGCGATAGCCAAGGCGGGTTTCCAGCTTGGCCATTTGCTGGCTGATGCTCGACTGGCTCAAGCCCAGCTCACCCTGGGCGGCACTGAATCCGCCGCACTCCACCACGCTGACAAACAGACGCAACAATTGCAGGTCCAGATCATGGAGTTGGCCGAGCATCAAACATTACTCCGTCATAAAGTCAGGTTAATTAACTTGATATTTTACCAATGTATCCGACGACGCATCCTGCAACCACTTCCTCTGGTCAGGTGTTCGTCATGGCTCCCATGTTCAAGCTGTGTTTACCCGCGCTGTTGCTCGCCGTGGCTGTTTCGGCCCAGGCCGAAGACAAGGTGGTCAATCTGTACAGTTGGGCCGATTACGTGGCCCCCGAAACCCTGCAGCGGTTCGAGCAGGAAACCGGCATCCATGTGCGCTACGACACCTTCGATTCTTCGGAAGTACTGGAGACCAAGCTGCTCACCGGCGGCAGCGGTTATGACGTGGTGGTACCGTCCTCCAGTGTGCTGGCCCGGGGGCTTGCAGCCGGGGCGTTGAAACCGATTCCCCACGAAGGACTCAAGGGTTACGCCAACCTCGATCCGGACTTGCTGGAAAAACTCGCCGCTGTCGATCCCGGCAACCGCTATGGCGTGCCTTATACCTGGGGCACGCTGGGATTGGGCATGAACGTCGAGGCGATCAAGCAGCGCTTGCCGGACGTGCCGCTCAATAGCCTTGACCTGCTGTTCAAACCCGAGTACGCAAGCAAGTTGAAAGACTGCGGCATCGCCATTCTCGACTCGCCCCAGGAGGTGATCGGACTGGCGCTGCATTACCTGGGTAAAGATCCCTACAGCACGGATAAGAATGATCTGTCAGCCGCCGGGGCGTTGCTGCATCAGCTACAGCCGAACGTGCTGTACGTCGCCACCGGGCGGCAGATCAGCGACCTGGCCAATGGCAGCGTGTGCCTGGCGTTGACCTACAACGGTGACGCCAGCATGGCCGCCGACCAGGCACGCAAGGCCAACAAACCCTATGAAATTGCCTACCGGATTCCCAGGGAAGGCACCCTCGTGTGGCAGGACAACCTGGCGATTCCCAAGGACGCGCCGCACCCAGAAGCCGCCCGCGCCTTTATCGAATTCATGTTGCGCCCCGGGTCCGTTGCGGCACTGACCAACACCTTGTTCTTCGCCACGGCGAACCAGGCCGCCACGCCGCTGGTGGATGAAGCGGTGCGCACCGATCCGGACATCTACCCGCTGGCCGACGTGCGCGAACGGCTGTACGCCGACCGCAGCATGAACCTCAAGGACATGCGCCAGCGCACGCGCTTGTGGACCACTTTCCGTAGCCGCCAATAACTAGATATGAAGGAGCTTCAAATGGACGTCCCGATGCAGAACGATCAAGCCCTTACCCGTGACAGCCTATACGGCACGGCTGCTGAAAGTACCTACGCCGGTATCACCAGTTTCATGCGTCGCCGTTACAGTCGTGACCTGCGCGGCGTTGATGTGGCCGTCAGTGGCGTGCCGTTCGACACGGCCACCAGCAACCGCCCCGGCGCACGCTTCGGGCCACGGGGTATTCGCGCAGCCTCGGCCGGGATCGCCTGGGAACGGCATTGGCCGTGGACGTTTGATCCGTTCGATCACCTGGCAGTCATCGACTACGGCGATTGCGATTTCGACTACGGTTCGCCGCAGTCGACGCCCGAAATGATTGAGGCCCACGCCGAGCACATCCTCAATGCTGGCACGGCAATGCTGACTTTTGGCGGCGATCACTTCATTACTTACCCACTGCTCAAGGCCCATGCGCGAAAGCACGGGGCATTGTCGCTGATCCACTTCGATGCCCACAGCGACACCTGGCCGGACGAGGAGGGCAAGCGCATCGATCACGGCACCATGTTCTGGCACGCGGCCAAGGAAGGGCTGGTGGACCCGTCGCGCTCAGTACAAATCGGCTTGCGCACCACCAACGATGATCATCAGGGCTTTCAGGTGCTCGACGCACGGCAGGTGCACCGCCGTGGCTGCGAGGCGATCGTCGAGGCGATTCGCGCGCGGGTCGGCGACAACCCTGTGTACCTGACCTTCGACATCGACTGCCTCGATCCGGCATTCGCGCCGGGCACCGGAACACCTGTATGCGGCGGCTTGAGCACGGTGCAGGCGCTGGAGATTCTCGGCGGTCTGCGTGGCATCAACCTGGTGGGCATGGACGTGGTGGAAGTGGCACCGGCCTATGACAGCGCGGAGATCACCTCACTGGCGGCGGCGACGCTGGCGATGGAGATGCTGTGCCTGTATGCGGCCAGGCATAAGGTCGATAACTAATACGCCTGACCCGGTGGGAGCTTGCTCGCGATGGCGGTCGATCAGCCGACATGGATGTTGAATGTTCCGCCCTCATCGCGAGCAAGCTCCCACACAGTTTTGATGGGGGTCAGGCCACTGGAACGATTGGCAGGTCGAGGATCTGACCACCGCTGAACCGCGCGAACGAACCGGAAATGGATTCGTGCGGCACGCCTTTGTCCACGTCACTGACGCCGTCCAGTCGTGCCAGTTGTTCGCTGCTCAACTGCACATTCAGCGCGCCCAACGTGGCATCCAGCTGCTCACGGGTCCGGGAGCCGAGGATCGGAATCAGCGCCGTGGTCGAGCGTCTGGCTTTTTCCCGCAGCCAGGCTATGGCCACGTGGGTCGGGCTGGCGTCCAGTTCTGCGGCGACATCGATCAAGGTGTCGAGCAGGGCGGTTTCGCGGGCGCTTTTTTCGGCGTGGATCAGCACGCCGAGCTTGTTCGCACGGTTGTCGCCGTCACTGTTGCGGTACTTGCCGGTCAGGAAGCCGCCACCCAGCGGCGACCACAAGGTCGCGGCCAGGCCCAGGGCTTCGGCCATCGGCAGTTGTTCACGCTCGGCCGTGCGTTCGGCGAGGCTGTACTCGACCTGGATCGCGGCAATCGGGGCAAAACCGCGTACCTCGGCCAGCAGGTCGGCGCGGGCGATGCGCCAGGCGGAGAAGTTCGAAAGCCCGGCGTAATGAATCTTGCCGGCACTGACCAGATCGTCGAAGCCGCGCAGGATCTCTTCCATGGGCGTGACGCCGTCGCTCATGTGCGCCCAGAACAGGTCGACATGCTCGGTCTTCAGCCGTTTCAGGCTTTCTTCGACGGCGCGCACCATGTTCTTGCGGCTGTTGCCAGTGTGGGAAATGCCGGCTGCCGGTGTAGTCCCGAGGGTGTATTTGGTGGCGATGACCAGGCGATCCCGTTCTGCGGCGATGAATTCGCTGAGCATGGCCTCGGACTGCCCGCCCTGATAGCCATTGGCGGTATCGATGAAATTGCCACCGGCTTCCAGATAACCATCAAAAATCCGTTTGGCTTCGTCACGCTCGGCGCCATGGCCCCAACCGGTACCGAAATTACCCGCGCCCAGCGCCAGTTCGGAAACACGCAAGCCGGTTTTACGACCGAAAACTTTGTAATGCATGGGATGACTCCAGAGGGATGGCGACAAGGTTTAATAGATTATCTAAAGCATCTATTTAATATGATGCTGGTAATTTAAAGCGTCAAGGTGCTTTTCCTGTCTGCACAAAACTGCCGATCACCGGTCGCGTTATCCATGGGCAATGGCATACTGCCGCCCATGACTATCGATTCCCCCTTAAGCGCCTGGCAGCATGCCATCGAACAAAAGGGCTTTGTCCAGGACGAGGCCCAGGAACATGCGGTGTGGGCGCTGCAAAAATGCCACGAAGCGTTGCACGCAGACCGCGCGCCCATTTCCGGCGTGTACCTGTGGGGGCCGGTGGGGCGGGGCAAGACCTGGTTGATGGACCAGTTCTACCAAAGCCTGCGAGTACCGGCTCGGCGCCAGCACTTTCACCACTTCATGGGCTGGGTGCACCAACGCTCGTTTCAACTGACCGGCACTGCCGATCCGCTCAAGGCGTTGGCCCGTGAATTGGCTGAAGAGGTTCGTGTGCTGTGTTTCGACGAACTGTTCGTCAATGACATCGGCGACGCGATCATTCTCGGGCGTCTGTTCCAGGTGATGTTCGAACAGGGCGTGGTGGTGGTTTGCACGTCCAATCTGCCGCCGGACCAGTTGTACGCCGACGGTTTCAATCGCGACCGTTTCATGCCCGCCATCGCGGCGATCAAGCAGCACATGCAGGTGATTGCGGTGGATGGCGGGGAAGACCATCGCCTGCATCCGGGGGCCGGTTTGCAACGTTATTGGGTGGCCGAGCCCGGTAACCCCTGCGCGCTGGGTGAAGTGTTCCAGTTGTTGAGCGTCGGCCAGTCAGTATCGAGCGAGCCGGTCAAGGTCGGTCACCGTTCCCTCGAGGTGGTCAAGGCCAGCCCGACGGTGCTCTGGACCCGTTACGCCGCGCTGTGCGAGCAACCCTTCGCGGCCATGGATTTCATCGCCCTGTGCGATACCTACGGCGCTATCCTGTTGAGTGACGTGCCCAACCTCAGCGCACAGAAACGCGCAGGGCGCATTGCCCGCGGCACCGAGGACGGTGTCGAGCGGGTGGAGGCGGGAGATCGCGAGTTGCCGCAGTTATCGGTGCATGACGATGGTGTGCGACGGTTCATTGCCCTGGTGGACGAGTGCTACGACCGCAAGGTGCCGCTGTACCTTGAAGCGCAAGTGCCAATGGCATCGCTTTACACCGAGGGTTATCTGGAATTTCCGTTCCGCCGCACCCTCAGTCGATTGCAGGAAATGCAACTGCAGCGGTTTGCCGAAGTTTGATCGGGTTTTGATCGGGAGCAGCGAACATGAATCAGCCCCTGTCACACCATTTGCTGACCATGGCCTACCAGAACGCCTGGGCCAATCACCGACTGGCCAAGGCCTGGCGTCAGTTGAGCCCGCAGGAACTGAGCGCATCCCGGGTCAGCTTCTTCCCCTCGATCCGCGCCACCCTCAACCACATCCTCACCTGTGACTGGTTTTATGTGGACGCCCTGGAGCGCGAACTGCGCGGCGACGACCCGCATCCCGATTGCCGGGTGTTTTTCAAGGAGGACGAACCCTGCCTCACGGCAATGGATCTGGTTGGCGAACAGGCCCACGTCGACCGCCGGCTGATCGCCTACTGCGAGCAGATGCGCGACGCCGACCTGGGAAAAATCGTGACCATCGCCCGCGACACCCCACAACACGACAGTCGCTTGCGCCTGCTGTCCCATTTGTTTGAACACCAGATCCATCACCGCGGGCAGATTCACGCCATGCTCAGCGGCACCTCGGTCCAGCCACCGCAACTCGACGAGTTTTTCTGCGCCGGTGAGTCGCACTTGCGGGCCGAGGATTTTGCCGAACTGGGGTGGACGGAAGCCTTGATCTGGGGCGCTTGAGGCCAAAGATTTTCTCGGTTGCGATTGTCGTTGGCACATTGCTCGCGCTATGGTCTGCCGGCACTTCAGCGTGAGTACATGCTGGGGGCTACTTCATGTGTGATCGAGGATGGAAATGGACTCCGCAGAAATTCTTGTGCTTCAGGCCAGTTACACCAATCCGGTGCATGCCGAGGCTATTTGCCTGGTGCTGAACCACTACGCCGAGGACCCGATGGGGGGCGGCCAGCCGTTGCCGGCCAATGTACTGGAGCAGCTCCCGGCCGAACTTGCCCGGCGCCCCCACGCCTTCAGTGTGCTGGCCTTTGTCGGTGGCGAGCCGGCCGGGCTGGTCAATTGCTTCGAGGGGTTCTCGACGTTTGCCTGCCGGCCGCTGGTCAATGTGCATGATGTGTCGGTGGTGAAAAAATTTCGCGGCCTGGGCTTGAGCCAGAAGATGCTGCAAAAGGTCGAAGACATCGCCCGTCAGCGTGGCTGCTGCAAGCTCACCCTGGAAGTGCTGGAAGGCAATGCCGTGGCTCAGGGTTCCTATGAAAAAGCCGGTTTCGCCGCCGGCATGTTCGACCCGGCCCATGGACGGATGCTGTTCTGGACCAAGAGCCTCTGATTCACCAGGAAAAAAAAGGGTTCTTCACGGATTGCCGGGAAAGACGCTCTTGATCTTCATGAAAAAGAACTCACTATCCCGGTAACCGTACGCCA
>NZ_JBYTDD010000005.1:0-248439 GCF_058791055.1 Pseudomonas sp. EU05-FHT14B02 | reverse complement strand
TGCCAGTACAGGCATCGGATTTTGATTTCTTGCGGCCAAAGGTCAAGCGAGAGGGCTTAACTGATCGGCATTAGCCTGCGTGGCCGGTTTTTTGGTATCGGGATTCAGGGAACCTGTACGCCTTCGGTCAACAGCATGTCGATCAGGCGAATCAGCGGCAGGCCGATCAGGCTGGTGGCGTCAGGTCCTTCGGTGCTGCGAAACAGGCTGACTCCCAGGCCTTCGGCCTTGAAGCTGCCTGCGCAGTCGTAGGGTTGTTCGGCGCGCAGGTAGCGTTCGATGCGAGGTGCGTCGAGTGTGCGCATGTGTACGGTGAACGGCACACAATCGACCTGGCAGCGCCCTGTCTGGCTGTTGAACAGGGCCAGGCCGGTGAGGAACGTCACGCTGGCACCGCTGGCGGCCAGCAGTTGTTCCCGGGCTTTATCGAATGTGTGGGGTTTGCCGATAATCCGCTCTCCCAGCACTGCGACCTGGTCGGATCCGATTATCAGATGAGCGGTATGGCTGTCGGCCAGGGCGCGCGCTTTCTCTTCAGCGAGGCGCTTGACCAGCTCAATGGCGGACTCACCCGAATGATGGCTTTCGTCGATATCCGGCGAGCTGCAAGTGAAAGGCAGCTGCAGGCGGGTCAGCAATTCCCGGCGATAGGCCGAGCTGGAAGCGAGTAATAAAGGCAGCATGCACAACTCCATAAGGCGTGTGCGAATTCTAACGAGGCTTCCAAGTGACGGACAGGGCTGAATTTCCTTTGACATGGGCGGGTGCATCCCTATAATGCTGCGCCTATGTTGAATGACCCGATTCCACCTCACGTTGACCCGCGCAAATTGGCTGATCGTGGCACCACCCTTCAAGGTGAAATGCTGCTGGCCGATTTGGAGAGACTCTGCGACCCGCTTTCCGACAACGTCGGTACGGTGCAGGCTAAATTCGTTTTTGAACGAGATGAACGTAAATCTGTGGTCATCCACAGCTTTATCGACACTGAAGTCAAGATGGTTTGCCAGCGATGTCTTGAGCTGGTCACCCTGCCGATCCATAGCGAATGCAGTTACGCTGTGGTGAAGGAGGGTGCGAATACCCAGTCGTTGCCGAAAGGTTATGACGTGCTGGAACTGGGCGAAGATCCTTTGGATCTGCAGTCACTGATCGAGGAGGAGCTTTTGCTCGCCTTGCCCATTGTGCCTGCTCATCATCCGGAAGAATGCCAGCAGCCGGCGGGAGCAGATGAGCCCGAACCGAGCGAGGACGAGGTAACGCGGTCCAACCCGTTCAGTGTATTGGCGCAGTTAAAGCGTGACCCAAACGTTTAGGAGTTAATCAATTATGGCTGTTCAGCAGAACAAAAAATCCCGCTCTGCCCGTGACATGCGCCGTTCGCACGACGCTCTCGAGGCTAGCACCCTGTCTGTAGAAAAAACCACCGGTGAAGTTCACCTGCGTCACCACGTATCGCCAGAAGGCGTATACCGTGGCCGTAAAGTGATCGACAAGGGCGCTGACGAGTAATCACTTGTCCGCTCAAGTCATCGCGATTGACGCAATGGGCGGGGACTTCGGTCCCCGCAGCATTGTCCAGGCCAGTCTTGCTTGCCTGTCTGCCACACCCTCGCTGCACCTGACCCTCGTCGGTCAACCCTCCCTTCTTGAAGAATTGATCGCTGGCCATTCGGCTGTGGATCGCGCGCGCCTGTCGATTACGCCAGCGTCCGAAGTCATCACCATGGACGAAAAACCTGCCCAGGCCTTACGCGGCAAGCCCGACTCGTCGATGCGCGTGGCGCTTGAGTTGTTACGTGACGGCAAGGTCCAGGCTTGTGTCAGTGCCGGTAATACCGGTGCGCTGATGGCGTTGTCGCGGTTCGTGCTCAAGACCTTGCCCGGCATTGACCGACCGGCCATGGTGGCGGCGATTCCGACACAAAAGGGTTATTGCCAGTTGCTCGACCTGGGCGCCAACGTCGATTGCAGTGCCGAGCATCTGTTGCAGTTTGCGGTCATGGGCTCGGTTGCGGCCGAGACCCTGGGCATAGCGCGTCCTCGGGTGGCGTTGCTGAACATCGGGACCGAAGACATCAAGGGCAATCAACAGGTCAAGCTGGCCGCGACTTTGTTGCAAGGCGCCCGTGGCATCAATTACATCGGCTTTATCGAGGGCGACGGTTTGTACCGTGGCGAAGCGGATGTGGTGGTGTGTGACGGTTTTGTCGGCAACATTCTGCTCAAATCCAGCGAAGGTCTGGCGACCATGATTGCCGGGCGCATCGAAGCGTTGTTCAGGAAGAGCCTGGCCTCTCGCGTGGTCGGTGCGCTTGCACTACCGTTGATGAAGCGCCTGCAGGCCGATCTGGCGCCTGCCCGGCACAACGGTGCGAGCTTTCTCGGCTTGCAGGGCATTGTGGTGAAAAGCCACGGTTCTGCCGGGGTCCAGGGGTTTCAGAGTGCCATTCAGCGAGCCCTGATCGAGATTCAGGAGAATCTTCCCGAGCGCCTGCACGGTCGTCTGGAGGATTTGTTGCTTTAGGCGTTTTCGTCGGACAATGCTTAAATGTGACCGCTTGGTTCGATGGGCCATCCAACTGTCAGTTTCTTGCGTCCCCAAAGCGGGGCGCCAACTCTCCGACGACAAGATCATTAGGGGCTTGTTACATGTCTGCTTCCCTCGCATTCGTCTTTCCAGGACAGGGTTCGCAGTCCCTCGGCATGCTGGCCGAGCTGGGCGCGCAACATCCAGTTGTCCTTGAAACATTCAAAGAAGCTTCCGATGCACTGGGTTACGACCTGTGGGCACTGACCCAGCAAGGGCCGGAAGAGCAACTCAATCAAACCGATAAAACCCAGCCAGCCATTCTGACCGCCTCTATCGCCCTGTGGCGTTTGTGGCTGGCCGAAGGTGGTGCGCGCCCGGCTTACGTTGCCGGACACAGCCTGGGTGAATATAGCGCGCTGGTCGCGGCAGGCAGTGTGAGCCTGGGCGATGCGGTGAAGCTCGTCGAGCGTCGTGGCCAGCTGATGCAGGAAGCCGTTCCGGCCGGGCAGGGCGGCATGGCCGCCATCCTGGGTCTGGACGATGCCGACGTACTGGCAGCCTGTGCCGAAGCGGCGCAAGGCGAGGTGGTCAGCGCGGTCAATTTCAACTCGCCGGGCCAAGTGGTCATCGCTGGTGCCAAGGCTGCCGTTGAGCGCGCCATCGAAGGTTGCAAGGCGCGTGGCGCCAAGCGCGCCATGCCGTTGCCGGTCAGCGTGCCGTCGCACTGCGAGCTGATGCGCCCGGCTGCCGAGCGTTTCGCCGAATCGATCGCGGCGATCGACTGGCAGGCACCGCAGATTCCCGTGGTGCAGAACGTCAGTGCCCAAGTGCCGGCCGATCTGGAAACCCTCAAACGCGATCTGCTCGAGCAACTGTACAAGCCAGTACGCTGGGTTGAATCGGTCCAGGCACTGGCCGCCAAGGGCGCGACCAATCTGGTCGAGTGTGGTCCTGGTAAAGTGCTGGCCGGTCTGAACAAGCGTTGCGCCGAAGGCGTGTCGACATCCAACCTCAATACCCCAGACGCTTTCGCTGCCGCCCGTGCAGCGTTGGCCTGAATCAGGAGAAGCTTGCATGAGTCTGCAAGGTAAAGTTGCACTGGTCACCGGTGCAAGCCGTGGCATCGGCCAGGCTATCGCCCTGGAACTGGGTCGTCAGGGCGCCATCGTTGTTGGTACCGCGACCTCCGCGTCGGGTGCTGAGCGCATTGCCGCAACCCTGAAGGAAAACGGTATTCAGGGCACTGGCCTGGAACTCAACGTCACCAGCGACGAGTCCGTGGCAAGTGTTCTGGCGAGCATTCAGGAGCAGTTCGGTGCGCCGGCGATTCTGGTCAATAATGCCGGTATCACCCGCGATAACCTGATGATGCGCATGAAAGACGACGAGTGGCACGACGTTGTCGATACCAATCTGAACAGTCTGTTCCGCCTGTCCAAGGGCGTTTTGCGCGGCATGACCAAAGCTCGTTGGGGTCGAATTATCAGTATTGGCTCGGTTGTGGGTGCCATGGGCAACGCAGGCCAAGTAAACTACGCTGCCGCCAAGGCCGGTCTGGAAGGTTTCAGCCGTGCTCTGGCGCGCGAGGTCGGTTCGCGTTCGATTACGGTAAACTCGGTGGCTCCTGGGTTCATCGATACCGATATGACCCGTGAACTGCCCGAGGCACAGCGTGAAGCCTTGCAGGCGCAGATTCCGCTGGGTCGTCTGGGGCAGGCTCAAGAGATCGCGTCCGTGGTCGCTTTTCTTGCGTCGGACGGTGCGGCTTACGTTACCGGAGCTACAATCCCGGTGAACGGCGGGATGTACATGTAATTCAAATGTGACGGATTGCTTCAAAAAAATGTCATACGAGCTGTCTAAAATCCGTTATAAAGCTGCAATCTATTTATAGGCAGAGGGTCACCGGGTTCGAGGAGTGAAGCTTTCAGTTGAAAAGCTGAAAAGCCTTTCTATACACTTACCCACTGGCCAGCTGCCTGAATTTGTCCATTAGGAGTGAAAACAAGGTATGAGCACCATCGAAGAGCGCGTCAAGAAAATCGTTGCTGAGCAACTGGGCGTTAAAGAAGAAGAAGTGGTCAACACTGCTTCCTTCGTTGAAGACCTGGGTGCCGACTCCCTTGACACCGTTGAGCTGGTGATGGCTCTGGAAGAGGAATTCGAGACCGAAATCCCTGACGAAG
This sequence comes from Pseudomonas sp. EU05-FHT14B02, assembly GCF_058791055.1. Classification (NCBI taxonomy): domain Bacteria; kingdom Pseudomonadati; phylum Pseudomonadota; class Gammaproteobacteria; order Pseudomonadales; family Pseudomonadaceae; genus Pseudomonas; species Pseudomonas sp. EU05-FHT14B02. The sequence continues at coordinate 243,720 of NZ_JBYTDD010000005.1, read as the reverse complement.
AAGCCGAGAAGATCACTACTGTACAAGCTGCAATCGACTACGTTACTAGCCATCAGGCGTAATAGTTTGTAATCGTTGCTCGCTGTCATGGAAAAACCGCACTGCCATCATGGCGTGCGGTTTTTTCTTTAGGCCTGATGCAAAGTCGTCATTTGAAAAAAGGAGAGTGCTGTGTCGCGTAGACGCGTCGTAGTCACCGGTATGGGTATGTTGTCGCCACTGGGCACGGATGTGCCAAGCAGTTGGCAGGGCATTCTGGCTGGCCGCAGTGGCATTGGTCTGATCGAACACACCGACCTTTCTGCCTATTCCACCCGTTTTGGCGGCTCGGTAAAGGACTTCAATGTCGAGGAATACCTGTCGGTCAAGGAAGCCCGCAAGCTCGACCTGTTCATTCAATACGGTCTGGCCGCAGGTTTTCAGGCGGTACGTAATGCCGGTCTGGAAGTCACTGACGCCAACCGTGAGCGTATCGGCGTGGCCATGGGCTCGGGTATTGGCGGTCTGACCAATATCGAAGAAACCGCCCGCACGCTGCACGAGACCGGCCCACGACGGATTTCTCCGTTCTTCGTGCCAGGCTCGATCATCAATATGATTTCCGGTTTCCTGTCCATCCACCTCGGTGCACAGGGACCCAACTACGCCATCGCCACGGCCTGTACCACCGGTACACACTGCATTGGCATGGCAGCTCGCAACATCATGTACGACGAAGCTGACGTGATGATTGCCGGCGGCGCCGAGATGGCGGCCTGCGGTCTGGGCATGGGCGGCTTCGGTGCTTCCCGCGCGCTGTCGACCCGCAACGACGAGCCGGCCCGCGCGAGCCGTCCATGGGACAAGGGTCGCGATGGCTTCGTATTGTCCAATGGTGCCGGTGCGCTGGTACTGGAAGAACTCGAGCACGCCAAGGCGCGTGGCGCGACCATCTACGCCGAGCTGATCGGCTTTGGCACCAGTGGCGATGCCTACCACATGACCTCGCCGCCAGCCGATGGTGCGGGTGCTGCGCGCTGCATCACCAATGCGCTGCGCGATGCCAAAATCAATGGCGATCAAGTGCAGTACATCAACGCCCACGGCACATCGACTCCTGCAGGCGACCTGGCCGAAGTCAACGCGATCAAGTCGGTATTCGGCGAGCACGCCTACAAGCTGGCCGTCAGTTCCACCAAGTCCATGACCGGTCACCTGCTGGGGGCGGCGGGCGCGGTCGAGGCGATCTTCAGCGTGTTGGCAATAAACAGTCAGGTAGCGCCGCCGACCATCAACCTCGATGAACCGGACGAAGGCTGCGATCTCGATTTTGTGCCGCACACGGCGCGCAACATGGATATCGATGTGGTCGTTTCCAACTCCTTCGGTTTTGGCGGCACCAACGGTTCGCTGGTGTTCCGTCGGTTCGCAGGCTGATGGACAGCTGGGTCGACGGTCAGCCGGCTGACGCTTTGTCGCTGAAGGATCGCGGCCTGGCTTATGGCGATGGTCTGTTCGAAACCATCGCCGTGCGCAGCGGTCAGCCCGTGTTGCTGGACCGGCATCTGTCGCGCCTGGCGGATGGCTGTTCGCGCCTGGCGATAACAGCCGAGCATGAGCTGATCCGCAGCGAACTGCTGGCCTACGCCGCGGCACTGGGTGACGGGGTGCTCAAGATCATACTCACCCGTGGCGACGGTCTGCGCGGTTATGCCCCCGATCCTTCGGCCCAGGCCCGACGCATTGTGCAAGGCAGCCCACCTGTGGCTTACCCTGCCGCGCACGGTGAGCAGGGTGTTCGTTTGTTTCCTTGCGTCACGCGATTGTCCAGGCAGCCATTACTGGCCGGCCTCAAGCACCTTAATCGTCTTGAGCAAGTCCTCGCCCGTGCCGAATGGCAGGACACCGAGCATGCCGAAGGCTTGATGCTCGATCAGGCCGGGCGCGTAATTGAAGGCGTGTTCAGCAACTTGTTCCTGGTGCGTGATGGTGTGCTCATCACAGCTGACCTCAAGCGTTGCGGCGTGGCAGGCGTGATGCGTGCAGAAATATTGTTTCAGGCCAAGTCGCTGGGAATTCCCACGCAAATCACCGATATCCCCCTCGAACAGCTGCAATGGGCTGACGAAGTCTTTGTCTGCAACAGCGTGTATGGTGTCTGGCCGGTGCGCGCCTATGCTGCTCTTCACTGGCCGGTTGGGCCGCTCACCCGTAAACTCCAAACCATTGCCCGTGTGCTACTGGATGCTTGATACGTGAGACGTAAACTCTTGCTGCTGCTGGAAACCGGAGTGGTTCTGGCGGGGCTGCTGATGGGTGCTTCAGCCTGGAAGATTCATTCGGCGCTGGTACAGCCGCTGAACATTACCCAGGAACAATTGCTGGATGTGCCCAAGGGCACCACGCCAACCCGCACCCTCTACCGACTCGAAGCCAGCGGCGTCATCAAGGACGCATTCTGGCTGCGTGTGTATTGGCGCTTCAATCTCGCCAAACAACCCCTGCACAGCGGCGAATATCGCTTGCAACCGGGCATGACTGTCGAAAGCCTGATCGACCTGTGGAAACGCGGGGAAATGGTTCAGTACAGCCTGACCCTGGTCGAAGGCTGGAGTTTCCGTCAGGTCCGCGCAGCGCTGGCCAGGGAAGAGAAGCTCGAACATAGCCTCGACGGTTTGAGCGATAGCCAGGTCATGGACAAGCTCGGCCACACCGGGATTTTTCCGGAAGGGCGCTTCTTCCCTGACACCTATCGTTACGTGCGGGGCATGTCCGATGTCGAGGTGCTGAAAACCGCTTACGATCGCCTCGATGAAGTGCTCGCCAAGGAGTGGGAAAAGCGCGCTGCAAATACACCGTACACCGAGCCCTACCAGGCGCTGATCATGGCTTCGTTGGTGGAAAAGGAAACCGGTGTGCCACAGGAGCGCGGACAGATTGCCGGCGTGTTTGTGCGGCGCATGGCGATGGGCATGCTGCTGCAGACCGATCCGACGGTGATCTACGGCCTCGGCGACCGCTACAGCGGCAAGCTGACCCGGGCTCACCTCAAGGAATCGACGCCGTATAACACTTACATGAATGCGGGACTGCCGCCGACACCGATTTCGATGGTCGGTCGCGAAGCCATCCATGCGGCACTCAATCCGGTGGATGGCAACAGCCTTTACTTCGTGGCGCGTGGCGATGGCACCCATGTGTTTTCCGACGACCTGGATGCCCACAACAATGCCGTGAAGGAGTTCCAGCTTAAGCGTCGCGCCGATTACCGCTCCAGCCCGGCTCCCGCTACGACGCCGGAGATGCCGCCAATCCGGGCTGAGCAAAACGGTATGCAGGAGGCCAAGTCTTCGCAGGAACAGGCGCCGATCCCGGCGGCTTCACCGAACAAGGCTCTCGAGGCGCTGCCGCAAGTGCCGGCGCAAGATCCTGCGCCAGCCCCTGAAACGCCCGAACCCGATGCAAGCGCACCGAAAAGCCCGCAATGACTCTGATTAAGGACTGCCTGTGACTGGCTTGTTTATTACTCTGGAAGGCCCGGAAGGCGCCGGCAAGAGCACCAATCGCGAATACCTGGCCGAGTGCCTGCGAGCCGCCGGCATCGAGGTGGTTCTGACCCGCGAGCCGGGTGGCACGCCGTTGGCCGAGCGCATTCGTGAAGTGCTTCTGGCCCCGGTTGATGAAGTCATGAACCCGGATACCGAGTTGCTGTTGGTGTTCGCGGCGCGTGCCCAGCATCTGGCCGAGGTGATTCGCCCGGCGCTGGCCCGCGGTGCCGTGGTCTTGTGTGATCGTTTTACCGATTCGACATACGCCTATCAAGGCGGCGGTCGCGGCTTGTCGCTGGAGCGCATCGCGACCTTGGAAACCTTCGTCCAGGGCGATCTGCGCCCGGACCTCACGCTGATTTTCGATCTGCCTGTCGAGGTCGGCCTGGCCCGTGCCAGCGCTCGTGGTCGTCTGGACCGCTTCGAGCGCGAAGGCCGGACCTTTTTCGATGCCGTACGCAGTGCCTTTCTCAAGCGAGCCAAGGCGGATCCGGCGCGTTATGTGCTGGTCGATGCTGCCCAACCATTGGCACAGGTTCAGCAATCGCTGGATGCCTTGCTGCCGCGCCTGCTGGAGTTGAACCGTGGCTGAGGCCTATCCGTGGCAGGAAAATCTCTGGCAGCAACTGGCCGGTCGCGCCCAGCATGCACACGCCTACCTGCTGCATGGCCCCGCCGGAATCGGCAAGCGAGCGCTGGCCGAGCGCCTGATGGCCAGCTTGCTGTGCCAGCGCCCGAACTCGCTGGAGGCCTGCGGCGAATGCAAATCCTGCCTGCTGCTCAAGGCTGGCAGCCACCCGGACAACTACATCCTGGAGCCGGAAGAAGCCGACAAGGCGATCAAGGTCGACCAGGTACGTGACCTGGTCGGTTTCGTGGTGCAAACCGCGCAGTTGGGCGGGCGCAAAGTGGTGCTGATCGAGCCGGTCGAGTCGATGAACATCAACGCCGCCAACGCCTTGCTCAAAAGCCTTGAAGAACCGTCCGGCGATACCGTTCTGTTGCTGGTCAGCCATCAGCCGAGCCGCTTGTTGCCAACCATCAAGAGTCGCTGTGTGCAGCAGGCCTGTCCGCTGCCGGGCGAGGCCATGAGCTTGAAGTGGTTGGCCCAGGCGTTGCCGGAGTGCTCCGAATATGAGCGCGTCGAACTGCTGACGCTGGCCGCGGGTTCGCCGCTGGCGGCTGTCAATCTCCAGGCCCAGGGCGTGCGTGAACAGCGCGCGCAAGTGGTGGAAGGGGTGAAAAAACTCCTAAAGCAACAGCAGTCACCGACGCAACTGGCCGAAGAATGGAAAAACATTCCGATGTTGCGCCTGTTCGATTGGTTCTGCGATTGGTCGAGCCTGATCCTGCGCTATCAATTGACTCAGGATGAAGCCGGCCTTGGCCTGACCGACATGCGCAAGGTCGTGCAATACCTTGCGCAGAAAAGCGCCCAGGGCAAAGTCCTTGATATCCAGGACTGGATCCTCGCCCAGCGGCAGAAAGTCCTGAGCAAGGCCAACCTCAATCCGGCCTTGTTGCTGGAAGCATTGCTGGTGCGATGGGCGTCGTTACCTGCCCAACGATGACTGTCTGCGCCTAGACTCTGAGTATCAGAACATCCGACCGTCCCACCCATACAAGTTGCAGCCCTTTATGCTCGTAGACTCCCATTGTCACCTTGATCGCCTAGACCTGACCGCCCACGAGGGCTCTCTGGATGCTGCCCTGGATGCTGCCCGGCAGCGTGGGGTAGGGCACTTTCTGTGTATCGGTGTCAGCGCGGACAACGCGGCTGACGTCAAGGCCCTGGCCGAACGTTATGACGATGTCGACTGCTCGGTGGGCGTGCACCCTCTGGATGTGCAGCCGGGGGCCGCGCCTGCGCTGGACTGGCTGTTGCAGGAACTCAATCACCCGCGGGTGGTGGCGATTGGCGAAACCGGCCTCGATTACCACTACGAGCCGGAAGCAGCAGAGTTGCAGCAGGAATCGTTCCGCCTGCACCTGCAAGCGGCGCAGCAGACTGGCAAACCGGTGATCATCCATACCCGTGGCGCCCGCACCGATACCCTGGACTTGCTGCGGGATGCGGCGCTGCCCCAGGCAGGCGTATTGCATTGCTTCACTGAAGACTGGGAGATGGCGAAGGCCGCGCTGGACATGGGCTATTACATTTCCCTGTCCGGGATTGTCACTTTTCGCAATGCCGACGCATTGCGTGATGTGGCCAGCAAGGTGCCTGCCGACCGATTGCTGGTGGAGACCGACTCGCCGTACCTGGCACCGATTCCCTATCGCGGCAAACCAAACCTGCCGCAGTACGTGCGTGAAGTTGCGGAATTTCTGGCAATGTTGCGTGGTGAGCCCTACGAGCGGTTTGCCGAGCAAACCACGGCGAATTTCCAGCGACTGTTCCCGCTAGCACATGTAAAAGGTTAAATCGCAGGCAAAAAAAACCCGGGTTCTGGGGGGTGAATCCGGGTTAAGACCATTAGGAGTAAAACAATGGCACGCGGTCCGTTGGTACCAATATCGGCGTGACACTTGGGGGAGATGCCCCGCCGACAGTTCAAGTATTGATCAGGATTGCGCCTCGTCCAGTTTACCGGTCCGGGTTTTTAAACAAATTTGGAATACGTGCGCTTCGGAAGAGTTCTCATCACCCTTTAAACGTACGCGGAATGACCAGAAAGCGCAGATATGGTCGGATGATCCGTGCATTTTTGCGTAAGTTAGGCATAATACGCGGCTTCGAATTTTGACCCCGACAGACCTTTTCTTATGCATAAAGAACCTCGTAAGGTCCGTGAATTCCGTCGCCGCGAGCAGGAAATTCTCGATACCGCGCTCAAGCTGTTCCTCGAACAAGGTGAAGACAGTGTCACCGTCGAGATGATTGCTGATGCCGTCGGTATCGGCAAAGGCACGATCTACAAGCACTTCAAATCCAAGGCGGAAATCTATCTGCGCCTGATGCTCGACTACGAGCGCGATTTGAACGCTCTGCTGCATTCGGCCGATGTCGACAAGGACAAGGAAGCCCTGTCCCGGGCCTACTTCGAATTCCGCATGCGCGATCCACAACGCTATCGCCTGTTCGACCGCCTCGAAGAGAAAGTGGTCAAGGGCAACCAGGTGCCGGAGATGATCGAGGAGCTGCACAAGATCCGTGCCTCGAACTTCGAACGCCTGACCTTGCTGATCAAGGGCCGGATCAGCGAAGGCAAGCTGGAAGACGTGCCACCTTACTTCCACTACTGCGCGTCCTGGGCGCTGGTGCACGGCGCCGTCGCGCTGTATCACTCGCCGTTCTGGAGCAATGTGCTGGAAGATCAGGAAGGTTTCTTCCAGTTCCTGATGGACATTGGCGTGCGCATGGGCAACAAGCGCAAGCGTGACACCGACACTTCCGGCAGCTGAGCCATTCAGTTGCCTTATTGCGCCATGATTTCGCTACATGGCGCAGTAGCGCAGGAATATACTCAGGTAGAGGACTTGCTAAAACTTGATTTCTGAGTCAAGTTTTAGCGGCCCGATATTCTTCCGCCGGAGTGACCATGATCGTTGATCGTCAAGGCAGGCGTTTTCGCAACTTGCGAATCAGTCTGACCTCAGCCTGCAATTACGCCTGTACCTACTGCGTGCCCAACGGCAAGCGGCTGGTGGCTGCGCAGGATGAATTGTCGGCCGAAGCCATGGCGCGCGGCGTGGCTTATCTGATTGAAGCGGCGGGCATCGAGCGTCTGCGCATTACCGGCGGCGAGCCGCTGGTCAGCCCGAAACTCGAAGCGTTCATGACGGCGGTCGGGCAGATGGGCCTGGAAGACATCAGCCTGACCACCAATGGCCAGTTGCTGGCGAAGAAACTGCCGCTGCTGGTGAACGCCGGCATTCGGCGTCTCAACGTCTCCCTCGATACTCTCGACGCCAGTGCGTTCCGCAGTATTGCCCGGGGCGGCGACCTGGCCACCGTGCTCGACGGCATGAGCGAGGCCAGTGCGGCCGGCATGAAGATCAAGGTCAACATGGTGCCGCTGCGCGGACAGAACCTCGATCAAGTGATGCCGCTGCTCGACTACTGCCTGGAGCGCGGTTATGAACTGCGCTTCATCGAACTGATGCGCATGGGCCACCTGGCCAACGATTCCAATGCCTTTCTTCAGCAGTTTGTCAGTCTCCAGCAATTGCTGAGTCTGATCGGCGAACGCTACGAATACCTGCAAGCCGATGCCCCGGTCGATGCGACGGCCGTTCGATATGAAATTCCCGGCCAGGGTTGTTTCGGCGTGATCGCCAACGAGAGCGTGCCTTTCTGCCGTACCTGTTCGCGACTTCGTTTGTCTTCCACCGGGTGGCTGCATGGCTGCCTGTCGTCGAGCAATCGCCATTACATCGGCGACCTGTTGGACAAGCCGCGCCATCAGGCCCTGCCGGCCTTGCAGCGGCTGCTGGTGAAGGCCTTGGGTGACAAGCAGGAAGTTGCGTTCTCTGGCGGCGCGACTGTCATGAAGATTATCGGCGGCTGATCTTCCGCAATCGCGAGCAAGCTCGCTCCCTCAGGTGATATGCAATTCCTTGTGGGAGCGCGCTTGCTCGCGATTCGGACTGTCAGATGCCACTGTTCATGAGCTGGCGCAAAAGCTGCATCCTACGGCCATTCGCCGGTTTTCCGACACCGGCCTCTGGAGGATAGGATGCGTAGCCTGGTTTTGCTGCTGGCCGTTTTGGCACTTGGTGGCTGCATGAACGTCAGCGATATGGCCGAAGGGACTCGTTACCATATGAGCGATGCTGGGCTGCTCGATCACAGTGACAGCCGTCGCGTAAACAACCTGCGCATTCAGCCGGACTCGTTCGTCTACATCGCCCAGGGCGCTTTCATGCCGTCGGGCAGCGCCGTTTATCCGCGGCCCAACGTGATTGCCGAAGTCGCGTTCGACGGCTTCGTCGAATATTTCCCGATGGTCCGCCGTGCCCGTACGCCAGAAGGCCTCGACCAGGCCATGGGCGAAGCCCGTGCGGCCGGTGCGCACTATCTGCTCTACACCCGGTTTGCCAAGTCTGACGACCGTATCGGCAACTCGGACGAGTGGCTGGACCAGGAAGCGCTGGATCGTCTCGGCATCGACAGCGGTATGATTCAGATCATGTTGATCGAGACCAGCACCCAGTATTTGATTGATACTGCAACCATCAAGAGTCGTGGCGGTTTACTGACGTTCCACGATAAAAAACCCGAAGACCTGATGGGCCCGCCGCTGGAGCAATACGCGCGCAGCCTGCTGGGGCTCAGCGACCAGTAATTTCAAGGAGAACGCCATGAGTGGCCCGCAAAAAGCCAACGACTTGCTGGGGCAAATCCCCAAGACCAAAGGCTTGCCGCCGGTGCACCTGTGGAATCCCGATTTCTGCGGCGACATCGACATGCGCATCGCCCGGGACGGCACCTGGTATTACCTGGGCACGCCGATCGGGCGCAAGCCGATGGTCAAACTGTTCTCCACCATCATTCGTCGCGACGGCGATGATTATTTCCTGATCACTCCGGTGGAAAAGGTCGGGATAAAGGTCGACGATGCGCCGTTCGTGGCGATTGCGGTGGACGTGGAAGGCGAGGGCGAGGCGCAGGTGTTGCGCTTTACCACCAACGTCGATGAAACCGCCGAAGCCGGAGCCGAGCACCTGCTGCGTGTAGTCATCGACCCGGTAACGCAGGAGCCTGCCCCTTACGTGCATGTGCGCAGCAATCTTGAAGCGTTGATCCATCGCAACGTGTTCTATCAATTGGTGGAGCTGGCGGTGAGTCGCGAGATCGACGGCCAGCGCTGGCTCGGTGTATGGAGTGGCGGCGAGTTCTTCCCCATCGGTCTCGAACCCTGACCCATGACAGTGGTTTGCGAACACTCAAAAAATCAAATTGACATCCAATCATATGATGATTAGCGTGGGCCTCCATCGCGAACGGCATTGAGGTGTCCATGTCCAGCAGCTTTCATGCATCGACGGTTGACTGGCTGGGTTGCTGGCTCGCCACGGGGCAGGTCAAGCCAGGTGAGTCACTAAAGGTCGAAGCCGACCTCGGCGAACAACTCGGCGTGAGCCGTACGGTCATTCGTGAAGCTATCAAGACCCTGGTTGCCAAAGGCATGCTCGAGGTCGGGCCGAAAGTCGGCACGCGGGTATTGCCGGTGCGGCGCTGGAACCTCTTCGATCCACAAGTCGTTGGCTGGTTGTCGCGCAGCGGCTTACCGGAAAACTTCGTCGATGATCTGCTCGATCTGCGCCGCACCATCGAACCGATGGCCGTGCGCTGGGCCTGCGAGCGTGCTACCGGCGAACAGGTGAATGAAATCCTGTTGGCCTGCAATGCGCTGGAACGGGCGGTGGACAGCGGCATCGATTACAACCGCGCCGATCAGTTCTTCCACGAGTGCATCCTCGCCGCCAGCCACAATCAATTCATTGAACAAATGGTTCCCGCCCTTGGCGCGTTGCTGGCGGTGGCCTTTGAAGTGTCCGCCGCCGACCCGGATGAACTGCGTCGCACCCTGCCGATTCACCGGGATCTGGCCGAGGCTATCGCGGCCCGGGATACCGCCCGGGGTGTCTGGGCCTGCATGACACTGATCGATAACGCGGACCTTGCGATCAAGCGTTACTACCCGCAAGTCATGGCCGATAAAAAGGCCAGCTGACAGCTCGAATCACTGTAGGAGCGAGCTTGCTCGCGATGGTGTATCAGCAACTACCAGGTCGACTGGCACACCTTCGCGACCAAGCTGGCTCCTACACAATAAAAACAAGAACAACGCAGGAGGCTTCATGACGTGGAGCGCAGTTACCGGGCATCGGGCGAAACTGGGCGAAGGCCCGTTCTGGGATGAGCCCACCCAAGCCCTGTACTGGGTAGATATCGCCGGTAAGCAAGCGTTGCGGTTGATCGGCGCGAACGTGCAGATCTGGCAGATGCCGGAGCACGTGTCGGCGTTCATTCCCTGCGAAAGCGGCGATGCCCTGGTGGCATTGAGCAGCGGCGTGTATCGGCTCGATCTCGATTCACCGGGCCTGGCGCCGCGCCTGACACTGTTTTGCGTTGTCGATCCGCAACCGGGCAACCGCCCCAATGAAGCCCGTTGCGACGCTCAAGGCCGGCTCTGGCTCGGCACTATGCAAAACAACATCGGCGCAAACGGCGAAGACCTGCCCATCGTCCACCGTTCCGGTGGACTGTTCCGCATCGATCGTGCCGGGCGGGTTGCGCCGTTGCTGCGCAATCTGGGCATTCCCAACACGCTGCTGTGGAGCGATGACGCCACCAGCGTGTATTTCGGCGACAGCCTCGACGGCACCTTGTATCGACATTTCATCCGTACCGACGGAGCCCTTGATGCGCCGCAGGTCTGGTTTGGTCCGCACGAGCGTGGCGGCCCGGATGGTTCAGCGATGGATGCCGAAGGTTTTATCTGGAATGCCCGTTGGGACGGCAGCTGCCTGCTCAGGTTGAGCCCGGACGGCAAAGTCGATCGGATCATCGAACTGCCGGTCAGTCGTCCCACCAGTTGCGTGTTCGGTGGTACAGACCTCAAAACCCTGTACATCACCAGCGCGGCCAGTCCGCTGGGCCATCCGTTGGATGGGGCTGTGTTGTCGATCGCAGTGGATGTGGCTGGAAAACATTGCATGCGCTTTGCTGGATGAATCCCAAAATATGGGATGCAAATATATATATTGAGATTTATTGCGGGCCGGGTTTATAGTCGGCCCCACCAGTTACATGCACTCACACTTAAAAAAACAAAACAGGTGAAGTGATGCAGCGAAGTTCCCCCGTACTCCCTTGCGGAGCCAGTGCCTCAGAACGTTTCCAGGCTGAAACGTTTCGCGCTCACCTGTTTCCTACCCAGCGCCTTTTGACCAGACATCGACAGATGCCCGGTTTTCGTCGTGTTTTCGAACAGGAGTCTTGATCCATGTCTGAACCACTGTCATTGCCACCGGTGCCCGAACCGCCCAAGGGCGAACGCCTGAAAAACAAGGTCGTCTTGCTGACCGGTGCCGCCCAGGGTATTGGCGAAGCGATTGTGGCGACCTTCGCGTCCCAGCAGGCCAGGTTGATCATCAGCGACATTCAGGTCGAGAAAGTCGAGAAGGTCGCGGCGCATTGGCGAGACCAGGGCGCCGATGTGGTGGCGATCAAGGCCGACGTGTCACGTCAGCAGGACCTGCACGCCATGGCCCGGCTGGCGATCGACCTGCACGGCCGGATCGATGTGCTGGTCAACTGCGCCGGGGTCAACGTATTTCGCGATCCGCTGGAAATGACCGAGGAAGACTGGCGTCGCTGCTTTGCCATCGACCTCGATGGTGCCTGGTACGGTTGCAAGGCGGTGCTGCCGCAGATGATCGAGCAGGGCGTCGGCAGCATCATCAATATCGCGTCCACCCACTCCACCCACATCATCCCAGGCTGCTTCCCGTACCCGGTCGCCAAGCATGGCCTGCTCGGCCTGACCCGCGCGCTGGGCATCGAATATGCGCCCAAGGGTGTGCGTGTCAACGCGATTGCGCCGGGCTACATCGAAACCCAGTTGAACGTCGATTACTGGAATGGTTTTGCCGACCCCCACGCCGAGCGCCAGCGAGCGTTTGAGCTGCACCCGCCGCGCCGTATCGGGCAGCCGATCGAAGTGGCAATGACCGCCGTGTTCCTGGCCAGTGATGAAGCGCCGTTCATCAATGCCTCGTGCATCACCATCGATGGTGGTCGCTCGGTGATGTACCACGACTGAGTGATCGGGCTTTCCGGCGCCTTGCTACGCCTGAAATCCAATCATCATACGATATGACTATTGGCAGTATGTTTTTACCGCCCGTTGGTTAACAAAGAACGCTTTCAACGAGTGCTCAAGAAAAATAACAAGGAGTCAGCTTATGAATCGTCGTCATGCTATCCGTTCCCTGTGCTGTGCCGCGTTGGCGGTTTCGGCGTTCAGCCTGAGCAACACGCTGTTGGCAGCCGAGGAAGTGAAGATCGGTTTCCTGGTCAAACAGGCCGAGGAACCCTGGTTCCAGACAGAATGGGCCTTTGCAGAAAAGGCCGGGAAAGAGAAGGGCTTCACCCTGATCAAGATCGCCGTGCCCGACGGTGAGAAAACCCTTTCTGCCATCGACAGCCTCGCGGCCAACGGCGCCAAGGGGTTCGTGATCTGCCCGCCGGACGTGTCCCTCGGCCCGGCGATCATGGCCAAGGCCAAACTCAACGGGTTGAAAGTGATCGCCGTCGATGACCGTTTCGTCGATGCCAGCGGCAAGTTCATGGAAGACGTGCCGTACCTCGGCATGGCCGCTTTCGAAGTCGGCCAGAAACAAGGCAATGCCATGGCGACCGAAGCGAAGAAACGCGGCTGGGACTGGAACGACACCTATGCGGTGATCAACACCTACAACGAACTCGACACCGGCAAGAAGCGCACCGACGGTTCGGTGAAAGCACTGCAGGATGCCGGCATGCCGAAAGACCACATCCTGTTCGCGGCCCTCAAGACCCTCGACGTGCCGGGCAGCATGGATGCTACCAACTCGGCTCTGGTGAAACTGCCGGGGGCGGCGAAGAACCTGATCATCGGCGGCATGAACGACAACACCGTGCTCGGCGGTGTGCGCGCCACCGAGAGCGCCGGTTTCGCCGCGGCCAACGTGATCGGCATCGGCATCAACGGTACCGACGCCATTGGTGAGCTGAAGAAACCCGACAGCGGCTTCTACGGCTCGATGCTGCCGAGCCCGCACATCGAGGGCTACAACACCGCCAGCATGATGTACGAGTGGGTCACCACCGGCAAAGAACCGGCGAAGTACACCGCCATGGATGACGTGACGCTGATCACCCGCGACAACTTCAAGCAGGAACTGGAAAAGATCGGCCTGTGGAACTGACGGCCGTTTGACTTCAGCGGCGGCCTCGGCGGCGGGGTCGCCTGATCGGTGTGAAGAGGTGGTTATGCACGCGCAAACAATCCAACACGAACACAGCCTTACCGGCAGCTTGCGCTTCAACGGGATCGGCAAGACCTTTCCCGGGGTGAAGGCGCTGGACAACATCAGCTTCGTCGCCCATCCGGGGCAGGTTCACGCCTTGATGGGCGAGAACGGCGCCGGCAAGTCGACGCTGCTGAAAATTCTCGGCGGGGCCTACACGCCTTGCAGCGGTGCCTTACAGATCGGCGAGCGGACGATGGACTTCAAGTCCACCGCCGACAGCATCGGCAGTGGCGTCGCGGTGATCCACCAGGAGCTGCATCTGGTGCCGGAAATGACCGTGGCCGAGAACCTGTTTCTCGGGCATCTGCCAGCCAGTTTCGGCCTGATCAATCGCAGCACCCTGCGCCAGCAGGCACTGGCCTGCCTCAAAGGCCTGGCCGATGAAATCGACCCGCAGGAGAAAGTCGGGCGCCTGTCACTCGGCCAGCGGCAGCTGGTGGAAATCGCCAAGGCTTTGTCCCGTGGCGCCCACGTGATTGCCTTCGACGAACCCACCAGCAGCCTTTCGGCAAGGGAGATCGACCGTTTGATGGCAATCATCGGCCGGCTGCGGGACGAAGGCAAAGTGGTGCTCTATGTCTCCCATCGCATGGAAGAGGTGTTTCGCATCTGCAACGCGGTGACGGTGTTCAAGGACGGGCGCTACGTGCGCACGTTCGATGACATGAGCCAACTGACCCACGATCAACTGGTCACCTGCATGGTCGGGCGCGACATCCAGGACATCTACGATTACCGCCCGCGCCAGCGCGGCGCGGTGGCACTCAAGGTCGACGGACTGCTCGGGCCGGGGTTGCGCGAGCCAGTGAGTTTCGAGGTGCACAAAGGCGAAATCCTCGGGCTGTTCGGGCTGGTTGGGGCCGGTCGCACCGAGCTGTTGCGCCTGCTCAGTGGCCTGGCGCGCCACAGCGCCGGACAGCTGAAACTTCGAGGCCATGAACTCAAGCTGCGTTCACCCCGGGACGCGATTGCCGCCGGGATCCTGTTGTGCCCCGAGGACCGCAAGAAGGAAGGCATCCTGCCGCTGGCCAGCGTCGCCGAGAACATCAACATCAGTGCGCGCGGCGCCCATTCCACCTTCGGTTGCCTGTTGCGTGGCCTGTGGGAAAAGGACAACGCCGAGCAGCAGATCAAGGCGCTGAAAGTGAAGACGCCCAACGCGGCACAAAAAATCATGTACCTGTCCGGTGGCAATCAGCAGAAGGCCATTCTCGGTCGCTGGCTGTCGATGCCGATGAAAGTGCTGCTGCTCGACGAACCCACACGCGGCATCGACATCGGTGCCAAGGCCGAGATCTACCAGATCATCCATAACCTGGCAGCCAAGGGGATCGCGGTGATTGTGGTGTCCAGCGACTTGATGGAAGTCATGGGCATTTCCGACCGCATCCTGGTGCTGTGCGAAGGCGCCCTGCGTGGCGAACTGAGCCGCGAACAGGCCAACGAATCCAACCTGCTGCAACTGGCTTTGCCGCGCCAACGCGCCGACGGCGTGGCGAACTGAGAGGTGACTATGATGACAACTCAAAACAACACCCTGCCGACCACGCGCAAACCGCTGGACATGCGGCGCTTCCTTGATGACTGGGTGATGCTGCTGGCGGCGGTCGGCATCTTTGTCGCCTGCACCTTGCTGATCGACAACTTCCTTTCACCGCTGAACATGCGTGGCCTGGGCCTGGCGATTTCCACCACCGGCATTGCTGCCTGCACCATGTTGTATTGCCTGGCGTCCGGGCATTTCGATTTGTCGGTGGGCTCGGTGATTGCCTGTGCCGGGGTGGTCGCGGCGGTGGTGATGCGCGACACCAACAGCGTGTTTCTCGGCGTCTGTGCAGCGCTGGTAATGGGCCTGATCGTCGGGTTGATCAACGGGATAGTGATCGCCAAGTTGCGGGTCAATGCGCTGATCACCACGCTGGCGACCATGCAGATCGTGCGCGGACTGGCTTACATCTTTGCCAACGGCAAAGCGGTGGGGGTGTCCCAGGAATCGTTCTTTGTGTTCGGTAACGGCCAGATGTTTGGCGTGCCGGTACCGATCCTGATCACCATCGTCTGCTTCCTGTTCTTCGGCTGGCTGCTGAACTACACCACTTACGGGCGCAACACGATGGCCATCGGCGGTAACCAGGAAGCGGCACTGCTGGCGGGTGTGAATGTCGACCGGACCAAGATCATCATCTTCGCCGTGCACGGTGTGATCGGCGCGTTGGCCGGGGTGATCCTGGCCTCGCGCATGACCTCCGGCCAGCCAATGATCGGCCAGGGTTTCGAGCTGACGGTGATCTCGGCCTGCGTGCTGGGCGGGGTGTCGTTGAGTGGCGGGATCGGCATGATCCGGCATGTGATCGCCGGGGTGTTGATTCTGGCGATCATCGAAAATGCGATGAACTTGAAGAACATCGATACGTTTTATCAGTATGTGATCCGGGGTTCGATTTTGCTTCTGGCCGTCGTGATCGACCGCTTGAAACAGCGCTGACACTCATTGCACCTACAGGGTTCTGCGCTCACACATCGTATGGTGGTCCGGCACAGATCCTGTGGGAGCAACTGTCTGCAGTATGCCTTGCGCAGCGCCTCGCCCCATTCCTTTGTCCTCAAACTGGAAGTCATTGGCTGTCGCTGTCGTCGTCATCCGAGTCACCGCTAGTGGTCGAGCCAAGTCCGCCGCTGCTGGGTGTTTTGCGGCCTGGCAACTGTCGTCCCGCATCATTGCCTTGAATCCGCGGGTCGGTGCCGGTGGCGGGCGGCAGGTTCTGGTCGATCGTCGTGCCATCGGTGTTCATGCCGGGGGCACTCTGGATGGCGGGAACCCTGGGTTTTTCCACCGGATTGGTCGGGCCGGTGCTCGAGCCGATGGTTCCGGCGAAGGAGGCGGCGGATAAAAGGGCAGTGAGAACGAGGGCGGTCAACCTGGACAGGGTCATGGTGGTGTCTCCAGCGAGTAGAGTCCTTACCTGATTAGTCCGCCCTCGATCCGGATGGGTGCATTGTCAGCGACGAACGGCTCAGGCCTCCTCCAGTGCCCTGACCGCGGTGGCTCTACGCCAGATCAAGCGGCCCAAGGTGATCAGCCAGTTGAGCGAGGCAACCGCCAACACCGTGAGCAACAGCGTGGGCATGCCTTGCTCGACGATGATTTTCCCTGCCAGCAATGGAAATCCGAACACGCCGATGAAGTACGACAGGCTGAACAGCAGCAAGGATTGTGCGGTGGTGCCGTTCGGCGCTTCATTGGCGGCCAGGCCGTTGATCACCGAGTAGGTCAGGCCGTAACCGATCCCGAGCATCACCGCCGCGAGCACGTAGCTGACGCTGCTGTCGACGACAACACCGAACATCACGATCGATGCCAGCATCAGCCCCGAAAGCAGGCACGATGCACGCAATGGATCGCGCTTGACCACGAAACCGGCAACCAGCATGCGACCGCTGATCGCCGCACTCATGAAGCCGAAAAAGAACAGCGAATAGTCGAGCGAGCGCGCTGCGGCATAACTGGTTTGAAAGCTCGACAGACCACCGAACACGCAGCCGCCTAGACCAACCATGATGATCGGGAAAACGGCCCTGGACGACAGCACCTGACCCGCTGCACGCCAGGAAATTCGCGACACGCTGCCAGATTGCGCGGGCGCCGGTTTCAGTTGTCGATCCAGGCGCCAGAACAGCAATACGCCGATCAGGCTGGCCAGCGCCGCCAGGTAAAACGCCGCGGTCACCGGATAACCGAGCGCACTCGCCGCGCGGCCGAGCAACGGGCCGCTGCCGATCCCGGTCATCATGCTGCCGGACAACAGGGCGAAGTATCTGGCGCGCTGCGCGGGTGTCACCAGGCTTGCCACGATGATCGGCCCAAGGGTGTAGAACACGCCCCAGCCCAAGCCCAGCAGCAGGCCGAAAAACAACAGCAGATGACCGAAGCCCGGGGTCAGGGCGAAGCCCAGGCTGGCGGCTACCAGCAATACACCGAACAGCGCCACCGAGCGGGCGGCACCGAGCAGGTCGGACAAATGACCGGAAACAATCACCGCTGCAAAGGTGCTGAGCATTGCCGCCGAAATCACACTTCCGGCGTCGTGTTCGTTACCGCCGCGAGAACCAATCAGCAACGACAGCAGAAACGTCGAGCCGTAGGACAATGACAACAGGTAGCTGGCGAGGCAAAAAAGGCCGAACAGCTTGTTTGAAACTGGGGGTGTTGCGGTGGGCATGACGCGGCTCCTTGACCGGATAAATAAGCAGCGCGTCTATCTAATCACGCAGACCCCGAACATTAGGTCCGAGGTTATCGATTCCAGGGTTAGTGCCGGCCGGAGTAAACCCCCTTTGTAGGAGCGAGCTTGCTCGCGATGAACCCGAGAACACCGCGTGTATCCAGAAAGCACGCGTTATCGTTAACGACCATCGTGAGCGAGCTCGCTCCTACAGGTGTTGGGACAGTTCCCTCGCCACAAATACCGCGCCGACTTAGTATGGCGTTTTCCACTTTTGACAAGGCACGTCCATGACGATCGAAATCCGCCCGGCGACCCCCAGTGACGCACCGCAAATCCTCGCGTTCATCACTGAACTGGCCGACTACGAACGTGCCCGCCATGAAGTCATCGCCAGCGTTGCCGATATCGAGCGCAGCCTGTTCAGCGAAGGCGCCACAGCCCATGGCCTGATCTGCCTGCGCGAGGGTGCACCCATCGGTTTCGCGGTGTTCTTCTTCAGCTATTCCACCTGGCTTGGCAGCAATTGCCTGTACCTCGAAGACCTCTACATCACCCCGGAACAACGCGGTGGTGGCGCGGGCAAGACCCTGTTGCGGCATCTGGCGAAAATCGCCTGCGCCAACGACTGCGGCCGTTTCGAGTGGAGCGTGCTGGAGTGGAATACGCCGGCCATCGATTTCTACAAATCCCTGGGCGCGCAGCCGCAGGAGGAGTGGGTGCGCTATCGGATGGATGGGGCGGTGTTGCGGGATTTTGCAGCGGGTAACTGATCGCTTCTAAAAGGTCGCAGCCTTCGGGCTGCGATTTTTTTGTCTTGTCTCATAATGTGGGATTGATATTTATATATTGAGATTTGTCCCTTCGCAGGTTTATAGTCCGCTCACTCACTGCCAAAAACCAAAACAGGTGAAGCGATGCAGGCGCAATTGATCGCGCTCGACTGGGGGACAACCTCATTACGTGCTTACAAACTGGCCGAAGGCGGGCAAGTACTCGAACAGCGTTCGCTGTCGTCGGGGATCATGCAGCTGCCGAAAGCGCCGCGAATCATTGGCGGCCGGGAATGCGCCGATGGTTTCGAATTGGCCTTCGATGAGGCTTGCGGCGACTGGCTCGACGCCCAGCCGGATTTGCCGGTGATTGCCTGCGGCATGGTCGGCAGCGCCCAGGGTTGGAGCGAAGCGGCCTACCGGGACACGCCGGCGAACGTCGCCACGCTCGGTACTTCCTTGCAAACCGTGCGTAGCCTGCGCGGTGTCGATGTGCATATCGTGCCCGGTGTCATCGAACGTTCGCCTTTGCCAAACGTGATGCGCGGCGAAGAAACCCAGGTACTCGGCGTGCTGCAAAACCTGACGAGCGAGGCGGGCGCTGATCTGCTGATCGGCCTGCCGGGCAGTCATTCGAAATGGGTGGAAGTGGCCGACGGCTGCATCGTGCACTTCGACACTTTCATGACCGGCGAAGTCTTCGCTGTGCTCAGTCAACACAGCATTCTCGGGCGCACCCAACAATGTGGCGGGTCTTTCGATGGCGATGCGTTTGATCGTGGCGTGAAGGTCGCGTTGTCGGCGCACGGTGAAATCGGCCTGCTGTCGACGATGTTCAGCGCCCGCAGTCTCGGGCTGACCGGCGAGTTGAGCGCAATCGCCCAGGCGGACTATCTGTCCGGCCTGCTGATCGGCCACGAGTTGACGGCCTTGGCCAATGTCCAGCGGCGCCGACGCAACAGTGTGCATCTGCCTTCGATCATCCTCATCGGCAACACCCAACTCTGTGCCCGCTACAGCCGTGCGCTCGACGCCTGCGGTTTTGCCCGGGTGACTCTGGCCGATCAGGCCACCGAACGCGGGTTGTGGCAACTGGCGCTTGCTGCCGGCCTGGTCACGTGCACCGCACCCCGTTAAACCTGACTGGAGTACTGACATGCTCAAACAAGCCCTGGCGCAAAACGGCCTGATCGCGATCCTGCGTGGCCTGCGCCCGCAGGAAGCGGCGGCCATCGGCGAAGTCCTGTACGCCGCCGGATTTCGCGTCATCGAAGTGCCGCTCAATTCCCCTGAACCGTATGAAAGTATCCGCATCCTGCGCAGTACCTTGCCCGCCGATTGCCTGATCGGTGCCGGTACGGTGCTGACGCCAGAGCAGGTCGAGCAAGTGAAAGCCGCGGGCGGCCAAGTGATCGTCATGCCCCATAGCGATCCGAAGGTCTTGCGCGCGGCGAAAGCGGCAGGGCTGTACCTGTCGCCGGGTGTCGCCACACCGACCGAAGCCTTCATGGCACTGGCTGAAGGCGCGGATGTGCTGAAGCTGTTTCCGGCCGAGCAGATGGGGCCGGCAGTCGTCAAAGCCTGGCTCGCCGTATTGCCAGCCGGAACCCTGCTGGCGCCGGTTGGCGGGATCACGCCAGACAACATGCATTCGTTCATCGACGCCGGCGTCAAAGGTTTCGGCCTCGGTTCCGGCCTGTTCAAACCGGGCATGACGCCTACGCAAGTGGCGGCCAATGCCGAGGCCTACGTCGCTGCCTGGAAAGCCCTTCGCTAAGACTTCATTGAGCGCCGAGCGCGCTGCATCTAATAAGAGAGCCAAAAGATGAAAATCACCAAACTGACCACCTTCATCGTTCCGCCGCGCTGGTGCTTCCTCAAGGTCGAAACCGACGAGGGCGTCACCGGTTGGGGTGAGCCCGTGGTCGAAGGCCGCGCCCACACCGTTGCCGCTGCCGTTGAAGAACTGTCTGATTACCTTATCGGCAAAGACCCGCGCAACATCGAAGACATCTGGACCGTGCTCTATCGCGGCGGCTTCTACCGTGGCGGCGCGATCCACATGAGCGCCCTGGCCGGTATCGACCAGGCGTTGTGGGACATCAAGGGCAAGGCGTTGGGCGTGTCGGTCAGCGATCTGTTGGGTGGCCAGGTGCGGGACAAGATCCGCGTGTATTCGTGGATCGGCGGCGACCGTCCGGCGGACACCGCGCGTGCGGCGAAAGAAGCGGTCGAGCGTGGTTTCACCGCGGTGAAAATGAACGGCACCGAAGAACTGCAATTCCTCGATACCTTCGACAAAGTCGATCAGGCCCTGGCCAACGTTGCTGCCGTGCGCGATGCCGTCGGCCCGAACGTAGGCATAGGCGTCGACTTTCACGGCCGGGTGCACAAGCCCATGGCCAAGGTGCTGATGAAGGAGCTTGATCCGTACAAGCTGATGTTCATCGAAGAGCCGGTGCTGAGCGAAAACTACGAAGCGCTCAAAGAGTTGGCGCCGCTGACCAGTACGCCGATTGCCCTGGGCGAACGGCTGTTCTCGCGCTGGGATTTCAAGCGCGTGCTCAGCGAAGGTTATGTCGACATCATCCAGCCGGATGCCTCCCACGCCGGTGGCATCACCGAAACCCGCAAGATCGCCAACATGGCCGAAGCCTACGACGTGGCGCTGGCGCTGCATTGCCCGTTGGGCCCGATTGCCCTGGCGGCGTGCCTGCAACTGGACGCGGTTTGCTACAACGCGTTCATCCAGGAGCAGAGCCTGGGCATCCATTACAACGAGAGCAACGACCTGCTCGACTACGTCAAAGACCCACGGGTGTTCGACTACGACAAAGGCTTCGTGAAGATCCCGAACGGCCCGGGCCTGGGCATCGAGATCAACGAGGAATACGTGATCGAACGCGCCGCTATCGGCCACCGCTGGCGCAACCCGATCTGGCGCCATGCCGATGGCAGTTTTGCCGAGTGGTAATCGATCTCTGATCCACCACCTATCCCCTGTAGGAGCGAGCCTGCTCGCGATGGTGTGTCAGTCGACATCAATGCTGAATGACACACCGCTATCGCGAGCAGGCTCGCTCCTACAAGGGGTCTGCGCGAAGTTTCAAATCGACCTCAATAACCATAAGAAGAGGCCCCCTCATGCAACCGCAAACCCTCACCGGGCAGGCGTCGTTGGTGACGCCCAGCCGCAAGCGTTTTTTCATCATGGTGCTGTTGTTCATCACCGTGGTGATCAACTACCTGGACCGCAGCAACCTGTCGATTGCCGCCCCGGCATTGACCAGTGACCTGGGCATCGACCCGATCCACGTCGGCCTGATCTTCTCCGCGTTCGGCTGGACCTACGCCGCCATGCAAATCCCCGGCGGCTGGCTGGTGGACCGCGTGCCGCCACGGATTCTGTACAGCGTCGCCTTGCTGCTGTGGTCGGTGGCCACGGTGATGCTCGGCTTCGCCGCCAGCTTCATCGCGCTGTTCGTGTTGCGCATGGCGGTCGGTGCCTTGGAAGCGCCAGCCTATCCGATCAACAGCCGCGTGGTCACCACTTGGTTCCCCGAGCGCGAGCGCGCCACGGCCATCGGTTTCTACACCTCCGGGCAATTCGTCGGCCTGGCCTTCCTGACGCCGGTGCTGGCCTGGCTGCAGCACGAATTCGGCTGGCACATGGTGTTCGTCACCACTGGCGCGGTGGGCATTGTGTGGGCGGTGATCTGGTACGCGGTGTATCGCGAGCCACGGGATTTCAAAGGTGCCAATGACGCGGAAATCGATTTGATCCGCGAGGGC
Organism: Pseudomonas sp. EU05-FHT14B02; assembly: GCF_058791055.1. Taxonomy (NCBI): domain Bacteria; kingdom Pseudomonadati; phylum Pseudomonadota; class Gammaproteobacteria; order Pseudomonadales; family Pseudomonadaceae; genus Pseudomonas; species Pseudomonas sp. EU05-FHT14B02. The sequence goes on along the minus strand of NZ_JBYTDD010000005.1, from coordinate 221,379 downwards.
GGCGGGCTGGTGGATATCCAGGCCGAACAGGCCAGGGTCAAAGCCAAATTCAGCTGGACCGACCTGGGGATTGTCCTGACCAAGCGCAAGCTCTGGGGCATTTACCTCGGGCAGTTCTGCCTCAACTCGACACTGTGGTTCTTCCTCACCTGGTTCCCGACCTACCTGGTGAAGTATCGCGGCATGGACTTCATCAAGTCCGGCCTGCTGGCATCACTGCCCTTTCTCGCCGCGTTTATCGGTGTGCTGTGTTCGGGTTTCTTCTCGGACTTTTTGATCCGTCGCGGTTACACGGTAGGTTTCGCCCGCAAGTTGCCGATCATCAGTGGCCTGCTGATTTCCACCTCGATCATCGGCGCCAACTTCGTCGAGTCGACGCCGTTGGTGATTGCCTTCCTCGCGCTGGCATTCTTCGGTAATGGCCTGGCTTCGATTACCTGGTCGCTGGTATCGACGCTTGCTCCGGCGCGGTTGCTCGGGTTGACCGGCGGGGTGTTCAACTTCATCGGCAACCTGTCGGCGATTGCCACGCCTATCGTGATCGGCTTCCTCGCCACGGGTGATTCCTTTGCCCCGGCGATCACCTACATCTCGGTGTTGGCATTGGTTGGTGCACTGTCCTACATCTTGCTGGTGGGCAAGGTCGAGCGTATCAAGTTGTAGTCGTGGCACGCGGGCGACCATAATGCCGCCCGTTTACTCGCTCAACGGTAAAGGCTGGATATGCAGGAAGACGCCCCAAAAATCGCCAAGGACACCGCGCCGACCGGCACCCAAACCCTGCTTCGTGGTCTGGGTGTGGTTCATGCCGTGGCCAGCGGTGCCCGTGATCTCAAGGAAATTGCCCGGCTGATCGGCACCACGCGCAGCACCACCCATCGCCTGGCCAGTTGCCTGGTGGACGAACGTTATCTGCGGGTGGTGCCGCAAGTCGGTTATTTGCTGGGGCCGAAATTGATCGAACTGGGCTTTCAGGCCCGTGAAGAACTGCCGTTGGTAACCCTGGCCGGGCCGTACCTGGATGAGTTGTCGGCGTTGACCGGCGACACCATTCACCTGGCGATCCGTGAAGGCGACGAAGTGCTGTACCTGCACAAGAATCCGGGGCGTAATGGCCCGGAAATGCGTTCGCGGGTCGGCCATCGCATGCCGTTGGCGCGCACCGGGATCGGTAAGGCGCTGATGCTAGATGATTCACCGCAAGAGTGGCAGCGCCTGTATGAAGTCAGCCTGCCGGAGGGTGGGAAAAACCAGTTCTGGCCGCAGCACCCGGAGCAATCCTGGGAGCAGTTTCAGCAGCGCATGGTCGAGTATGTGGCCGGCGGTTATGCGTTCGACCTGGAAGACAACGAGCCATCGATCCGCTGTGTGGCCGCTCCGATCCGTGATGCCAGCAAGCGCATCGTCGCCGGCATCAGCATTGCCAGTACCGTGCCTTACATGCCGCTGGAAAAAATGGCCGAGCTGATTCCCCTGATTAAAGGGGTCACGGCCCGGCTGTCGGCGGAGCTTGGCTTTAAGGTTTAGATTTTCAAGGTCGTCATGTCGATGACGAAGCGGTACTTCACGTCACCGGCGATCATGCGGGCGTAAGCCTCGTTGATCTGGCGGATGTCGAGCATCTCGATGTCGCAGGTGATGTTGTGTTCGGCGCAGAAATCCAGCACCTCCTGGGTTTCGGCGATGCCGCCGATCAGCGAGCCGGCGAGCACGCGACGCCCCAACACCAGTTTGGCGGCATGTACCGGTGGCTCCACCGGTTCGATCAACCCCACCAGGATATGTACGCCGTCGAATCGCAGCGTATCGAGGTAAGGGTTGAGGTCGTGCTGCACCGGAATGGTGTCGAGCAGGAAATCGAAGTGCCCGGCCGCAGCCTGCATCCGGGCATCATCGGTGGACACGATCACATGGTCCGCACCCTGGCGACGAGCCTCTTCGGCCTTGCTCGCCGAACGGGTGAACAAGGTCACCTCGGCGCCCATGGCCTTGGCGAACTTGATGCCCATGTGGCCCAGGCCGCCCATGCCGAGAATCCCGACCTTGTCACCGGCCTTCACGCCGTAGTGCTTGAGCGGTGAGTAGGTGGTGATGCCGGCGCACAGGATCGGCGCGGCGCTGGCCAGGGGCAGTTTTTCCGGGATACGCACAACAAAGTGCTCGCTGACCACGATGCTGTCGGAGTAGCCGCCCATGGTGTTGCTGCCATCCACGCGGTCGGGGGTGGCGTAGGTCATGGTCGGACCTTCGAGGCAGTATTGCTCGAGGTTGGCCTGGCAGGCTTCGCAGCTGCGGCACGAATCGACCATGCAGCCGACACCGACCAGATCGCCGACTTTATGTTGGGTGACACTCGCACCCACGGCGGTCACCTTGCCTACGATTTCGTGGCCAGGCATCAGCGGGTAAACGGCAATGCCCCACTCGTTGCGGGCTTGATGGATGTCGGAATGGCAGACGCCGCAGTAGAGAATCTCGATGGCAACGTCGTCAGGCCTTGGGCTGCGACGTTCGAATTTCACGGGGGCGAGGGGAGTGGTGGCCGACTGGGCGGCGTATCCGATGGCGGTGTACATGGTGAACCTCGCAAAAAGCGCTGACGGGTGAGGTGGCGCATTCTGGGCGTCGTCCCCTGTACCGGCCATGGCGATTCCTCCGGGTGTCATGCCTATTCCTCCGGCATCCGCGTCTGTTCGAACCCATTGGCAATCAGACCTGCGATGATGCTTTCGTCCCTTATTCCGTGACCTTTTTTGTGAAGAGCCCCGATGCTGTTGACCCGTTACCTTGATGCCAATGCCACCCTGGTTTCGCTGATCGAGCCGCTGTCCACTCGCGACGGTTTCGTCCCGACTGCATTGCCGGGCGTACAGGTTCTGCGGGCCAGTTGCGACGTGGCCCGTGGGCCGCAGATCTATGAGCCGAGCCTGGTGATCATCGCCCAGGGCAGCAAACTGGCGTACCTGGGGCCGCGTACCCTGGAATATGGTGCTGGGCATTACCTGATTCAGGCGCTGCCGGTGCCGTTCGAGTGTGAAACCTTTGCCGCGCCCAGCGGGCCGATGCTGGGTGTTTCCGTCGCGATCGACCGGGTGATGCTGGGGGAGTTGGTGTTGGCGATGGGCCTGGCGCCGGGGCGGCATATTCCGGCGCAAACACCGGAGTCCATGACCTCGGCAGTGCTCGATGATGCCATGCGCGGTTGTGTCGAGCGGCTGCTGCGTTGCCTGCATGATCCGCTGGAATGCCAGATCATGGGGCAAGCGCGTTTGCGTGAGTTGCTGTTCGTCGCTTTGCGTGGTCCGCAAGCCGATGTGTTGCGGGCACTGGTTGAGCAGCAGGGGCAGTTCGCCCGGATCGCGGCATCCCTCAGTCATCTGCATGCGCATTTCGCCGAGCCGCTTAACGTCGAGACCCTGGCCAGTTGCGCGAACATGAGTGCGTCGACCTTTCACGAGCATTTCAAGCGCAGCACCTTGTTGTCACCGGTGCAGTACCTGAAGCGATTGCGTCTGCTGCGGGCGCAGCAGTTGTTGGTGGGGGAGGGGCTGGGTGTAGCGCAGGTGGCGCATCGGGTGGGGTATCAGAGCACGTCGCAGTTCAGTCGCGAGTACAAGCGGTACTTCGAGCGTAATCCCGGGGATGAACGCGCTGCCTGAGTTGGTAATAGATCCCACAGGGGGCGGTGTTATGTCCTGAATCGCACGCAACAAAAAGGCCCCCGTTTCGGGAGCCTTGATGTTCAGCGGTTCGGCTTACATGTTCGGGTAAGTCGGGCCGCCAGCACCTTCCGGCGCCACCCAGGTGATGTTCTGTGCAGGGTCCTTGATGTCGCAGGTCTTGCAGTGAACGCAGTTCTGGGCGTTGATCTGGAAGCGCTTCTCGCCGTCTTCCTTGGTGATCACTTCATACACGCCGGCCGGGCAGTAACGCTGTGCCGGCTCATCGTACAGCGGCAGGTTCTTGCTGATCGGGATGCTCGCGTCGGCCAGCTTCAAGTGGCATGGCTGCTCTTCTTCGTGGTTGGTACCGGAGATGAACACCGAGCTGAGTTTGTCGAAGCTGATCTTGCCGTCCGGTTTCGGGTAGTCGATCTTCTTGCAGTCGGCCGCGAGCTTGAGGCAAGCGTAATCCGGCTTGGTGTCGTGCAGGGTGAACGGCAGTTTGCCGCCGAAGATGTTCTGGTCGAGCCAGTTGAAGCCGCCGCCGACGATGGCGCCGAACTTGTGGATCGCCGGGCCGAAGTTGCGGCTGGCGAACAGTTCTTCGTAGAGCCAGCTCTTCTTGAACGCGTCGACGTAAGTGGTCAGCTCTTCGGTGCCGTCCTTCTCGGCGAACAGCGCCTCGGCCACGGATTCAGCGGCGAGCATGCCGGACTTCATCGCGGTGTGGCTGCCTTTGATCTTGGCGAAGTTCAGGGTGCCGAGGTCGCAACCGATCAGCGCGCCGCCCTTGAACACCATTTTCGGCAGCGAGTTCAGGCCGCCCTTGCAGATGGCACGTGCGCCGTAGCTGATGCGCTTGCCGCCTTCCAGGTACTGAGCAAGCACCGGGTGATGCTTGAGACGCTGGAACTCGTCGAACGGCGACAGGTAGGTGTTGCTGTAGGACAGGTCGACGATCAGGCCAACCACGACCTGGTTGTTTTCCAGGTGATAGAGGAACGAGCCACCGGTGTTTTCGGTGCCCATGATGTCCATCGGCCAACCGGCGGTGTGCACTACCAGGCCTGGCTGATGCTTGGCCGGGTCGACTTCCCAGATTTCCTTCAGGCCGATGCCGTAGTGCTGGGCATCAGCGTCGGTGTCCAGGTTGAAGCGCTTGATCAGTTGCTTGCCGATGTGGCCACGGCAACCTTCGGCGAACAGCGTGTACTTGCCACGCAGTTCCATGCCAGGAGTGTACAGGCCTTCCTTAGGGTTGCCTTCGCGGTCAACGCCCAGGTCGCCGGTGATGATCCCGCGAACCACGCCGTTTTCGTCGATCAGCGCTTCCTGAGCGGCGAAGCCAGGGTAGATTTCCACGCCCAGGTTCTCAGCCTGCTGGGCCAGCCAGCGGCACAGGTTGCCCAGGGAGATGATGTAGTTGCCTTCGTTGTGCATGGTCTTGGGCACAAAGAAGTCTGGGATTTTCTGCGCGCTTTCAGCGTTCTTGAGCACGAAGATGTCGTCGCGGGTGACGGGCGTGTTCAGCGGCGCGCCGAGTTCTTTCCAGTTCGGGAACAGTTCGTTCAGGGCCCGTGGTTCGAACACGGCGCCGGACAGAATGTGAGCACCGACTTCGGAGCCTTTTTCGACCACGCAGACGCTGATTTCCTTACCGGCTTCGGCGGCCTTCTGCTTCAAGCGGCAGGCGGCGGAAAGACCAGCGGGGCCGGCACCGACGATGACCACGTCGAATTCCATGTATTCGCGTTCCACAGGTTATCTCCTACTCAAGGCTCAACAGTTTTTTTCTAATTTGGAAGTCGGGTGTCGCATCCATGAATTCCGGCGCAACGCCGGAAGAGGACAATCGATTGACCACCTTTCTCTTTTGGTGGCGCATTATATCTACACCACTCTCAGCGTCCAATACAAACGTTTGTTTGAATTGGCTCAAAGCCAGAGAAATCAAAGTCACGCGCCTTATGAACGGCCATTTTGGCGTATTGACCGGAATAGGCGTTCCGGTCAAGATACGGGCGGTTTTGCGCTCGCCGTAGGCTGACTGTTGGTTACAAGAGCACCTCTAAAGACAGGGCGATGGCAGTAGAGAGTGATGCGCTGCGCGGGTTTGATGTGCAGTTTACACGCCGCGATGTTGAATGACTCGTCAGTCACCACTGACGAACGGTCATCCAGATCATGAGCGATGATCACTTGACCGCTTTGCCGGCGTTTTTGGAGGTGCCCTTGCGCCCGATGAGCATCAACCGCCAGGTTCGCCTAGGCGACTTTCTTTTCACCGGAGAGTAACGAGGAATCCATGAAGGTTCTTGTAGCTGTCAAACGCGTTGTGGATTACAACGTCAAGGTTCGCGTCAAGGCGGACAATTCCGGCGTCGATCTTGCCAACGTCAAGATGTCGATGAACCCGTTCTGCGAAATCGCCGTGGAAGAAGCCGTACGCCTGAAAGAGAAGGGTGTTGCGACTGAAATCGTCGTCGTCTCCGTAGGCCCGTCCACCGCTCAAGAGCAACTGCGCACTGCGCTGGCTCTGGGTGCCGACCGCGCCATCCTCGTCGAGTCCGCCGAAGACCTGACTTCCCTGGCTGTTGCCAAACTGTTGAAAGCTGTTGTCGACAAGGAACAGCCTCAGCTGGTGATCCTTGGCAAACAGGCTATCGACAGCGACAACAACCAGACTGGCCAGATGCTCGCTGCATTGAGCGGCTACGGTCAGGGCACGTTCGCTTCGAAAGTCGAAATCAGCGGCGACAGCGTAGCTGTGACCCGTGAAATCGACGGCGGCGCGCAGACAGTTTCCCTGAAACTGCCGGCGATCGTCACCACCGACCTGCGTTTGAACGAGCCGCGCTACGCGTCTCTGCCAAACATCATGAAAGCCAAGAAGAAGCCTCTCGAAGTGCTGACTCCGGATGCTTTGGGCGTTTCCACCGCCTCCACCAACAAGACTTTGAAAGTCGAAGCGCCGGCTGCACGCAGCGCGGGTATCAAGGTCAAGTCGGTGGCTGAACTGGTCGAGAAACTGAAAAACGAAGCGAAGGTAATCTAAATGACTATCTTGGTTATTGCTGAACACGACAACAAAGTGCTGGCTCCGGCCACGCTGAACACTGTTGCTGCTGCCGCCAAAATTGGTGGTGACATCCACGTTCTGGTCGCTGGCCAGGGCGCTGGCGCCGTGGCTGAAGCCGCTGCGAAAGTCGCTGGCGTGGCTAAAGTGCTGGTAGCCGATAACGCTGCCTACGCTCACCAGCTGCCGGAAAACGTCGCTCCTCTGGTTGCAGAGCTGGGCAAGGGCTACAGCCACATCCTGGCTGCCGCTACTTCCAACGGCAAAAACATCCTGCCGCGCGTTGCCGCTGCACTGGACGTTGACCAGATCTCCGAGATCATCTCGGTAGAAAGCGCTGACACCTTCAAGCGCCCGATCTACGCCGGTAACGCCATCGCTACCGTTCAGTCGAACGCTGCGGTCAAGGTGATCACCGTGCGTGCCACCGGTTTCGACCCGGTTGCAGCCGAAGGTGGCTCCGCTGCCGTTGAAGCTGTTGGCGCTGCCCACGACGCTGGCATCTCCAGCTTCGTTGGCGAAGAGCTGGCCAAGTCCGATCGTCCGGAACTGACCGCTGCCAAGATCGTCGTTTCCGGCGGTCGCGGCATGCAGAATGGCGACAACTTCAAACACCTGTACGCCCTGGCCGACAAGCTGGGCGCTGCCGTCGGTGCATCGCGCGCCGCGGTCGACGCAGGTTTTGTTCCGAACGACATGCAGGTCGGTCAGACCGGCAAGATCGTTGCTCCACAGCTGTACATCGCCGTCGGTATCTCCGGCGCGATCCAGCACCTGGCCGGCATGAAAGACTCCAAAGTGATCGTTGCGATCAACAAGGACGAAGAAGCGCCGATCTTCCAGGTGGCCGATTACGGCCTGGTGGCGGACCTGTTCGAAGCCATCCCTGAGTTGGAGAAGCTGGTCTAATCCGGCTGCTTCACTTATAAAGAGCCCGGCCTTTTGGTCGGGCTTTTTTTTGCTCTTCATTCTGTAGGAGCGAGCTTGCTCGCGATGGACGTTAACGATGACGCGTTCATTCTGAAAAAACGCGGCGCCTTTGAGTCTATCGCGAGCAAGCTCGCTCCTACAGGCGATATAACCGGGTGATTGGAGTGCATTGCCATGGATCTGCGCCGATTTTACTGTTGGCCGTTGCTGCTGGGGCTGACGACTTTGCCGATACTTTCCGAAGCAGCAGGCAAATGCGAGCGGCTGGTGGTCACCGGCAGCCCGGACGCACCGCCGTACCTGTGGCAAGATCCGCACAACCCCAAATACCTGATCGGTGCCAGCGCCGATTTGTTGCAGCAAGTGGCGGGGGAGTTGGGGCTCAAGGTCGAACTGCTTTATGCCGGCAAACGCGCCCAGGCCCTGGAGGAGGTGCGCAGCGGGCGCATGGACATGCTGGCGGACGTGACGTTGACCGTCAGCGAGCTGGAGACCCTGGACTACATCCATCCAGCCTTGCTGGAAAACGATTATCTGGTCTGGACTCGCAAGGACTCGACACTGGTCTACAACGATGCACAGGACCTGCACGGCCATCCCGGTGCTGTGTCGGAAAAGGCCCGAATGACCCCGCAATTCAGCACCTTTGCCGAACAGCAACTGACCCTCACTCGCACGTCCAATCTGACCCAGGCCTTTCAGAAACTGCTGTTGGGCGAGGTCGAGTTTGTACTGGCAGGGCGTTACTCGGGCATGGCGACCGCACAGGCACTGGGCATGGCCGCTGACCTGGTCGCGCGCTCGCAACCGGTCGACAAACCTGGCCTGTACCTGGCGATTTCCCATGACTCGGCCTGCAACGATCCGTGGTTGCGCGGACAGTTGGCCAAAAAGATGACAGAATTGCCCGCGTCCGGACTGACGGAGGCCGTGCTGATGCGCAATATCGAGCGATGGAAAGCACAACGCTCACAACCGCAGCCAAGCCCCCCGCAACAACCCGTCAGTACCCCAAACAGTAAGGATTTTCAGTGAGTATTCGACCTCTTTTCGCTGCCGTGGCCTTTGCCGCCCTGGCGGGCTGTGCAACCGATCCTGCGCCGAATGAACAGATTCGCCTGACCGAACAGGCACTCGAACAGGCCAAAGCCGTAGGCGCCACCGCCGACGATGTGCCGGAAATGAAACTGGCCGAAGACAAGTTCAACCGTGCCAAGGGCAACATGACCGATCAATCCTTCAAAAACGCACGCATGCGAGCCGAACAGGCCGAACTCGATGCGCGCCTGGCTGAAGCCAAGGTGTTGACGGCCAAGAGCGAGGAACAGTTGAACGTGCTCAACACCCGCATCGCCCGCCTGCGCAAGCAACTGGGAGATGCCCAATGAGCCTCAAGAGCAAAGCCCTCGGCGGTTTGATCCTGGCAGGCTGCGCGAGCCTCTTTGGCTGCGTCAGCCAGCACAGCGAATCCGCGTTGCAGCAGGCCGGTGCCGACTTTCAGAAGGTCAAGGAAGACTCCAATGTGCTGCGAATCGCCCCCAAGGACGTGATTCGCGCCGGTGAGTCCCTGGCCCGTGCCGATCGCCTGTCCAGCTATTGGGGCAGCGGTTCGGACGTAGTGCATTACGCCTACCTGAGCCAGCGCTACAGCGCCATTGCCCGGGAGCACACCAATCAGGTGCTCAACGAAGAGCAAGCGGCGAAACTCGAACTGGAGCGGCAGCGTCTGCAACTGGCATTGCGTGAATCCAAACTGTTCAGCGTGCAGCAACAAGGCAAATGGCTCGAGGAGCAGATCCTGGCATTGACGACCAGCCAGACCGACCGCGGTCTGGTGATGACCTTGGGCGACATGCTGTTCGACACCGGCGAAGCGGAATTGAAACCGTCGGCCAACCGTGTGGTGTTGAAGATCGTGCAGTTTCTGCAACTCAACCCCAAGCGAGTGGTGCGGATCGAAGGTTATACGGACAGTACCGGGGGCAAGCAGGAAAACCTCAAGCTGTCCCGCGACCGCGCGCAATCGGTGGCTGACGTGCTGATGGACCTGGGTATCGACGACAAGCGCATCCAGGTCGAGGGTTATGGCGACGAGTATCCGGTGGACGCGAACGCGTCGGAACGGGGCCGGGCGCAGAATCGTCGGGTGGAAATTGTGTTTTCCGACGAAAAGGGCCAGCTCGGCGCTGCCCGCTAAGGGTTGCGTCGCTGGAAAGCCCGGCCTGCCATGCAGTGCCGGGCTTTTTTGTGCCTGCCGATTACCGCACAAAACAGTACAGATTTTGCTGACACTGCACTGTACGGTCGACTATTGTGGCAACTGTCCCCGTACACTTCTAAACTGTTCCGGTATTGTTTCACACAAGAATAAAATGCCCGTGAAATCGAGTGCTGCGTCATGACCAATCTTTTGCTCTATCAACGTATTGCTCAACAACTGGCCGAAGACATCCGCCGTGGGGTCTATCAGCCGGGGGAGCGCGTGCCTTCGGTACGCAAGATGAGCTCGCAGCTCAATGTCAGCCATGCAACGGTGTTGCAGGCGTATGCCAATCTCGAGGATCAGGGGCTGATTCGCGCTCGGCCGCAGTCGGGTTACTACGTGCACCAGACGCCGGCACTCACCGCGCCGACGCCGGACATCGCCCGTGTCGAGCGCCCCGGGCTGGTCACCCGCAGCAGCATCATTCAGCAAGTCCTGGTCGAGTCCCGTCGTGAAGGTGTCTTCCCACTGGGCGCTGCGGTGCCGAGTGTCGACTATTTGCCGGTGCGGGCACTGCATCAGCAATTGGCCAAAGTCACCCGTTTCCATAGCCCGCGGGCCTTCAGCTACATGTTCAGCCCTGGTTTCGAGCCATTGCGCCGACAGGTGGCAATCCGCATGCGCGATGCAGGCGTGGTGGTCGATCCGTCGGAAGTGGTGATCACCCACGGTTGCGTCGATGCGCTGCAGATGTCCTTGCGTGTGCTGACCCGTCCGGGCGATCTGATCGCAGCTGAGTCGCCGACCTATTACGGGTTGCTGCAACTGGCCGACCTGTTGGGTCTCAAGGTCATCGAGATCCCCAGTGATCCAGCCACGGGCATGAGCCTGGAAGCCCTGCAACTGGCGGCCAACCAATGGTCGATCAAGGCGTTGGTGCTGACCACCCGCCTGAGCAATCCGTTGGGCGGCACCATGCCGGAGGAGCGGCAGAAACAATTGCTGCGCCTGGCGTCAGACTTCGATATCCAGATTGTCGAAGACGATATCTACGGCGAGCTGATGTTCGAGCAGGGGCGCACCAAGTCTCTCAAGGCCTACGATCGGCTGGACCGGGTGATCTATTGCTCGAGCTTCTCCAAGACCCTGTCGCCTGGCGTGCGGATCGGCTGGATGATTGCCGGCAAGTACCAGCAGGAAATCCAGCGCTTGCAGACCTTCAGTACGCATTCCGCGTGCAGCGTGACCCAGATGGGCATTGCCGCGTACCTGGAAAATGGCGGGTACGACCGGCATTTGCGCTTCATCCGTCAGGAGTACCGGAAAAACCTCAGTGCCTTCCAATTGGCCGTGCAACAGTATTTTCCTGAAGGTACGCAGATGACCCGACCTACCGGCGGCTTCATTCTGTGGGTCAGTCTGCCGGGGCGGGTCAACACGCAAGAGTTGCACGTGCGGGCATTGCAGCAGGGCATCAGTATCGCGCCAGGACTGATCTTCAGTAATACCGAGCAATTCAATCACTGCATCCGGCTCAACTGCGGCATCCCGTGGAACCGCGAGGCCGAGCGTGCATTGATGACCTTGGGCATGCTGGCCACCCAACTTTGCCAGGAGATGGCTGGCGGTTTGTAACGGGCTGCGACTGCGCTTGTCTTGTGGGCTGCAACAGGCGAGCATATGTACCTCTGCCGTTTGCACCCACCGTGGGATACATGAAACCGATTCTTCCTGCCGCCTGGCTTTGGCTCTGCCTGATTGCGAGTATTCAGCCGGCATCCGTCGTTGCCGCTCCCGAGCAGGAACAGGCCACCGGCAGTTTTCACGTAGCACCGATAAAATCCGAACCTGCAAAAAAAGCCTCGTCGGCCAAAAAACCGGCGGCGCCCGCGAAAAAGCATCCACCCGTTGCCTCCAAATCGAAACCGGCCAGCGAAGTGGTCAAGACTGAGCTTCCATCCGCCAATCTGGACCTGAGCTTGCCCAAGGACATGGTTCAAGAACTGAAGCCGGTCGGAACGGTACCGTTGACCAAGCGTGAACCGCTGTTGCCCCAGATGTTCGGTGACAAAAGCGGCAGCAGTCCGTTCCAGCTCAACGGCCGTCTGCTCAGTAATGAAATGCAGCTGCAACTGCGAAATGAAGAGCGCCGCGAGGTCGAAGGCGCAGCACTGGATTTCGAGTTCAAACAGTAAGTCGTCAAGATCCGCGCGCCGCAGTGCAGACGCTTTGTCGGAGACTGCCCGGTCATGCTCGTTTGCGTTGAAAAACCCGCTCGCAGGTAATTTAAAACAACTGTTTTAGCGGGTACTCTGTGCCCCGTCCTTTAACACATTGCTCGTCGCGAGGAGCTTGTCGTCATGAAATGCCGTGAGGGCTGTGGTGCGTGTTGCATTGCCCCTTCCATCAGTTCGCCGATTCCCGGTATGCCCAATGGCAAAGCCGCGGGACAGCGTTGCCTGCAACTTTCCCCGGATAACCTGTGCAGCATTTTCGGCCAACCGGAACGACCGGCGGTGTGTTCTGCCTTCGAGGCCGACCCCGAGGTGTGCGGAAGCAGCAGCGAAGAAGCCATCCGGCTGATCGGCTGGTGGGAGCAAATGACGGCGGCGTGATATGTGGGCTTGCACCTCCGAGCACCTCCGGAAACCTGAAGGTGATCGGAGGTGCAAGCCCAACGAACGGAACTTCAACAATAAGGAATAAGACTATGGGTTCGTTGCATCGTATTGCTGTGCTATGTGGTTTGGCGGTTGTGCTGGCTACCTCGACGGCCCAGGCCGAAGACTGGAAGGTCAAGAAAGACGAAGAGGGCATCAAGATCTCCTTGAGCGAAGTGGCTGGCTCCGACTACAAGGCCTACCAGGGCGTCACGCTGATGAAGACCACCGTGGCCAAGTTGCGTGCGCTGCAGGACGACGTGTCCGGAGCCTGCGCCTGGATTCACGAATGCAAAACCCAGAAGCTGCTCAAGCACGAAGGTGAGCAAAGCTGGACCTACACTCAGTTCAACACCCCGTGGCCGGTTACTCCCCGTGATTCGGTGTTGCACATCACCACCATCGAAGGGGCCGATGGCAGCCTGACTCGCAAGCTCGAAGGCGTGCCGAAATACATTCCTGAAGAAAAAGGCTTCGTCCGGGTCGCCAAGGTCGACGGTTTCTGGAAGTTTGTACCCAAGGGCGACCAGATCGAAGTGACCTATCAGGTGCACACCGAGCCGGGCGGCAGTGTGCCGTCGATGGTGGCCAACAAGTTCGTGGTGGATGCCCCGTTCAATACCTTGAAAGCCCTCAAGGAACGCGCCGAGAAGTAAATGTGTCACTCTTTTGAGGTGACTTCATAGCGCCCCGCCTCGATCGGGGCGTTTGCTTTTTTGAACGATGCTCAGGCTTTAATTTGTTTCCGGATATGCGTTGCACGAAATTTTCACCCACTTTCCAAGACAATTCGCCGACTCTCCCGCAACGCGCTGCGTATGGCTGAATACAGGATGAAAGACTCGGGATGAGGGTAGTTATCAATGGCAATGCTGCCGTTGATCGTGCAACATTTGCGCACCGCGCAAACCCCCAGGCCTGGTACGGGTCGAAAAGAGGGCAAGGCGCAGCTGTATTTTTGAAACTTCAACTTCCAATGGGTCCTAAAACGACATGGCAATCCCGGACGCCCTGAGTCAGCAGCGAGCTTCTAGTCGCCTGCTGCAACCGACCGTCAAATCGCATCTGGCCTACACGCTGTTGTGTGCCCTGGTCATGATGGTCATGTTCAGCCTGCTGCGCGTCGCGCTGCTGGCTTACAACAGCTCGATGATCCTCGACACACCGGCCTCGACCTTCCTCGAGGCATTCGCCAACGGTCTGCGTTTCGACCTGCGCCTGGTGGTCTATCTCAGTATTCCGTTGCTGCTGGCCTTGTTCAGCGCCCGGGCCATGGCGGCACGTGGGCTGTTCCGACTCTGGCTGACAGTGGTCTCCAGCATCGCGCTGTTCCTGGGCCTGATGGAGATGGACTTCTATCGTGAATTCCACCAGCGCCTCAACGGCCTGGTCTTCCAGTACGTCAAGGAAGACCCGAAAACCGTGGCCAGCATGCTCTGGTATGGTTTTCCGGTGGTCCGCTATCTGCTGGCGTGGGCTCTGGGTACCGTGATCCTGAGCATGGCATTCAAGGGCGCCGACCGTGCGACCCGCCCTCGTGGCCCGTTCAGTGGCGGCAGTATCGGCACTCGCAAGGTCGCGCCGTGGTATGCACGCATTGGCGTGTTCGTGGTTTGCCTGCTGATCTGCGTCGTCGCGGCCCGTGGCACCTTGCGCCAAGGCCCGCCGATGCGCTGGGGTGATGTCTACACCACAGATTCCAACTTCGCCAACCAGTTGGGTCTCAACGGTACGCTTTCTCTGGTCGCCGCCGCCAAGAGCCGGATGTCCGAGGATCGCGACAATATCTGGAAAGCCACGCTGCCACAGCCACAAGCCCAGCAAGTGGTGCGTGACATGCTGGTGATGGCGGATGACAAACTGGTGGATGGCGAGACCGCGGCGGTACGTCGCGATTACACCCCGCCAGCCGACAAGACCTTGCCGATCAAGAACGTCGTCGTGATCCTGATGGAAAGCATGGCCGGTCACTCGGTGGGTGCACTGGGTGGGCCGGGCAACATCACGCCGTACCTCGACAAACTGTCGAAGGAAGGCTTGCTGTTCGACCGCTTCTTCTCCAACGGTACCCATACCCACCAGGGCATGTTCGCCACCATGGCCTGTTTCCCGAACCTGCCTGGCTTCGAATATCTGATGCAGACCCCGGAAGGCAGCCACAAGCTGTCCGGTCTGCCGCAGTTGCTCAGCGCCCGTGACTTCGACGACGTGTATGTCTACAACGGCGATTTCGCCTGGGACAACCAGTCGGGTTTCTTCAGCAACCAGGGTATGACCAACTTCATCGGCCGTAACGATTTCGTGAATCCGGTGTTCTCTGATCCGACCTGGGGCGTGTCCGACCAGGACATGTTCGACCGTGGCCTGGTGGAGCTCAAGGCGCGGGAAAATGGCAAGCCGTTCTATGCCTTGCTGCAAACCCTGTCCAACCACACGCCTTACGCCTTGCCGACGCCATTGCCGGTCGAGCGCGTGACCGATCGTGGCAACCTGAACGAACACCTGACCGCCATGCGTTACTCGGACTGGGCACTGGGCCAGTTCTTTGAAAAGGCCCGCAAGGAGCCGTACTTCAAGGAAACCCTGTTTGTCGTCGTCGGTGATCACGGTTTTGGTAACGAACGGCAGATCACCGAAATGGACCTGGGCCGCTTCAACGTGCCGATGCTGATGATCGCGCCGGGCATCCAGGAAAAGTTCGGCCAGCGTGACCACACCGTGGGCACTCAGATCGACATCGTGCCGACCATCATGGGCCGCATCGGTGGCGAAGTACGTCATCAGTGCTGGGGACGCGACCTGCTCAACCTGCCGGAAGGCGACGCCGGTATTGGGGTGATCAAGCCGTCGGGCAGCGAGCAGACCACGGCCGTCCTCACCGCGGACCAGATTCTGGTCCTGCCGAAGGACAAGGACATGGCGCCGAAGTTGTATCAGTATGAATTGGGTGCCAACCCTCGCGCCGAAGTCATTGCTGATGCGCCGCGTACCGCCGAGTTGAAACTCAAGCTCGAAGCGTTCCTGCAAACAGCGACCAAGAGCCTGCTGGACAACACCGCCGGTGTCATTGATGGCAAGCCGGACTAAGTTGTGACGCAATAGAAAAGAGGCCCTTCAAGGGCCTCTTTTTTTTGCCTGGCGGATACTTATATTCGGCCAAGCAAGAGCAGGATCAACAGCACCACCAATACGACGCCGATGATACCGGACGGGCCGTAACCCCAACTTCTGGAGTGCGGGAAGACCGGTAAACCACCGATCAGTAACAGGATCAGAATGATGATCAGTATTGTGCCCATGTCTATTTCCTTGTCGAAAATGCAGTGGATTGACCATGCCAATCAAGGTCAGCGGGAATGAAGTAAATTCGAGCTGCTTAAAAATTCGGACTGTTGCGCTTGCAGGAAAATTCCAAGTTTTTTTGAAGTATTTCGCACGGGTTCTTATTTTTTGTAGTTGCCTTGATTGCGTAAGACGCTCCCGCAGTTTGCTCGGGCCATTCAGCAATCTGATGGAGCGTGGGTCGGGCAATTTCCTTCGCTACACTCGGTGCATCTTCCAAGAACAACAAGGCTGTCTGCTATGCAAAATCGCATGATGATCACTGGTGCAGGCTCTGGCCTGGGTCGCGAAATCGCGCTGCGCTGGGCGCGTGAAGGCTGGCAACTGGCTTTGTCGGACGTCAGCGAGCCCGGCTTGCAGGAAACCCTCAAGCTGGTTCGCGAAGCGGGCGGCGACGGTTTCATCCAGCGCTGCGACGTACGCGATTACAGCCAGTTGACAGCGTTCGCCCAGGCCTGCGAGGTCAAACTCGGCGGCATCGATGTCATCGTCAATAACGCGGGTGTAGCGTCTGGCGGGTTCTTCAGTGAGTTGTCCCTGGAGGACTGGGACTGGCAGATCGCGATCAACCTGATGGGCGTGGTCAAGGGCTGCAAGGCTTTCCTGCCACTGCTGGAAAAAAGCAAAGGCAAGATCATCAACATCGCGTCCATGGCCGCGCTGATGCAAGGCCCGGCGATGAGCAACTACAACGTGGCCAAGGCGGGCGTAGTGGCGTTGTCCGAAAGCCTGCTGATCGAGCTGGCACATCAGGAAGTCGGCGTACATGTGGTGTGTCCGTCGTTCTTCCAGACTAACCTGCTGGACTCCTTCCGTGGCCCGACCCCGGCCATGAAAGCCCAGGTCGGCAAGTTGCTGGAAAGCTCGCCCATCAGCGCCGCCGACATCGCCGACTACATCTATCGGCAGGTCGCCGCCGGCGAGTTCATGATTCTGCCCCACGAACAGGGCCGCATGGCCTGGGCGATCAAGCAGAAGAACCCGCAATTGCTCTACAACGAAATGACCGCCATGGCCGATAAAATGCGCGCCAAGGTCAGGCAATCCGCAAGCTGATCTTGCCCGCAGGCAGCGCTGTGGTTAGGGTGGCCGCCATCGGCCATCCTCGCGAGACGCTTGCATGCTCAATTACCTGTGGTTTTTCCTCGCCGCGTTGTTCGAAATTGCCGGGTGCTTTGCCTTCTGGATGTGGCTGCGCCAGGGTAAAAGCATGTGGTGGGTGGTGCCGGCGCTCCTGAGTCTGACCCTGTTCGCCCTGCTGCTGACCCGTATTGAAGCCACTTACGCCGGCCGCGCCTACGCCGCTTACGGTGGCATCTACATCATTGCCTCAATCGGCTGGTTGGCCGTGGTCGAGCGGATTCGTCCGCTGGGATCGGACTGGCTCGGCGTGGCGCTGTGTGTGATCGGCGCGAGCATCATTCTGTTCGGGCCGCGATTCTCCGCGTCCTGACAGATCGGCCCTACAATCAACCGGCCTGTCAGACCTTTCCGTAAGTGCTGTGTGTCAAGGGCTGTCAGTCCGGTCTGGTTTGCTGTCGGAGCATTGTAGGCGTACCGCGGGCCGGGCATCTTCAAGGGCCAGAAACCTCTGAAGGACACTCCTCATGCTCGTACTCACTCGCGTTGTGGGCGAAACCATTTCCATCGGCGACAACATTTCCGTGCGCGTTCTCGCGATCAACGGAAGCAACATCCGCTTTGGCGTTGAAGCGCCTCAGGACGTCAATGTGCACCGCTGCGAAATCTACGAACGCATCCAGAACAAACTGGCGAAAACCAAGGGACGCTGAAGACTTCAGTCAAACAGGTGCTTGGGCACGTCGTGCTTGAGCATCAGTTGGCACTGCTCGCTTTCCGGGTCGAAGACAATCAGTGCCTGGCCCTTGGTCAAGGCCTGGCGCACGCGCAGTACGCGGGTTTCCAGGGGGGTGTCGTCACCATTGTCCGTGCCGTCGCGGGTTACGAAATCCTCGATCAGTCGGGTGAGGGTGTCGACTTGAAGTTGGTCGTGGGGGATCAGCATAGGCACCTCGGTTGGATCAATGGCGCGATGCTACGGCGAATGACCGGTATCGGCTAGCCTGGGGTTTGATGTCGTCTGCTCGCGATAGCGGTATACCTGGCGGTGAAGATCCTGGATCAGCTCTCCGACCGCTGCCCCACCAGGCTGTCCACCGACGGCACCCGTGTATCGCTTTCCATTTGTGTGTCATGTTCGAGCTGATGGCTGAAGCGGTCCAGTGAGCCCTTGGCCGGTTGTGCATCGCTGGCAAACACGGGTGGGCTGAGGATGTATGCACCGAGCAGGCGGCTCAGGGCGGCGAGGCTGTCGATGTGGGTGCGCTCGTAACCGTGGGTGGCATCGCAGCCGAAGGCGAGCAGGGCGGTGCGAATGTCGTGGCCGGCGGTCACCGCTGAATGGGCGTCGCTGAAGTAGTAGCGGAACAGGTCCCGGCGTGCCGGCAACTCGTTGTCGCAGGCCAAGCGCAGGAGGTGGCGCGACAGGTGATAGTCATACGGCCCACCGGAATCCTGCATAGCGATGCTCACTGCATGCTCGCTGGAATGTTGCCCAGGCGCGACCGGTGCGATGTCGATGCCGACGAACTCACTGACGTCCCAGGGCAGCGCCGCCGCCGCGCCGCTGCCGGTTTCTTCGGTGATGGTGAACAGCGGATGGCAGTCGATCATCAGGTCCTGGCCACTGTCGACGATGGCCTTGAGCGCCGCCAGCAGTGCGGCCACCCCGGCCTTGTCGTCGAGGTGACGAGCGCTGATGTGGCCGCTTTCGGTGAACTCCGGCAGCGGGTCGAAGGCGACGAAATCGCCGACGCTGATGCCCAGCGACTCGCAGTCGGCACGGGTGGCGCAGTAGGCGTCCAGACGCAGCTCGATGTGATCCCAACTGATCGGCATCTCATCCACGGCGGTATTGAATGCGTGCCCGGAGGCCATCAGCGGCAAGACGCTGCCGCGGATCACGCCATTGTCGGTAAACAGGCTGACCCGGCTGCCCTCGGCAAAACGGCTGGACCAGCAGCCGACGGGCGCGAGGGTCAGGCGGCCGTTGTCCTTTACTGCACGCACCGCCGCGCCGATAGTATCCAGATGGGCGGAAACGGCGCGGTCGGGGCTGTTCTTCTTGCCCTTGAGCGTGGCGCGGATGGTGCCGCGGCGGGTCAGCTCGAAGGGAATGCCCAGTTCTTCAAGACGTTCGGCGACGTAGCGCACGATGGTGTCGGTGAACCCGGTGGGGCTGGGAATGGCGAGCATTTCCAGCAGCACTTTTTGCAGATAGCCGAGGTCCGGTTCGGGGATTTTGCTGGTCATGGAAACTCCTGATTGGTAATCACCTGTACGGCCGCCTTCGCAAGCAGGCTCGCTCGTACAGGGGGAACGCGATCAAAGGTGGGAGCGAGCTTGCTCGCGATGGCATCAGCCCAGCCAACACATGGCTAAGAGACCACCGGCTGACTGTACGGAAACAACAGATCCACAAACCGCTCCGCCGTCGGCTGCGGTTCGTGGTTGGCCAGCCCGGCCCGTTCGTTGGCTTCGATAAACACATAGTCCGGCTGGTCAGCGGCGCACACCATCAAGTCGAGGCCGACCATGGGAATGTCCAGGGCCCGAGCCGCACGGATGGCGGCGTCCACCAGCGTCGGGTGCAGGATCGCCGTGACATCCTCAAGCACGCCGCCGGTATGAAGATTCGCCGTGCGTCGTACGAACAGGTGCTCACCGGCCGGCAGAATGCTGTTGTAGTCGTATCCGGCGGCACGCAAGGTGCGCAGGGTTTCCTGGTCCTGCGGGATCTTGCTTTCGCCGCCCGTGGCCGCCTGTCGCCGTCGGCTCTGGGCTTCGATCAATGCACCGATGGTGTGTTGGCCGTCGCCGACCACTTCGGCTGGCCGGCGAATGGCGGCGGCGACCACTTCAAAACCGATCACCACAATGCGCAGGTCCAGGCCCTCGTGGAAACTTTCCAGCAGCACGCGGCTGTCGAAGTGGCGAGCGGCTTCTATGGCTTGCTGCACTTCCTCTATGGTGCGCAAATCCACCGCCACCCCTTGGCCCTGTTCACCATCCAGTGGCTTGACCACCACGCGCTGGTGTTCATCGAGGAAGGCCAGATTGTCATCGGCGTTACCCGCCAGTTGCTGCGCCGGCAGGTTCAACCCTGCTGCCTTGAGCACTTTGTGGGTCAGGCTTTTGTTCTGGCACAGGGTCATGCTGACGGCGCTGGTCAGGTCGCTCAGGGATTCACGGCAGCGTACCCGGCGCCCGCCATGGCTGAGGGTGAACATCCCGGCGTCGGCGTCATCGACATGCACATCGATGCCACGACGGTGTGCTTCTTCGACAATGATCCGCGCGTAGGGGTTGAACGCGGCTTCCGGGCCGGGCCCGAGAAACAGCGGCTGATTGATGCCGTTCTTGCGCTTGATGGTGAAGGTCGTCAGGTTGCGAAAACCGAGCTTGGCGTAAAGGCTTTTCGCCTGGCGGTTGTCGTGCAGCACCGACAGGTCGAGGCAGGCGAGCCCGCGACTCATGAAGTGTTCGATCAAATGCCGCACCAGCACTTCGCCGACACCTGGCCGCGCACAATGCGGGTCGACCGCCAGGCACCACAGGCTGCTGCCGTTTTCCGGGTCGTTGAAGGCCTTGTGGTGGTTGAGGCCCATGACGCTGCCGATGACCGCGCCGCTGTCCTCGTCTTCGGCCAGCCAGTACACCGGGCCGCCCAGATGGCGCGGCGTCAGCAGGGTGGCATCGATCGGCAACATGCCGCGGGCCTGATACAGCTGATTGATCGCCTGCCAGTCGGCATCGCTTTGCGCGCGTCGAATGCGGAAACCGCGAAACACCCGGGTCGCCTGACGGTAGTCGCTGAACCACAGGCGCAAGGTGTCGGACGGGTCGAGGAACAGCTGCGTCGGCTCCAGCCCCAGCACTTGCTGGGGCGCGGCGACGTACAGGGCAATGTCCCGCTCGCCGGGCTGCTCGTTGAGCAACTCTCTGGCCAGGCTCGCGGCATCGGCAAAGGTGTGGCCGATCAGCAAGCGCCCCCAGCCGCAATGCACGGCAATCGGCGCCCCGCCGAGTTCACTGCCATCCTCGGCCAGACGTGCCTGCAAGCGCTCGTAGGAGGGCGACTGGCCGCGCAACAGGCGTTGGCTGAAAGCCGTGGCGTGAGGTTTCATCGGTCAGATTCCTTGTTCGCTGAGCCACAGGTTGAGGGCCGCCAGTTGCCACAGCTTCGAGCCGCGCAATGGTGTCAATTGCCCCTGGGGATCAGTCAGTAGACGGTCGAGCATCGCGGGGTTGAACAGGCCGCGATCCTGGCTGGGATCGAGCAGCAGTTCGCGCACCCATTCCAGCGTATCGCCCTGCAAATGCTTGAGGCCCGGCACCGGGAAGTAACCTTTCTTGCGGTCGATCACTTCACTGGGAATCACTTGTCGCGCGGCTTCTTTCAAGACTTGCTTGCCGCCGTCCGGCAGTTTGAAACGCCCCGGAATCCGAGCCGACAGCTCCACCAGGCGGTAATCGAGAAACGGTGTGCGCGCTTCCAGGCCCCAGGCCATGGTCATGTTGTCGACCCGTTTGACCGGGTCGTCCACCAGCATCACCGTGCTGTCCAGACGCAAGGCCTTGTCCACCGCCGCATCGGTACCGGGCTGGGCGAAATGAGCTTTTACGAAGTCACCAGCGGTGTCATTCGCGGTCAGCCATTTCGGTTGCACGGTGGCGGCGTAGTCGTCGTAACTGCGGTCGAAAAATGCTTCGCGGTACGCGGCATACGGATCACTCGCGCCGTCCACTTGCGGATACCAGTGGTAACCGGCGAACAGTTCATCGGCGCCTTGGCCGCTCTGGACAACTTTGCAGTGTTTGGCCACCTCCCGTGACAACAGGTAGAAGGCGATGCAGTCATGGCTGACCATCGGCTCGCTCATAGCCCGGAACGCGGCGGGCAACTGTTCGATGATCTCTTTTTCATCAATACGCAATTGGTGGTGCTGCGTGCCGTAGTGTCGGGCGATCAGGTCCGAATACTGGAATTCGTCTCCACGCTCGCCGCCGGCATCCTGGAAGCCAATGGAGAAGGTCGACAGATTGTCCACGCCGACCTCCCGTAACAGACCCACCAGCAGGCTTGAATCGACACCGCCGGACAGCAGCACGCCGACATCCACCGCCGCACGCTGACGAATCGCTACCGCTTCGCGGGTGCTGTCGAGCACACGATCGCGCCAGTCCTCGAGGGTCAGATTCGTTTCATCGGCGTAAGGGCCGTAGGGCAGGGTCCACCAGTTTTTCTGCTCGGTGCGGCCATTGGCTTCGACGCGCATCCAGGTGGCCGGCGGCAGTTTTTCAATGCCCGCCAGCAAAGTGCGCGGTGCCGGGACCACCGCGTGGAAATTCAGATAGTGATTGAGCGCCACGGGATCGAGGATCGGGTTGATGTCACCGCCCTTGAGCAATGCCGGCAACGCCGAGGCGAAGCGCAGGCGCTGGCCGGTGCGCGACAGGTACAGTGGTTTCACGCCGAGACGGTCACGGGCGATGAACAGGCGTTGGGCATCGCGCTCCCAAACGGCAAAGGCAAACATGCCATTGAGTTTCGGCAGCAAGGCTTCGCCCCAGGCGTGATAACCCTTGAGCAACACTTCGGTGTCGCCACCGGAATAGAAGGCGTAACCCAGGCTTTCAAGTTCCGCGCGCAGTTCCGGAAAGTTGTAGATCGCCCCGTTGAAGGCCAGGGACAAGCCCAATTGCGGGTCGATCATCGGCTGCGCCGAGCCGTCCGACAGGTCCATGATTTTCAGGCGCCGATGGCCCAGTGCAACCGGTCCCTGGCTATGAAAACCCCAGGCGTCGGGGCCGCGGGGGGTCAGGTGATGGGTGATTCGTTCAATGGCTACAAGGTCTGCAGGTTGATGATCAAAACGTAACTCGCCAGCTAATCCGCACATAAATTCCTTACCGGTTTTTCCGTTGGGGAGGGTCGATCGATACCGCGCCGAAACGGCGGGTACTCAGAAAGTGACCCTCCACGGTAAGGGGAGTTTTAGATCGATGAGTTATATGCGCGCCAGACCACGGCCGAATCGCCCCGCGAGGGCGACTTCGGCTGCTGTATCGACTACTTGCCCCGGATCAGGCGTCGCAGGGCAAATCGGTTGGGATGACAGGCTTCGGCCACGCTTCTGGGCAACGGCAGGGGTTCGTTGTCCAGCCAGGCTGCCAGCAGTTCTGCGGAAAGCGGCGCGGTGATCAGGCCGCGTGAGCCGTGACCGCTGTTAACGTACAAACCGTCAAGCCATGGGCATTCGACGTCCGGCACCTGGCGGGCATCCTTGCCCAGCGCCGCATACGCCTGAGTGAACGCCTGGGTGTCGGCCAAGGGGCCGACGATTGGCAAGTAGTCGGGGCTGGTGCAGCGAAAAGCGGCGCGCCCCTGCAGACTTTCAGGCGCAAGTTTATCGACCTGTAAACGCTCGACCAGATCGTGGGAAATCTCTTCGAGCATGGCCAGGTTGCCCAGGTGTTCTGCCGTGGTCGGTGTCAGGTCATCGCTCTTGAAGTCGAAACTGGCCCCCAGGGTGTGTTCGCCCAAACGGGCGGGGGCGACATAGCCTTCGGCACACACCACGGTGCTCAGGGCCTGGCTTTGCTGAGTTTGCGCCAAGCGGGTGATTTGCCCGCGAATGCGCTTGAGTGGCAGCTCGGCGCTCTCGGGGAAACGCTGGATTTCGGCGGCCCCGGCGAGCACCACCACGGGAGCATCGGCAAGCAATCGCTCGCCGTCCCAGGCTTGCCAACGGCCTTCAACCTTGCGCAGTTCCAGCGCATCGTGATGGGTGAGCAATTGAATCTGTGGATGCGCAGCCTGCCACTGGCACAGCGCCGGTGGGTGGACCCAGCCGCCTTCGGGATAGAACAGGCCGCCGTGTGCCAGTCCGATACCGGCCACGGCCTGTGCCTCGGATTGATCCAGCAGGTGCAGAAAGTCCGTTGGAAACGCCGTGGCCAATTGCGCCTGGCGTTCGGCTTCCTTGGTATTGAAGGCCAGTTGCAATACACCGCAATCGTCCCAGTCGCGACCCCGTTGCAAGTGTTCGAGCAGGCGTCGGGTGTAGCCGAATCCACTGACGATCATTTGCGACAGCGCCGTGCCATGGGCGGATAGCTTCAGGTAGAGCACACCCTGCGGGTTGCCCGAGGCTTCCCGGGCGATGGCGTCGTGGCGCTCCAGCAATGCCACTTGCCAGCCCCGCGCGGCGAGGCTGGCGGCGCTGGCACAACCGGCCAGGCCGGCACCGATCACCAGTGCCTGGCGCTCGCCGGTCAGCGGGGCCGGGCGGGCGAACCAGGGTTTATTCAGGGCCGGGGCCGGCGTTTCCAGGGGCCAGCCGAGGAACTCACCGCGCAGGATCTCCCATTTGTGGCCGATGCCGGGGGTGCGTTTCATCTTGAAGCCGGCGGCGTTGAGCAGACGCCGCACCCAGCCGGTGCTGGTGAAGGTGCTGATGGATGCACCGGGAGCGGCCAGGCGAGCCAGCTCGGCAAACAGTTCGGCGGTCCACATGTCGGGGTTTTTCGCCGGGGCGAAACCGTCGAGGAACCAGGCGTCGATTCGGGCATCGAGTTGCGGCAGTTGCTCCAGTGCATCGCCGATCAGCAGCGTGAGGGTGACGCGGCCGTGGTCCAGCGTCAGACGCTGAAAACCCTGATGGATGGCCACGTATTGCTCAAGCAGTTGATTGGCAAATACCTTGAGTTCCGGCCACAGTGCCAGGGCACGTTGCAGGTCGGCCGGGCTCAACGGGTATTTCTCTACGCTGACAAAATGCAGCCGCGCTCCGGCCGCTGCGTGTTGCTCGAACACCTGCCAGGCGCACAAAAAATTCAGCCCGGTGCCGAACCCCGTCTCACCGATGACCAGCCGCCCACCCTCGGGCAAGGCGGCAAAGCGTTCGGCCAGTCGATTCTGCTCGATGAATACATAGCGGGTTTCATCCAGCCCTGACTTGTCGGAGAAGTACACATCGTCGAACACTCGCGAATACGGGCGACCTTGGTCGTCCCAGTCGAGCTGGGCGTGGGGCAATACAGGTTTCATGGCAGGCTCGGCAACGGCAAGGGCGCCATTCTAGCCGATCGACGGCGTGGTGCTTGATCCGTGGCAAGGTATGTATTGGCCGAGACCGGGAGAATCTCTGCTGGCCTTCTGTTCAATCCGCTAGTCTTGCTCACATCTGGAAGGGAGCCGCCCATGTTTGAATCCGCCGAAATCGATCACGCGATCGACAAAGAAACCTACGACGCCGAAATCCCGGCCCTGCGCGAAGCGTTGCTCGAAGCGCAATTCGAATTGCAGCAGCAACGACGCTTTCCAGTGATCATTTTGATCAATGGCATCGAAGGCGCCGGCAAGGGTGAGACGATCAAGGTGCTCAACGAGTGGATGGACCCGCGCCTGATCGAGGTCCGCACGTTCGATCATCAAACCGACGAAGAACTGGCGCGACCACCGGCCTGGCGGTACTGGCGGATGCTCCCGGCCAAAGGGCGCATGGGGATTTTCTTCGGCAACTGGTACAGCCAGATGCTGCAGGGGCGGGTCCATGGCGAGTTCAAGGATCCGCGCCTGGACCAGGCGATCAACGCGGCCGAGCGTCTGGAAAAGATGCTCTGCGATGAAGGTGCGTTGATCTTCAAGTTCTGGTTTCACCTTTCAAAGAAGCAAATGAAGGCTCGCCTCAAGGCGCTGGCCGACGACCCGCTGCACAGCTGGCGGATCAGCCCGCTGGACTGGCAGCAGTCGCAAACCTACGACAGGTTCGTGAAGTATGGTGAACGGGCGTTGCGCCGCACCAGCCGCGACTATGCACCCTGGCATGTGATCGCCGGGTCGGATGCCCATTATCGCAGCCTGGCCGTGGGGCGGATTCTGCTGGCGGGCCTGCAGGGTGCATTGAAACGACCGACGATCCATCCGGAAAAGGTCAGTGCCGCGCCAGTGTTCCCCAGTGTCGATCAAGTGAACCTGATCGATAGCCTGGACCTGACTCTGCAGTTGGATAGGGATGATTACGAAGAACAACTGATCACCGAGCAGGCGCGGTTTTCCGGGTTGATGCGTGACAAACGCATGCGCCGCCACGCGCTGGTGGCGGTGTTCGAGGGCAACGACGCGGCTGGCAAAGGCGGGGCGATCCGCCGGGTAGCGGCAGCGCTTGATCCGCGCCAGTACAGCATCGTGCCGATTGCCGCGCCCACCGAGGAAGAACGGGCGCAACCGTATCTGTGGCGCTTCTGGCGGCACCTGCCGGCCCGGGGCAAGTTCACCGTGTTCGACCGCTCCTGGTATGGCCGGGTGTTGGTGGAGCGCATCGAAGGTTTTTGCAGCCCGGCAGACTGGCTGCGTGCCTACGGTGAAATCAACGATTTCGAAGAACAGCTCACCGATGCCGGTGTGATCGTGGTCAAGTTCTGGCTGTCCATCGACAAACAGACGCAATTGGAGCGCTTCGAAGAGCGTGAAAAGATCCCCTTCAAACGCTTCAAGATCACAGAGGACGACTGGCGCAACCGTGATAAATGGGATGACTATCGCGCGGCGGTCGGCGACATGGTCGACCGTACCAGCACCGAGATTGCGCCATGGACCCTGGTGGAAGCCAATGACAAGCGCTGGGCGCGGGTCAAAGTCTTGCGCACCATCAACCGGGCACTGGAGGAGGCTTTCGAAAAAACCGCCCGGCATGAACGCAAGCGTAAGGACAAGGATTGAGGCCATGGTTACGCATACGCGAGGTGAATGATCGTCGCGGTCGGTCAAGAGCTGGACTTATGCTCGGTCCACTCTCAACCGATAACAACAATGAGGTATGTCATGCGTGAAGTGGTGATCGTCGACAGCGTGCGGACCGGCCTGGCCAAATCCTTTCGCGGTAAATTCAACATGACCCGCCCGGACGACATGGCGGCACACTGTGTCGATGCACTGTTGGCGCGCACCGGTATCGATCCGGCGAGCGTCGAGGACTGCATCGTTGGCGCCGGCTCCAACGAAGGCGCCCAGGGTTTCAATATCGGTCGCAATGTCGCGGTGCTCTCGCGCCTGGGCATCGGCACGGCCGGCATGACCCTCAACCGGTTCTGTTCCTCGGGCCTGCAGGCGATCGCCATTGCCGCCAACCAGATCGCTTCGGGTTGCAGCGACATCATCGTCGCCGGCGGCGTCGAGTCCATCAGCCTGACCATGAAGAGCGTCAACACCGACAACCTGATCAA
The DNA here is from genome assembly GCF_058791055.1 of Pseudomonas sp. EU05-FHT14B02. NCBI lineage: Bacteria > Pseudomonadati > Pseudomonadota > Gammaproteobacteria > Pseudomonadales > Pseudomonadaceae > Pseudomonas > Pseudomonas sp. EU05-FHT14B02. Next base: position 194,196 of record NZ_JBYTDD010000005.1, on the reverse strand, counting down.
CCCGCTGCTCAAGGAGCAGGTGCCGGGCATCTACTTCCCGATGGGCCAGACTGCTGAAATCGTCGCGCGTCGGTACAACGTCAGCCGCCAAGAGCAGGACCTGTATGCGTTGCAAAGCCAGCAGCGCACCGCAGAGGCTCAGGCCGCCGGGCTGTTCACTGATGAAATCGTGCCGATGTCGGTGAAGTATCGCGTCGAAGACAAGGCCACAGGTCAGGCACAGATCCTCGATGGCATTGTCGACCGCGACGACTGCAACCGCCCGGACACTACCCTGGAAAGCCTGGCCGGGTTGAAGCCAGTGTTCGCCGAAGATGGCTCGGTCACGGCGGGCAACTCTTCGCAGCTGTCTGACGGCGCGTCCATGACTCTGGTGATGAGCCTGGAGAAAGCGCTGGAACTGGGGCTCAAGCCGAAAGCGTTCTTCCGCGGCTTTACCGTGGCCGGTTGCGCGCCGGACGAGATGGGCATCGGCCCGGTGTTTTCGGTACCGAAACTGCTCAAGGCCAAAGGCTTGCGGATTGACGACATCGACCTGTGGGAACTCAACGAAGCGTTCGCCTCGCAGTGCCTGTACAGCCGCAATCGCCTGGAAATCGACAACGCCCGGTACAACGTCAACGGAGGCTCGATTTCCATCGGTCACCCGTTCGGCATGACCGGCTCGCGCCAGGTCGGGCATCTGGTTCGTGAATTGCAACGACGCAATCTGCGGTACGGTATCGTCACCATGTGCGTGGGTGGCGGGATGGGGGCAACCGGGCTGTTTGAAGCGGTGCGGTAAGCCTCGATATTTCTCGTTGTCAGTTCGATAGTCATCGCGAGCTTGCTCGCGATGGGTGCGCCACGGTCAAAAAATCACCTGAGAATACGACCCGCACAGTTTCATTCGCGGCCAGACCGAAACTGTGCCTGTGTACGCCAAGGCTCCAGGCCTAGAATGACGACTCCTGTCAGTTGGCGTTGGGGTTCACATGCACATTTCATCGGGTCGCTGGGGTTACGGTCTGTTCCTGGCCTTGTTGACCGCGTTGTTGTGGGGAATCCTGCCGATCAAGCTCAAACAAGTGTTGTTGGTAATGGACCCGGTGACGGTGACCTGGTTTCGCCTGATGGTATCCGGCGGCTGCCTGTTCATTTACCTGGCGGCTACCAGGCGTCTGCCCAGCCGCAAGGTGCTCGGTCCTCGTGGTGGCTGGTTGGTGCTGATGGCGGTGCTCGGTCTGGTCGGTAACTATGTGTTGTATCTGATGGGCCTGAACCTGCTTAGCCCCGGTACGGCGCAACTGGTAGTGCAGATGGGGCCGATCATGCTGCTGATCGCCAGTCTGTTTGTGTTCAAGGAGCGTTTCAGCCTGGGGCAGGGGATTGGCCTGCTGGTGCTGCTGATTGGCTTTGCACTGTTTTTCAACCAGCGCTTGAGTGAGTTGCTCACGTCTCTGACCGACTACACCGCCGGTGTGCTGCTTGTGTTGCTGGCGTCCACGGTCTGGACCTTCTATGCCCTGGGGCAGAAGCAATTGCTGACGGTGTGGAATTCGCTGCAGGTAATGATGGTGATCTATCTGTTCTGCGCTGCGCTGTTGACGCCATGGGTGCATCCGCTCGAAGCGTTGCAATTAAGTCCCATGCAGGGTTGGTTGCTGCTGGCGTGCTGCCTCAACACCCTGATTGCTTATGGTGCGTTTGCCGAGGCCCTGGCCCATTGGGAAGCCTCCCGGGTCAGCGCGACGCTGGCCATCACCCCGTTGGTGACCTTTGCCGCGGTTGCCATGGCTGCGTGGCTGTGGCCCGACTATGTGCATGCCGAGACGATCAATGGCCTGGGATATGGCGGTGCGGTGCTGGTGGTGCTGGGGTCGGCGCTGGTGGCGTTGGGCCCGTCGTTGATTGCCGGGCTGAAGGCGCGGAAGGTGCGGATGGCAGCCAGTTAGACCGCGTTATCGTTCATCGCGGACAAGCCACCCTCCCACAGGTTTCGAGTCATTTATCAACGTTGTGGACGACGCAAAACCTGTGGGAGCGGGCTTGCTCGCGAAGACTGACTGTCAGACGCTACAAAACTCAGCCCTTGGCCCCAGCCTCCAGCATGTTCTCCGGCCTCACCCACGCATCGAACTCTTCGTCTGTCAGATACCCGAGCTGCAACGCCGCCTCGCGCAAGGTCAGGCCTTCGCTGTAGGCCTTCTTGGCGATTTCCGCCGATTTGTCATAACCGATGTGCGGGTTGAGTGCCGTTACCAGCATCAAGCCACGCTCCAGGTGCTCAGCCATTTTTTCCGCATCCGGCTCCAGACCGGCCACGCAGTGCTGCTGGAAGTTGCTGCAGCCATCAGCCAGTAAACGGATCGATTGCAGCAGGTTGTGGATGATCACCGGTTTGAACACGTTGAGCTGCAAGTGGCCCTGACTGGCGGCAAAGCCGATGGCGACATCGTTGCCCAATACCTGGCAGGCCAGCATCGACAGCGCTTCGCATTGGGTCGGGTTGACCTTGCCCGGCATGATCGAACTGCCCGGTTCATTGGCCGGCAGCCTGACTTCGGCGAAGCCGGCGCGTGGGCCGGAACCCAGCAGGCGCAGATCGTTGGCGATTTTCATCAGCGTCACGGCGAGGGTTTTCAGCGCGCCGGACAGCGTGGTCAGCGGCTCATGACCGGCCAGCGCGGCAAACTTGTTCGGCGCGGTGATAAACGGCAAACCGGAGAGGGCGGCCAATTCTGCGGCGATGGCCTCACCGAAGCCGTGGGGGGAATTGAGCCCGGTGCCGACGGCCGTTCCGCCCTGGGCCAGCTCGCAGACCGAGGGCAGTGCGCTGCGGATCGCCCGCTCGGCGTAATCGAGTTGCGCGATGAAGGCCGAGATTTCCTGGCCGAAGCTGATCGGTGTCGCATCCATCATGTGGGTGCGGCCGGTCTTGACCAGTTTCATGTGGCGTGCGGCCAGTTCGGCAAGCCCGCCAGACAGTTCGCTGATCGCCGGCAGCAAGTGCTGTTGCACTGCCTGGACGGCTGCGATATGCATGGCGGTGGGGAAACAGTCGTTGGAGCTCTGGGAGCGATTGACGTGATCGTTGGGATGTACCGGGGACTTGCCTCCACGGGGGTTGCCGGCCAGCTCGTTGGCGCGACCGGCGATCACTTCATTGACGTTCATGTTGCTCTGGGTACCGCTGCCGGTTTGCCAGACCACCAGCGGAAACTGGTCGTCGTGGTCGCCGGCGAGCACCTCGTCGGCCGCCTGCTCGATCAGGCGGGCGATATCGGCGGGCACATCGCCGTTGCGATCATTGACCCGTGCCGCGGCTTTCTTGATCAGCGCCAGGGCATGCAACACGGCCAGCGGCATGCGTTCGTTGCCGATGGCGAAGTTGATCAGCGAGCGTTGCGTCTGAGCGCCCCAATAGGCTTCATCCGGGACTTCAACCTGGCCGAGGCTGTCGGTTTCGATACGGCTCATCTTGCTCACTCCTGTAGGTCCGATTGCGCAGTTTAGGCCGTGATCGACGGCCGTGGTTCCATCAGTCTGAAATTGACCATTCAACCCCTCTAAATCAGGTGCGACAAGGCTTGGGGTTGAGCGACACACTTTTTTAGGCGCAGAATGGACGCCCTTGGGGTCTTACCTCGCCAGCTAGAAAAGGAAACTCGATGACTCGTCTTCGTGCCATCTGTACCGCCGTTGCTTTGGTCTGCGCCAGCGGCCAGGTTCTCGCCGACACCGCCAGCCATAACGCCAGTGCCGAGGCTTTCCTGACCATGGCGCACGCTGACAAACTGGGCACCCCGGTGTACATGCAAGTACAGCAGATGTTTGCCCAGCGTTTCGAACAGACCAAAGCCCCCGAGTCGAAAAAGGCCGTGCTGGAAACCTACCAGGCCAAGGCCAACGCCGCTCTGGACCAGGCCATTGGCTGGAACAAGCTGAAACCGGACATGGTCAAGCTCTACACCACCAATTTCACCGAATCCGAGCTCAAGGACCTGGTTGCGTTCTACCAGTCGCCACTGGGCAAGAAAGTCCTGGAAAAAATGCCTCAGCTGACCCAGCAATCGGCCCAGATGACCCAGGCCAAGCTGGAAAGCGCGGTGCCTGTGGTCAACAAGCTGCTGGCTGACATGACCGCCGAGCTGACGCCGAAAGACGCAGCCGCGCCAGCCAAGAAAAAGCCTTAAGCGGAGTTCGGTATGACCATGCAACAACGCATCGAATCGACGCTGGGCCTGCTTCAGCCCGAGCATCTGCAAGTGCTGGATGAAAGCCACATGCACAGCCGTGGGCTGCAAACCCATTTCAAGGCTGTGGTGGTCAGTACGCAGTTTGAAGGCCTGAACCGGGTCAAGCGCCACCAGAAGGTCTACGGTACGCTCGGCGAGCTGATGGGAGAGTTCCATGCGTTGGCGTTGCATACCTACACGCCAGAGGAATGGGCCCGGATCGACGCGGCTCCGGCCTCGCCGACCTGTGCTGGCGGCAGCAAGCACTAAACACCGGTTTTTTGTTAGAATGCCCAACGCGCCGCTAACCCGGCGCGTTTTTTTTCGCATCCGGTTCACCCCTTACGAGGGTAGCCACCTGGAGATTTACCCATGACACAACAGATTGTCGTGGCGGCACTGTATAAGTTCGTCACCCTGGAAGATTACGTCGCCCTGCGCGAGCCCCTGCTGCAAGCGATGGTCGACAACGGCATCAAAGGCACGCTGCTGATTGCCGAAGAAGGCATCAACGGCACCGTGTCCGGCAGCCGCGAAGGCATCGACGGGCTGATGGCCTGGCTCAAGAACGACCCGCGCATGGACGACATCGACCACAAAGAGTCGTACTGCGACGAGCAGCCGTTCTACCGCACCAAGGTCAAACTCAAGAAAGAAATCGTCACCCTCGGCGTGGAAGGCGTGGACCCGAACAAAAAGGTCGGCACCTACGTCGATCCACAGGACTGGAACGCGCTGATCAGCGACCCGGAAGTGTTGTTGATCGACACCCGTAACGACTACGAAGTCTCGATCGGTACCTTCGAAGGCGCCATCGACCCGAAAACCACCAGTTTTCGCGAATTTCCCGATTACATCAAAGCCAACTTCGACCCGGCCGTGCACAAGAAGGTCGCGATGTTCTGCACCGGTGGCATCCGCTGCGAGAAGGCCTCTAGCTACATGCTCAGCGAGGGCTACGGTGAGGTTTTTCACCTCAAGGGTGGCATCCTGAAGTACCTCGAGGAGGTGCCGCAGGAAGAAACCAAGTGGCAGGGTGATTGCTTCGTGTTCGACAACCGCGTGACCGTTCGTCACGACCTGAGCGAGGGCGACTACGATCAATGTCATGCCTGCCGCACACCGGTGAGTGTGGAAGACCGCGCGTCCGAGCATTACGTGGCCGGCATCAGTTGCCCGCATTGCTGGGATAAGCTGAGCGAGAAGACCCGTCGCAGTGCGATCGACCGGCAGAAGCAGATCGAACTGGCCAAGGCTCGTAACCAGCCTCATCCGATCGGCTTCAACTACAAGCAAGCATCTTCCGAGGCCTGAACCATGTCTGCGCGCCTGCTCTATGTGATGGACCCGATGTGTTCCTGGTGCTGGGGGTTTGCCCCCGTGGCCAAGTCGCTGGTCGAGCAGGCGCAAGCCGCGGGTGTGGATGTGCACTTGATCGTGGGAGGTTTGCGCACCGGTAGCGGTGCGGCGCTGGAGCCGACCACCCGGCGCTACATTCTTGAACACTGGCAGGCGGTTACCGAGGCCACCGGCCAGCCCTTCAAGTTTGAGGGCGCGTTACCCGATGGCTTTGTCTATGACACCGAGCCTGCCTGTCGGGCACTGGTGACGGCGCGCGCACTGGCGCCAGATTGTGCCTGGAAGCTGCTCGGGCTGATTCAGCATGCGTTTTATGTCGAAGGTCGGGACGTCACCCGCGCCAGCGTGTTGGTGGAACTGGCCGAGCAGGCCGGCGTGCCGCGCATCGAGTTTGCCGCCGCTTTCGATCGTGCCGACATGCACACTGCGACTGAAGCCGATTTCACCTGGGTCCAGGACCTGGGCATTGCCGGTTTCCCCACCCTGCTGGCCGAGCGTAACGGCCAACTGGCGTTGTTGACCAATGGCTATCAGCCGTTGAGCGAGTTGTCCCCGCTGCTCGGCCGCTGGCTGGAGCGTGCTGCCTGTGCATGACCTGCCTGATGATGTCGCACCCGCTAAACGTGTCGACCGTCTGAGCTGGGCGGAAATCCGCCGCCTGGCCCTGCACCACAAGAAATCCCTGTGGATCGCCAACGGCGTAGCCGTGCTGGCGACCTTGTGCAGCGTGCCGATTCCCTTGCTCCTGCCGTTGCTGGTGGACGAGGTATTGCTGGGGCACGGTGATGCCGCGCTGAAGATCATGAACCACGCGCTACCCGAGGGCTGGCAGAAAGCCGCGGGCTACATCGGCCTGATGTTGCTGGTGACCTTGACCCTGCGTTGCACGGCGTTGCTGTTCAACGTGGTGCAGGCGAAATTGTTCGCCGGGTTGGCCAAGGACATTGTCTACCGCATCCGCATACGGCTGATCGAACGGCTCAAGCGTATCTCGCTGGGTGAATACGAAAGCCTGGGCAGCGGCACGGTGACTACGCATCTGGTCACCGACCTCGACACGCTGGACAAATTCGTCGGCGAAACCCTCAGCCGTTTCCTCGTGGCCATGCTGACTCTGGTCGGCACCGCCGGCATTCTGATGTGGATGCACTGGAAACTGGCATTGCTGATTCTGCTGTTCAACCCGCTGGTGATCTACGCCACGGTGCAGTTGGGCAAGCGGGTCAAGCACCTGAAGAAACTCGAGAACGACAGCACTTCGCGCTTTACCCAGGCGTTGACCGAAACGCTGGATGCTATCCAGGAAGTTCGCGCCGGCAACCGCCAGGGGTTCTTCCTCGGTCGCCTGGGGCATCGCGCCCGGGACGTGCGCGACTACGCGGTGAATTCGCAGTGGAAAACCGACGCATCGAACCGTGCCAGCGGATTGCTGTTTCAGTTCGGCATCGATATTTTCCGGGCCGCGGCGATGCTCACGGTGCTGTTTTCCGACCTTTCAATCGGCCAGATGCTCGCGGTGTTCAGCTACCTGTGGTTCATGATCGGTCCGGTGGAACAACTGCTGAACCTGCAATACGCCTACTACGCTGCCGGCGGTGCGCTGTCGCGGATCAACGAGCTGTTGTCCCGTGCCGACGAACCCGAATACCCGGGTGGAGTCGACCCGTTCATCGGTCGCGAAACCGTCGGGATCGAGGTTCAGGGATTGAGCTTTGGCTACGGTGACGAACTGGTGCTGAGCCAGATGAATCTCTCCATCGCTCCCGGCGAAAAAGTCGCGATCGTCGGTGCCAGCGGCGGCGGCAAGAGCACCCTGGTGCAACTGCTGCTGGGCTTGTACACACCCTTGGCTGGCACCATTCGTTTTGGTGGTTCGACCCAGCAAGAGATCGGCCTGGAGACCGTGCGGGAAAATGTCGCCGTGGTCCTGCAACACCCGGCGCTGTTCAACGATACCATCCGCGCCAACCTGACCATGGGCCGCAAACGCAGTGACGAGGCCTGCTGGCAGGCGCTGGAAATCGCCCAACTGCACAACACGGTCCGGGATTTGCCCAATGGCCTGGACAGCATCGTCGGGCGCTCCGGCGTGCGTTTGTCCGGCGGGCAGCGCCAACGCCTGGCCATTGCGCGGATGGTGCTGGCCGAACCCAAGGTGGTAATTCTGGACGAAGCCACCTCTGCGCTGGATGCCGCCACCGAATACAACCTTCACCAGGCCTTGGCGCGGTTTCTGAGCAACCGCACCACGTTGATCATTGCTCACCGCCTTTCGGCGGTAAAACAGGCCGACCGTGTGCTGGTGTTCGACGGCGGGCAAATTGCCGAGGATGGCGATCACCAGCAACTGATTGCCGACGGTGGTCTGTACGCCAAGCTGTATGGGCATTTGCAGCGGTTGTAGCGAAATGATATCAAGGTTGCAAGGCGCCACTTCAATACTATAAAAAACATCATCGCGGCCGAATTCAGTGGCCGCGATATTCCCCTCCGGGCATAGCTTGTCGCTTGCCGGGATCGGAATCGCAACCTAGTCTAGCTATAGCGATTTCGTCCGGAAGACGAGCAAGCAGTGCCAATACAAGGGACCTCATGAATCAAGCGCGGACTCTCGGAACGCCACGGCTGTTGGGCATCGTCTGGCCATTTATCGCCGTTGTGGTGTTTCAAGCCTTGTTGGGCGGCGTTAGCCTTTACGTACTGTCGGCGGTTCGCGGCTATGTTGCTGGCGAAAGCCTCTGGTCCAAGGGGCAGAAGGACGCAATCTATTACCTCAACCTCTATGCCGACAGCGGCGACGAAGCGATTTTTCGTAAATACCAGCACGCTATTTCCGTGCCTCAGGGCGGGCATGAGTTGCGTGTGGCGCTGGATCATCAACCGCCGAATATCGAGGCGGCACGTGTGGCGATTCTCAAGGGTGGCAACCACCCGGAAGACGTTTCCAGCCTGATTTGGCTATACCTCAACTTTCGTCACTTCAGTTACCTCGAAAAAGCCATCAACCTTTGGACCGTGGGGGATGCCTATCTGGTCCAGCTCGATGATGTTGCGCGGGACATGCATCAGCACATCACTGCCGGCCCGGCCTCTGGCGCGGATGTACAGCGCTGGAAGGAGCAGATTTTCGCCATCAACGACGGCGTGACGCCGGCGGCAAAGGCGTTCAGCGATGCCTTGGGTGAAGGCTCGCGGGTCATTCTTCGTTTGCTCCTGCTGACTAACCTCGCCACTGCTCTTGGATTGATTGCGCTGGCGCTGATGCGCACCCATAAACTGCTCAAGCAGCGCCATGCGTTCGCCGATGCGCTGCAACTGGAGAAAGAACGGGCGCAGATCACCCTGCAATCAATTGGTGATGGGGTGATCACCACGGATGTTTCCGGTGCAATCGCCTACATGAATCCGGCGGCCGAAGCGTTGACCCACTGGAAGGCCGAGCAGGCGACGGGATTGCCACTGGCGGCGCTGTTCAACCTGTTGGACGAAAATGCCCAGGCCGATGGTTTCACCCTGATCGAGCATATTCTGAGCGGCCAGCTCAGTGGCGGCAGTGAACACTCCAAGTTGATTCAACGCCTGGACGGCAGCACGGTGTCGGTCACGCTGGTGGGCGCCCCCATCCGTAATGCCGGAAAAGTCAGCGGGACGGTGCTGGTGTTGCATGACATGACCCAGGAGCGGCAGTACATCGCCAATCTGTCGTGGCAGGCGACCCACGATGCCTTGACCGGCCTTGCCAACCGTCGCGAGTTCGAATATCGCCTGGAACAGGCGCTGCACAACCTCACCCGCCATTCGGGTCGCCATGCTCTGATGTTCCTCGATCTGGACCAGTTCAAACTGGTCAACGACACCTGCGGCCACGCGGCGGGGGACGAACTGCTGCGGCACATCTGCGCGCTGTTGCAATCGGGGCTGCGCGAAGGCGACACCCTGGCGCGCCTTGGCGGCGACGAGTTCGGCATCCTGCTGGAAAACTGCGCACCGGAAGCGGCGGAGAAAATTGCCGAAAGCCTGCGCCAGACGGTGCAGAATCTGCATTTTGTCTGGAAAGGCCGGCCTTTCGTGACCACTGTCAGCATTGGGCTGGTTCATGTCGCGCAGAATCCGACGACGCTCGAAGCCTCGCTGCGTGCTGCCGACATGGCGTGCTACATGGCCAAGGAAAAGGGGCGGAACCGGGTCCAGGTCTATCATCCGGATGACTCGGAATTGTCCCTGCGCTTCGGTGAGATGGCTTGGGTGCAGCGTTTGCACATGGCACTGGAGGAAGATCGCTTCTGCCTGTACGCCCAGGAGATTGCCCCATTGGGTCATGTCGATCAGGACGGCGGGCACATTGAAATCCTGCTGCGATTACATGATGAAGCCGGTCGGATGATCTTGCCCGACAGCTTCATTCCGGCAGCTGAGCGCTATGGCCTGATGAGCTCGCTTGATCGTTGGGTGGTGCAGAACGTGTTCAAGATCATCGCCCAATGCCGGGTCGAGCAAGGCCACGTACCGCTGGCCATGTGTGCGATCAATCTGTCAGGCACGACGATCGGGGATGAGGCGTTCCTGGACTTCTTGCGCGAACAGTTTGTGACGTATTCGATTCCGCCTGAAATGATTTGTTTTGAAATTACTGAAACCAGTGCTATTTCAAATCTTGGTAGCGCCATTCGATTCATTAATGAACTCAAAGGCTTAGGCTGCCATTTTTCACTGGATGACTTTTGCGCCGGAATGTCCTCATTCGCGTACCTGAAACATTTGCCTGTAGACTTCCTGAAGATCGACGGGAGTTTCGTAAAGGATATGCTGGACGACCCGATTAACCGCGCCATGGTCGAAGTGATCAATCACATTGGCCATGTTATGGGTAAGCGCACGATTGCCGAGTTTGTCGAAACGCCCCAGATTGAGCAGGCATTGCTGGAGATCGGGGTGGATTACGCTCAAGGGTATGTGATTGAACGCCCGCAGTTGTTTACCAGCGATAGTCTGTTAAGTCGTCCCGCCAGGCCTCAGCCGCTGTTGTTCAAGGCGCCTGGCACGTTCCGTTGAGACTCCTGCCGGTCTTACAATCACAATCAAAAGGAGCTCGACAGTGATCGATACATTCAACCGAACCGGACCGCTCATGGAAGCTACAAGTTACCCTGCCTGGGCCCAGCGCCTGATCCAGGATTGCAGCGAGAGCAAGCGCCGGGTTGTCGAACACGAACTGTACCAACGCATGCGAGACAACAAACTCGGTGCGAAGACCATGCGCCAGTACCTGATCGGTGGCTGGCCGGTGGTCGAACAGTTCGCGTTGTATATGGCACAAAACCTGACCAAAACCCGCTTTGCCCGTCATCCCGGCGAAGACATGGCCCGTCGCTGGCTGATGCGTAACATCCGCGTCGAACTGAACCACGCCGATTACTGGGTGAACTGGAGTCGGGCGCACGGTGTCAGCCTGGAAGAGCTGCAGGCTCAGCAGGTTCCCCCTGAGCTTCACGCCCTGAGCCATTGGTGCTGGCACACCAGTTCAGCCGACTCGCTGATCGTTGCGATTGCCGCCACCAACTACGCCATCGAAGGGGCGACCGGGGAATGGTCGGCGGTAGTGTGTTCCAACGGTATCTACGCCGCCTCGTTCCCCGAGGAAGATCGCAAGCGGGCGATGAAGTGGCTGAAGATGCATGCCCAGTACGACGATGCCCATCCATGGGAAGCCCTGGAGATCATCTGCACATTGGCGGGCACCAACCCCAGCAAATCCCTGCAGGTGGAGTTGCGTCAGGCCGTTTGCAAGAGCTACGACTATATGTACCTGTTTCTCGAACGTTGCATGCAAATGGAGCACGCAGAGCGGGTACCGGTCGTGCGTGAGCGGATGGCATTGGCCGAAGGCTGATCCAATCGCTGCTTGAAAAACAACTGTGGGAGCGAGCTTGCTCGCGAATACGGACTGTCAGTCAACATCACCGTTGAAAGTCAGATCCCATTCGCGAGCAAGCCCGCTCCCACATTGGTTTGTGTCGTGGCTGAAAAATCAGCCCGCCATTTCCAGCCGGTTACGACCTTCGCGCTTGGCCACATACAACGCGCTGTCTGCCCGTCGCAACAAGCTTTCGGCAGACTCGCCGGGCAACAGGGTCGAACAGCCGAGGCTGACCGTCAGCAGGATCCTGTGACCATCGGCCAGGTACTCTTCAGACTGGATTGCAAGCCGCAGCCGCTCTCCGACCATGGCCGCGGCCTCGCGACAGGTATTCGACAGCAAGATCAGGAACTCTTCACCGCCATAGCGGAACACCATGTCCACGTTGCGCAACTGGTTTTTGATCGTGGCGGCGACTGCCTTGAGCACGTTATCGCCTGTGCTGTGGCCATGGGTATCATTGACTAGCTTGAAATGATCGATGTCCAGCATCAGTACTGACAACGGTTGCAGATGGCGCCGGGACAGTTCGATTTCCCTTTGCAGCGTCTGGTCCATGGCGATGCGATTACCGGCACCCGTCAGCGGGTCGCGCAGTGCACTTTGGGTGGCGGTACGGTACAGCAGCGCATTGCGCATCGGGAAAAGCAGTGCGGCTAGCAGTGATTCGAGATTGCCCTGATCCTGTTCGCTGAAACGCTGATTGCGACGGAAGATCAGCTCACCCAGGTGTTCGCCTTCGTGGCTGAGGCTGTAACTGATGGAGTGGTGGCCGCGTTGGCCGAACTCCAGGCGCAGGTCACTGCTCTTGTGCTGGTAGCACAAGGCGTCCAACGGTACCAACCGCTGAATCTCGCGATAGAACGTCCCAAGAATGCGTTGCGGCTCCAGGCTGGTTTGCAACTGCAGGCTCAGTTGCTGGCGCAATTGCGCAAGACTGACAGGTCTTTCCAGGAGGGGCGGCTGCTGACCAAAGCCCAGGCGCTGCAATTTGGCGCTATCGAAGTCAATTGCGTTGGTCTGGGAAGGTGGTTTCATAAGGCATGCGCCCCTAAGCAGTAAGGCTGTCTTACAAGCAGGGTGAGAGCGGCTTAGGGCTGCGCGTCGTACTGGTCCGTCAGTCCCGTAGGACATTTCGTACAAGTTTAATCCGCTTTGTAGAAGATGAGTAATCTCTGCGCTCAAGCTTCACCCCCGTCTGCTTTCACTTTACGTGTCTGAGCAAACTTAGAGCGAAAGTCGTGCCATTCGGTTCATCCGAATAAAAGCTGTATTAAATCAATGGGTTGTTGGTTGTCTGCTGCCTGTGTAGCGCGGCGTGTGACGTTTGTTTGACAGGTGCCTGGCTCGAACCCGAGAGCCTTCAAGTGCCGCGACAGGAAGCTGGCGCGGCACTAAAAAGCGACGTACGGTCGTTACTGGGCGTTGAACGCCTGGCCATTGATGCCGGTGCTGTCCGGGCCCATCAGGTAAAGGTAGACCGGCATGATCTCCTCGGGCGTCGGGTTGTTCAGTGGGTTTTCACCCGGATAAGCCTGGGCGCGCATGCTGGTGCGGGTGGCGCCCGGGTTGATGCTGTTGGAGCGCACCGGGGCCACGGTATCGACTTCGTCAGCCAGGGTTTGCATCAAGCCTTCAGTGGCGAATTTGGAGACGCCGTAAGCGCCCCAATACGCACGCCCCTTGCGGCCGACGCTGCTGGAAGTGAACACCACCGAGGCATCCTGCGACAACTTGAGCAGCGGCAGCAGGGTGCTGGTGAGCATGAACATGGCATTGACGTTGACTTGCATGACCCGCATGAAGTTTTCGCCGGAAAGCTGCTCGATCGGCGTGCGCGGGCCGATGATCGAGGCATTGTGCAGGAGGCCGTCGAGATGCCCGAATTCGCTTTCGATCATCGCTGCCAGCTCATCGTATTGATGGGGCAGGGCGGTTTCGAGGTTGAAGGGGATGACTGCCGGTTGTGGATGGCCGGCGGCTTCGATTTCGTCGTAGACCTGGGTCAGGTTGGCTTCGGTCTTGCCCAGCAGCAGCACGGTTGCGCCGTGGGCTGCGTAGGTTTTTGCCGCTGCGGCACCGATGCCGCGTCCTGCGCCGGTGACCAGGATGACCCGATCCTTGAGCAGTTCGGGGCGGGCGGAATAATCAAACATAAAAACCTCTACAAAAATTCTTCAGGTCAAGCGCTATCCCTGTAGGAGCGAGCTTGCTCCGGGCGGCGTTCCGACGATGGGCGTAAACGATGACGCGACAAGTCTGGCACCCCGTGGCGCTCTCAGGTGCTTCGCGAGCAAGCTCGCTCCTACAGAGGTCAACGACAGTCTCAGCAGCTACAGAGGGCGCTATCCAAAACCTTGCGCAGCTCCAACGGATGATCGACCACCACGTCCGCTCCCCAGTGTCGCGGGTTGTCATCCGGGTGGATGTAGCCGAAGGTCACTGCAGCGGTCTTGGTGCCGGCATCACGGCCGGACTCGATGTCGCGCAGGTCATCGCCAACGAACAGCACGCTGGCCGGATCGAGGTCGAGCATCTTGCAGGCGAGGATCAGCGGCTCTGGATCGGGTTTGCTGTTCTTCACGTGATCCGGGCAGATCAGCAGCGCCGAACGCTCGGCCAGCCCCAGTTGCTGCATGATCGGCTCGGCAAACCGCAGTGGCTTGTTGGTCACTACGCCCCAGATCAGGTTGGCTTTTTCGATGTCGGCCAGCAGTTCACCCATGCCGTCGAACAGCTTGCTATGGACGGCACAACCCACGAGGTAGCGCTCCAGGAACTCCTGGCGCAACTCCTCGAATCCCGGCGACTCCGGGTCCATGGAGAAGGTCACTGCGACCATCGCCTTGGCGCCGCCGGAAATCTCGTCGCGAATGTGTTTGTCGTTCATCGGTGGCAAGCCACGGTCGGCACGCATCGCCTGGCAGATCGCAATGAAGTCCGGCGCGGTGTCGAGCAGGGTGCCGTCCATGTCGAAAAGAACTGCTCTGATTGGCATCGGCTTATTCCTCGCGCAGGGTCTGGATCATGTAGTTGACGTCCACGTCGGAGGCCAGTTTGTAGTGCTTGGTCAGCGGGTTGTAGGTCAGGCCGATGATGTCCTTGACGGTCAGGCCGGCCATGCGACTCCAAGCGCCAAGTTCGGAAGGGCGAATGAATTTCTTGAAGTCGTGGGTGCCGCGCGGCAACAGCTTCATGATGTATTCGGCACCGACGATGGCGAACAGGTACGCCTTCGGATTGCGGTTGATGGTCGAGAAGAACACTTGGCCGCCGGGCTTGACCATGCGGAAGCAGGCACGGATGACCGACGACGGGTCTGGCACGTGCTCAAGCATTTCCAGGCAGGTGACCACGTCGAACTGCTCGGGCATTTCCTCGGCCAGGGCTTCGGCGGTGATCTGCCGGTACTCGACGCTTACGCCCGACTCCAGCTGATGAAGCTGGGCAACCGCCAGTGGCGCTTCGCCCATGTCGATACCCATCACGGTCGCGCCGCGCTGAGCCATGGCTTCGCTGAGGATGCCACCGCCGCAACCGACGTCGAGGACCTTCTTGCCGGCCAGATTGACCCGTTCGTCAATCCAGTTCACCCGCAGCGGGTTGATGTCGTGCAGCGGTTTGAATTCGCTTTCGCGGTCCCACCAGCGATGGGCCAGGGCCTCGAATTTGGCGATTTCGGCGTAGTCGACGTTGCTCATGGTTTAAGTCCTCTAAAACTTGAAAAATCCTGTTGCCCCGGATTGTGCTCCAGGGGGGGCTTACGATTCGGTGCGGCCACTGATGCGCCGGCCCCAGGCCTTCGCGGTAGTACTTAGCTGTTGTTCATCCAGGCGTGTCAGGCGACGGTCGTCGAGCAACTGCTTGCCGGCAACCCAAAGGTGTTTCACGCAGTCCCGGCCGGTGGCGTATATAAGCTGCGAAACCGGGTCGTAGACCGGCTGCTGGGCCAGGCCCGAGAGATCGAAAGCCACCATGTCCGCGGCCTTGCCGATTTCCAGCGAGCCGACTTTGGCCTCGATACCCAGTGCCCGGGCACCGTTGAGGGTGGCCATGCGCAGGGCACGATGGGCATCCAGCGCGGTGGCCGAGCCGGCGACAGCCTTGGCCAGCAGGGCCGCGGTGCGGGTTTCGCCGAGCAGGTCCAGGTCGTTGTTGCTGGCCGCGCCATCGGTGCCGACCGCGACATTGACCCCGGCCTGCCACAAGCGCTCTACCGGGCAGAATCCGCTGGCCAGCTTCAGGTTCGATTCCGGGCAATGAATCACATTGCTGTTGCTTTCTACCAGCAGCGTCATGTCTTCTTCGCTGATCTGGGTCATGTGAACCGCCTGGAAGCGTGGCCCCAGCAAGCCCAGGCGCGCCAGTCGGGCCAGCGGTCGTTCACCGCGCTGCTCGACCGATTGCTGCACTTCAAACGCCGTTTCATGCACGTGCATGTGGATCGATGCGTCCAGTTCTTCGGCAATCACCCGGATTTTTTCCAGGTTTTCATCGCCCACGGTGTAGGGTGCATGGGGGCCAAAGGTGATTTTGATGCGCTCGTGGTGCTTGAGATCGCCAAACAACTCGACGCCCTGACGAATGGCTTCGTCCGCTGTAGCGGCGCCCGGAATGGGGAAGTCGAGGATCGGAATCGCGATCTGCGCGCGAATGCCGCTGTTGTGCACGCGCTCGCTGGCAACCTTCGGGAAGAAGTACATGTCAGAGAAACAGGTGATGCCCCCTTTGATTTGCTCGGCGATGGCCAGATCCGTGCCGTCGCGCACGAAGCCTTCGTCGACCCACCTGGTTTCGGCGGGCCAGATGTGGTTTTCCAGCCAGGTCATCAATGGCAGGTCATCGGCCAGGCCGCGGAACAGTGTCATCGCCGCGTGCCCATGGGCATTGATCAGGCCGGGGCTGAGCAACATGTCGGGCAACTCGCGGGTTTCGGTTGCGTTAAGCTTCAGTGCGGCGGAACGTGGGCCGATAAACACGATGCGCCCATCACGGATGCCCACGCCGTGTTCCTTGAGGACAACACCAGCGGGTTCGACGGGTACCAGCCAGGTCGGCAGCAATAACAGGTCGAGCGCAGCGGCAGTGTTCGGCATCGAGGGTCGGTTCCAGTGCTTTTGTAAAGGATGGCGAAGTATACCCGAGCGTCTTCGCGGGGGGATCGCTATAATCGGCGGCTTTTGTTCATGAGTGCGGGGTGAGGGATGCGCGATCGACTGTTGGCTGCGGAAAAGGTAAAGGCCATCGATTGGCGTGATGGCGCTCTCCATCTGCTGGATCAGCGCATTTTGCCGTTCGAGGAAACCTGGATCGCCTACACCAGTGCAGCCGGTGTGGCCGAGGCCATTCGCTCGATGGTGGTGCGCGGTGCGCCGGCGATTGGTATCAGTGCCGCTTATGGCATCGTGCTCGCGGCCCGTGCCCGGATTGCCGAAGGTGGCGACTGGTACGCGGCGCTGGAAGAGGATTTCGCGCTGCTGGCCGATTCTCGTCCCACTGCGGTCAACCTGTTCTGGGCGCTGGGCCGCATGCACGACCGGCTTGATCGCCTGAAAGACAATGCCGATCCGCTGGAGGTGCTGGAGGCAGAGGCCATCGCCATTCACGAAAGCGATCGCGAAGCCAACCTGACCATGGCGCAACTGGGTGTGGACCTGATCCGCAAGCATCAGGGCAACGCCCAGGCGATCCTGACCCACTGCAACACCGGCGCACTGGCCACGGGCGGCTTCGGCACGGCGCTGGGGGTGATTCGTGGGGCTTTCATCGAGGGCATGGTCGAGCGGGTGTATGTCGACGAAACCCGCCCATGGCTGCAGGGCTCGCGGCTGACCGCGTGGGAACTGGCCAATGAAGGTATTCCCGTGACCCTCAATGTCGATTCCGCCGCCGCGCATATCATGAAGACCAAAGGCCCTACCTGGGTCATCGTCGGTGCTGACCGAATCACCGCCAATGGCGATGTGGCCAACAAGATCGGCACCTATCAACTGGCCGTTAACGCCATGCACCACGGCGTGCGCTTCATGGTGGTGGCGCCGAGTTCGACTATCGACATGAATCTGGCCAGCGGCGATGACATTCCGATTGAGGAGCGTGATGGCCGCGAGTTGCTGGAGGTCGGCGGCAAGCGGGTGGGCGCGGATGTCGAAGCGTTCAATCCGGTGTTCGATGTGACTCCGGCGGACCTGATCGATGCGATCGTCACCGAAAAAGGCATCGTCGAGCGCCCGGATACGGCGAAGATGGCGCAGTTGATGTGCCGCAAGCGCCTGCATTAATAGCTTCTGGCGTCTGAAAGATAGCCATCGCGAGCAAGCTCGCTCCCACAGGGATCTATTTTGTGTCCTGAATCTCGGGCATGCGGTAAACACTGTGGGCGAGCTTGTTCGCGATGGGGTCGTCAAAGCCAATGAAACAGTCAGATCCTGCCCCAAATTCGTCATTCAAAACGGCTCTAAGCCCCTCTCGTCCCCTTCAAGCCTGTCACCGGTCAACTAACTACTCTCCATGCGCATCTGGGGGATAGGTGCGTGGCGGCTCTTGTGATAACATCCGGCGGTTTCCAGGGTTGCCCGAAGTGGCGACCCGTACTGCGCAGATCCATGGCATAACTCGTTGATTTGTCGTAAGTCGGTGCATGGCACTCAGCCTGTATCGGCGAGCTTCGTTGGTCCCATATGGATGTGACGAAGTTTCACCAGAAAAAGGAATCAGGCTTCTCATGGGCGAACTGGCCAAAGAAATCCTCCCGGTCAATATCGAAGACGAGCTGAAGCAGTCCTACCTCGACTACGCGATGAGCGTAATTGTCGGGCGGGCACTGCCGGATGCGCGCGATGGCTTGAAGCCCGTGCACCGGCGCGTGCTGTTCGCGATGAGCGAGCTGGGCAACGACTTCAACAAGCCGTACAAGAAATCTGCCCGTGTTGTCGGTGACGTGATCGGTAAGTATCACCCGCACGGTGATACCGCGGTGTACGACACCATCGTTCGGATGGCGCAGCCATTCTCCCTGCGCTACCTGCTGGTAGACGGCCAGGGCAACTTCGGCTCGGTGGACGGCGACAACGCCGCGGCCATGCGATACACCGAAGTGCGCATGACCAAGCTGGCGCACGAGCTGCTGGCTGACCTGCATAAAGAAACCGTGGACTGGGTGCCGAACTACGACGGCACCGAAATGATCCCGGCGGTCATGCCGACCCGTATCCCCAACCTGCTGGTCAACGGCTCCAGCGGTATCGCCGTGGGCATGGCAACCAACATTCCGCCGCACAACCTCGGTGAAGTCATCGACGGTTGCCTGGCGCTTATCGACAATCCAGAGCTGACTGTCGACGAGCTGATGCAATACATCCCCGGTCCGGACTTCCCGACCGCCGCGATCATCAACGGTCGTGCCGGCATCATCGAAGCCTACCGCACCGGTCGCGGGCGCATTTACATGCGTGCCCGCTCGATGATCGAAGACATCGACAAGGTCGGTGGTCGTCAGCAGATCGTCATCACCGAACTCCCTTACCAGCTGAACAAGGCGCGTCTGATCGAGAAGATCGCCGAACTGGTAAAAGAGAAGAAGCTCGAAGGCATCACCGAACTGCGCGACGAGTCCGACAAGGACGGTATGCGCGTCGTGATCGAGCTGCGTCGTGGCGAAGTGCCTGAGGTCATCCTCAACAACCTCTACGCCCAGACCCAGTTGCAAGCGGTGTTCGGCATCAACATCGTTGCGCTGATCGACGGCCGTCCACGGATCCTGAACCTCAAGGACCTGCTGGAAGCCTTCGTGCGTCACCGTCGCGAAGTGGTCACCCGCCGTACCGTGTTCGAACTGCGCAAGGCGCGCGAGCGTGGTCACATCCTCGAAGGTCAAGCCGTTGCCTTGTCGAACATCGACCCGGTCATCGCCCTGATCAAGGCCTCGCCAACCCCGTCGGAAGCCAAGGAAGCGCTGGTCAGCACCCCTTGGGAATCCTCGGCGGTAGTGGCGATGGTTGAACGTGCCGGCGCCGATTCATGCCGTCCGGAAAACCTCGATCCGCAATACGGTCTGCGCGACGGCAAGTACTTCCTGTCGCCAGAGCAGGCGCAAGCCATTCTGGAGTTGCGTCTGCACCGCCTGACCGGCCTGGAACACGAAAAGCTGCTGGCCGAGTATCAAGAGATCCTCAATCAGATCGGCGAGCTGATCCGCATCCTTAACAGCGCCACGCGCCTGATGGAAGTGATTCGCGAAGAGCTGGAAGTGATTCGCGCCGAGTACGGCGACGTGCGTCGTACCGAAATCCTCGATGCCCGTCTCGACCTGACCCTGGGTGACATGATCCCGGAAGAAGAGCGCGTCGTGACCATTTCCCACGGTGGCTACGCCAAGACCCAGCCGCTGGCTGCGTACCAGGCCCAGCGTCGTGGCGGTAAAGGCAAGTCGGCGACCGGCGTCAAGGATGAGGACTACATCGCTCACCTGCTGGTCGCCAACAGCCACACCACGCTGCTGCTGTTCTCCAGCAAGGGCAAGGTGTACTGGCTGAAAACCTACGAAATCCCTGAAGCTTCTCGCGCTGCCCGTGGTCGTCCGCTGGTCAACCTGCTGCCGCTGGACGACGGTGAGTACATCACCACCATGCTGCCGGTCGAGGAGTACACCGAAGGTCACTACATCTTCATGGCCACCGCCAACGGCACCGTGAAGAAGACCCCGCTGGAATCCTTCAGCCGTCAACGCAGCGTCGGCCTGATTGCACTGGAACTGGACGAAGGCGACGTGCTGATTTCCGCGGCCATCACCGATGGCGAGCGTGAAGTCATGCTGTTCTCCGACGGCGGCAAAGTGACCCGCTTCAAGGAATCCGACGTTCGCGCCATGGGCCGTACCGCTCGCGGTGTGCGCGGCATGCGTCTGCCGGAAGGTCAGAAGCTGATTTCCATGCTGATTCCGGAAGAAGGCAGCCAGATCCTCACCGCTTCGGCGCGTGGTTACGGCAAGCGCACGGCGATCACCGAGTTCCCTGAATACAAGCGTGGCGGTCAGGGCGTTATCGCCATGGTCAGCAACGAACGTAACGGCCGTCTGGTCGGTGCGGTCCAGGTTCTCGACGGCGAGGAAATCATGCTGATTTCCGACCAGGGCACCTTGGTGCGTACCCGAGTCGACGAAGTGTCCAGCCTGGGTCGTAACACCCAGGGCGTGACCCTGATCAAACTGGCCAACGACGAAACACTGGTCGGGCTGGAGCGGGTTCAAGAGCCGTCGGAAGTCGAGGGTGAAGAGCTGGAAGGTGAAGAGGGTGAGGGGTTTGTCGGTGAAGTCGTAATCGACGACGTTGCTGAAGACCAGCAACTTGATGCCGCCGCAGACGAAGAACCACAGGAATAAGTGGGCAAGCAGGGGGCGGATGAAAATTCGCCCCCTTGTTGTTTGTCCCTTTTGAAATAATGAGATCCCCTGTAGGAGCGAGCTTGCTCGCGATGGTCGTCAACGATAACGCAGGGCGTCTGGTGCACCCTTGCGCTCTCAGGTTTTTCGCGAGCAAGCTCGCTCCTACAGTGATACCACCAAATCAGAGCGAGATTGGATGTGAGCAAGAGAGCCTATAACTTCTGTGCCGGTCCTGCGGCGCTTCCCGAAGCTGTTCTGCAGCGCGCCCAGGGTGAACTCCTCGACTGGCACGGCAAGGGTCTGTCGGTCATGGAAATGAGCCATCGCAGTGATGAGTTCGTGTCCATCGCCACCAAGGCCGAGCAGGATCTGCGTGATCTGCTGAATATCCCCTCGAACTATAAAGTGCTGTTTCTGCAAGGCGGCGCCAGCCAGCAATTTGCTCAGATTCCTCTGAACCTGTTGCCGGAAAACGGCTCGGCCGACTATATCGACACCGGTATCTGGTCGCAGAAGGCCATCGAAGAAGCTTCGCGCTTCGGCCACGTCAACGTTGCCGCCACAGCCAAACCTTACGATTATTTCGCCATTCCCGGCCAGAACGAGTGGAAGCTGTCGAAAGACGCGGCCTACGTTCACTACGCGCCGAACGAAACCATCGGCGGTCTGGAGTTTCAGTGGATCCCGGAAACCGGCGATGTTCCGCTGGTGGCCGACATGTCCTCGGACATCCTGTCGCGCCCGGTGGATGTGTCGCGCTTCGGCATGATCTACGCCGGTGCCCAGAAAAACATCGGCCCGAGCGGCATTGTCGTCAATATCGTACGCGAAGACCTGCTGGGCAAGGCCCGTTCCATGTGCCCGACCATGCTCGACTATAAGGTCGCGGCCGATAACGGTTCGATGTACAACACCCCGCCGACGCTGGCCTGGTACCTGTCCGGCCTGGTGTTCGAGTGGCTCAAGGAGCAGGGCGGCGTCGAGGCCATCGGCAAGCTCAACGAAGTCAAACAGCGCACGCTGTACAGCTTCATCGACTCCAGCGGCCTGTATAGCAACCCGATCAACAAGTCGGACCGCTCTTGGATGAACGTGCCGTTCCGCCTGGCTGATGATCGCCTGGACAAACCGTTCCTGGCCGGTGCCGACGAGCGTGGCCTGTTGAACCTCAAGGGCCATCGTTCCGTGGGTGGTATGCGCGCCTCCATCTATAACGCCGTCGACATCAACGCTGTCAATGCGCTGATTTCGTACATGGCAGAGTTCGAGAAGGAACACGGCTAATGTCTGAGCAAGAACTCAAGGCACTGCGCCTGCGCATTGATGCCCTGGACGAAAAGGTCCTGAAGCTGATCAGTGAGCGTGCGCGCTGCGCCCAGGAAGTCGCGCGAGTAAAGATGGCCTCGCTGGCCGAAGGCGAAGTGCCGGTGTTCTATCGTCCTGAGCGCGAAGCTCAGGTGCTCAAGCGTGTCATGGAGCGCAACCAGGGGCCGCTGGGCAACGAAGAGATGGCGCGGTTGTTCCGTGAAATCATGTCTTCGTGCCTGGCGCTCGAACAGCCGCTGAAAGTGGCTTATCTCGGCCCTGAAGGCACCTTCACTCAGGCGGCGGCCATGAAGCACTTCGGCCACGCCGTGATCAGCAAGCCGATGGCGGCGATCGACGAAGTGTTCCGTGAAGTGGCGGCGGGGGCGGTGAATTTTGGTGTGGTGCCGGTGGAAAACTCCACCGAAGGCGCGGTCAACCACACCCTCGACAGCTTCCTCGAACATGACATGGTGATCTGTGGTGAAGTCGAGCTGCGTATCCACCATCACCTGTTGGTCGGTGAAAACACCAAGACCGACAGCATCAGCCGCATCTACTCCCACGCCCAGTCACTGGCCCAGTGCCGCAAGTGGCTGGACGCCCATTACCCGAATGTCGAGCGCGTGGCGGTCTCCAGCAACGCCGAAGCGGCCAAGCGGGTCAAGGGTGAGTGGAACTCGGCGGCGATTGCCGGCGATATGGCGGCCGGCCTGTACGGCTTGACCCGTCTGGCCGAAAAAATCGAGGACCGTCCGGATAACTCCACGCGCTTCCTCATGATCGGCAACCAGGAAGTGCCACCGACCGGCGACGACAAGACATCGATCATCGTTTCGATGAGCAACAAGCCGGGTGCGCTTCACGAGTTGCTGGTGCCGTTCCACGACAATGGCATTGACCTGACGCGAATCGAGACTCGTCCGTCGCGCAGCGGTAAATGGACCTATGTGTTCTTCATCGACTTCGTCGGCCACCACCGCGACCCCTTGGTCAAAGGTGTGCTGGAAAAGATCAGTCAGGAAGCAGTGGCACTCAAGGTGCTGGGTTCCTACCCGAAAGCAGTTCTCTAAGGGGCGGTAGCAAATGAGTGGCAATTTCCTCGCTCTGGCACAGCCGGGCGTGCAACAACTTTCGCCTTACGTTCCGGGCAAACCCGTGGACGAACTGGCGCGTGAGCTGGACCTCGATCCAGCCAGCATCGTCAAGCTGGCGAGCAACGAAAACCCGCTGGGCGCTGGCCCCAAGGCGCTGGCGGCGATCCGCGATGCGCTGGCCGAGCTGACCCGTTATCCGGACGGCAACGGTTTTGCCCTCAAGAGCCTGCTGGCCGAGCAGTGCCGCGTCGAACTCGACCAGGTCACGCTGGGCAACGGTTCCAACGACATCCTGGAACTGGTTGCGCGTGCTTATCTGGCACCGGGCCTGAACGCCGTGTTCAGCGAGCATGCGTTCGCTGTCTACCCGATTGCCACCCAGGCGGTCGGCGCACAGGCCAAAGTGGTTCCGGCCAAGGATTGGGGGCATGACCTGCCTGCCATGCTGGCGGCGATCGATTCCAACACCCGCGTGGTGTTCATCGCCAACCCGAACAACCCGACCGGGACCTGGTTCGACGCCGAGGCGCTGGACGAATTCCTGCAGGATGTGCCGGAGCATGTGCTGGTCGTACTGGACGAGGCTTACATCGAATACGCCGAAGGCAGCGATCTGCCGGATGGCCTGGACTTCCTGGCGGCTTATCCGAACCTGCTGGTTTCCCGCACTTTCTCCAAGGCCTATGGTCTGGCGGCGCTGCGCGTGGGTTATGGCTTGTCCACGGCGGTGGTCGCAGACGTGCTGAACCGTGTACGCCAGCCGTTCAACGTCAACAGCCTGGCCCTGGCTGCGGCCTGTGCGGCGTTGAAGGACGAAGAGTATCTGGCGCAAAGCCGTCAGTTGAACGAGTCCGGCATGCAGCAGCTGGAGGCCGGTTTCCGTGAGCTGGGGTTGAGCTGGATTCCATCCAAAGGCAATTTCATTTGCGTCGATCTCGGTCAGGTTGCGGCCCCGGTGTTCCAGGGCTTGCTTCGTGAAGGTGTGATCGTGCGTCCGGTGGCCAACTACGGCATGCCAAACCATCTGCGCATCACCATTGGCCTGCCGGCAGAGAACAGCCGCTTCCTTGAGGCGCTGACCAAGGTTCTGGCTCGTGGTTGATGTCACTGCGCTGCAATCTGCTGAACCTATGATCGGTCGCCTGGTGGTGGTCGGTCTCGGGTTGATCGGAGGTTCGTTTGCCAAGGGCTTGCGTGAAAGCGGTCTGTGCCGCGAAGTGGTCGGAGTCGATCTCGATCTGCAATCGCGCAAGCTTGCGGTCGAGTTGGGTGTGGTGGATCGCTGCGAAGAAGACCTGGGCGTTGCTTGTCAGGGCGCCGACGTCATCCAGCTGGCGGTGCCGATCCTGGCCATGGAGAAAGTGCTTGCGCGTCTGGCGGGCATGGATCTGGGGCAGGCGATCCTGACCGATGTCGGCAGTGCCAAGGGCAATGTGGTGCGCGCGGCCACCGAAGCATTTGGCAAGATGCCGTCATGCTTTGTGCCGGGGCACCCGATTGCCGGTTCAGAGCAGAGTGGGGTGGAAGCCTCCAACGCTGAACTGTTCCGTCGCCACAAAGTGATCCTGACGCCGCTGGAGCAAACCGATCCGGCAGCCCTGGCGGTAGTCGACCGTTTGTGGCGCGAGTTGGGCGCCGATGTCGAGCACATGCAGGTCGAGCGTCACGACGAAGTACTGGCCGCGACCAGCCATCTGCCGCACTTGCTGGCGTTCGGCCTGGTCGATTCGCTGGCCAAACGCAATGAAAATCTTGAGATCTTCCGTTACGCTGCGGGCGGTTTCCGCGATTTCACAAGAATCGCCGGAAGCGACCCGGTCATGTGGCACGACATCTTCCTCGCCAACCGCGAAGCTGTCCTGCGCACACTCGATACATTTCGCAGCGATCTCGACGCCTTGCGCGACGCGGTCGATGCAGGGGATGGGCACCAATTGTTGGGCGTTTTCACTCGCGCCCGGGTTGCCCGCGAGCATTTCAGTAAAATCCTGGCCCGCAGGGCCTATGTGGACGCTATGAATTCCAACGATCTGATTTTCCTGGCTCAACCTGGTGGCCGCCTGTCCGGTCGGATTCGCGTACCGGGTGACAAATCGATTTCCCACCGTTCGATCATGCTTGGCTCCCTGGCCGAAGGTGTCACCGAAGTCGAAGGTTTCCTCGAGGGCGAAGATGCCCTGGCGACCTTGCAGGCTTTCCGTGACATGGGCGTGGTCATCGAAGGTCCGCACCACGGTCGCGTGACCATTCACGGCGTTGGCCTGCATGGCCTGAAGCCGGCACCGGGCCCGATCTATCTGGGCAACTCCGGTACTTCGATGCGTCTGCTGTCCGGCCTGTTGGCTGCGCAGAACTTCGACAGCACCCTGACCGGCGACGCTTCGCTGTCCAAGCGCCCGATGAATCGTGTGGCCAATCCGCTGCGTGAAATGGGCGCGGTGATCGAAACCGCCGCCGAAGGTCGTCCACCGATGACCATTCGTGGTGGCAACAAGCTCAAGGGTCTGACCTATACCATGCCGATGGCCAGCGCCCAGGTTAAGTCCTGCCTGCTGCTGGCCGGTCTGTATGCCGAAGGCAAGACCACGGTCACCGAGCCTGCTCCGACCCGCGACCATACCGAGCGCATGCTGCGTGGCTTCGGCTACCCGGTAACGGTCAACGGTGCGACCGCATCGGTCGAGTCCGGCAACAAGCTGACCGCGACCCACATTGAAGTCCCGGGTGATATTTCGTCCTCGGCGTTCTTCCTGGTAGCGGCATCGATCGCTGAAGGTTCGGAACTGGTGCTGGAACACGTCGGCATCAACCCGACCCGTACCGGCGTGATCGACATCCTGCGCCTGATGGGCGCCGACATCACTCTGGAAAACCAGCGTGAAGTGGGTGGCGAACCGGTGGCTGACTTGCGCGTGCGTGCAGCTAAACTCAAGGGTATCGAGATTCCCGAGGCGCTGGTTCCGCTGGCGATCGACGAGTTCCCGGTGCTGTTCGTCGCCGCCGCATGCGCTGAAGGGCGCACAGTGTTGCGTGGCGCCGAAGAGTTGCGGGTCAAGGAGTCGGATCGCATCCAGGTCATGGCGGATGGTTTGCTGGCGCTGGGCGTAAAGTGCGAACCAACCCCGGATGGCATCATCATCGACGGCGGCCAGATCGGCGGCGGTGAAGTGCACGGTCATGGTGATCACCGTATTGCCATGGCGTTCAGCGTTGCTTCGCTGCGCGCCAGTGCACCAATCCGCATTCATGATTGCGCCAACGTCGCGACGTCGTTCCCGAACTTCCTGGCGCTGTGCGCACAGGTCGGTATTCGCGTGGCGCAAGAGGCACAGTCGTGAACAACATTGCACCGGTCATCACCATCGATGGGCCAAGTGGTTCGGGCAAGGGTACGGTTGCCGGGATTCTGGCCAAGCGTCTGGGCTGGAACCTGCTGGATTCCGGTGCGTTGTACCGATTGCTGGCCTTCGCTGCGCATAACCATGGTGTCGACCTGACCAATGAAGAGCTGCTGAAGAAACTCGCCGCTCATCTGGATGTGCAGTTCGTCGCGGCGACGGACGGTCAGTTGCAGCGCATCATTCTGGAAGGTGATGAAGTCAGCGATGTCATTCGCACCGAAAGCGTCGGATCCGGTGCTTCCCAGGTAGCTGCGTTGCCGGCTGTACGCGAGGCGCTGCTGCAACGCCAGCGGGCTTTTCAGGAGGCGCCGGGTCTTGTGGCAGATGGTCGCGACATGGGCACAGTGGTTTTTCCGGACGCACCGCTGAAAATTTTTCTGACCGCCAGCGCCGAGGAACGGGCACGCCGTCGATATTTGCAGTTGAAGGGCAAAGTCGAGGGTGTTAGTCTGTCGAGTCTGCTAGATGAGATACGTGCGCGCGATGAGCGTGACACCCAGCGAGCGGTAGCCCCGCTTAAACCGGCGGCTGACGCCATACAGCTGGATTCCACGGAATTATCCATCGACCAGGTGCTGGAACGCATCATGAGCGAGATCGCCATTCGCGATATCGCCGGGTGACCAAGAAGGCCGCAGGGGACCAGTCATAGTCCTGCGGTGGCTTCTTTTAAATGAAACTAACCCACACCGTCTGGGGTGTGGAGATGGGCGTATTCTTCGCCCTCATCAACAGGAATTAAAATGAGCGAAAGCTTTGCGGAACTCTTTGAAGAAAGCCTAAAAACCCTGAACCTTCAGGCAGGCTCCATCATCACCGGTGTTATCGTTGATATCGATTACCAGGCTCGCTGGGTAACCGTTCACGCTGGCCTGAAGTCTGAAGCACTCATCCCGCTTGAGCAGTTCTACAACGACGCTGGCGAACTGAACATCAACGTCGGTGACGAAGTTCACGTTGCTCTGGACTCGGTTGAAGACGGCTTTGGTGAAACCAAGCTGTCCCGTGAAAAAGCCAAGCGCGCTGAATGCTGGATTGTTCTGGAAGCAGCCTTCGCAGCCGAAGAAGTGGTCAAGGGCGTTATCAACGGTAAGGTTAAAGGCGGCTTCACTGTCGACGTTAACGGCATCCGTGCGTTCCTGCCAGGTTCTCTGGTTGACGTCCGTCCAGTGCGCGACACCACGCACCTGGAAGGCAAAGAGCTGGAATTCAAGGTCATCAAGCTGGATCAGAAGCGCAACAACGTTGTCGTTTCCCGTCGCAGTGTCCTGGAAGCCGAGAACTCCGCCGAGCGCGAAGCTCTGCTGGAATCCCTGCAGGAAGGCCAACAAGTCAAAGGTATCGTCAAGAACCTCACCGATTACGGCGCATTCGTCGATCTGGGTGGCGTCGATGGCCTGCTGCACATTACCGACATGGCTTGGAAGCGTATCAAGCATCCTTCCGAAATCGTCAACGTTGGCGACGAGATCGATGTCAAGGTTCTGAAATACGATCGCGAGCGCAATCGTGTTTCCCTGGGTCTGAAGCAACTGGGCGAAGATCCATGGGTTGCTATCAAAGCCCGTTACCCAGAAAGCACTCGCGTTACCGCGCGTGTAACCAACCTGACCGACTACGGCTGCTTCGCTGAGCTGGAAGAAGGCGTTGAGGGTCTGGTACACGTTTCCGAAATGGACTGGACCAACAAGAACATCCACCCTTCGAAAGTCGTACAAGTCGGCGACGAAGTGGAAGTCATGGTTCTGGACATCGACGAAGAGCGTCGTCGTATCTCCCTGGGCATCAAGCAGTGCAAATCTAACCCATGGGAAGATTTCTCTGGCCAGTTCAACAAGGGCGATAAAATCTCCGGCACCATCAAGTCGATCACCGATTTCGGTATCTTCATTGGTCTGGACGGCGGCATCGACGGTCTGGTTCACCTGTCCGACATCTCCTGGAACGAAGTGGGCGAAGAAGCCGTTCGCCGCTTCAAGAAGGGCGACGAGCTGGACACCGTTATCCTGTCGGTTGACCCAGAGCGCGAGCGCATCTCCCTGGGTATCAAGCAGCTGGAAAGCGATCCGTTCTCCGAGTACGTTCAAGAGAACGACAAAGGCGCCATCGTTAAAGGCATCGTGAAGGAAGTTGACGCTAAAGGCGCCATCATCACTCTGGCCGACGATATCGAAGCGACTCTGA
This sequence comes from Pseudomonas sp. EU05-FHT14B02, assembly GCF_058791055.1. Classification (NCBI taxonomy): domain Bacteria; kingdom Pseudomonadati; phylum Pseudomonadota; class Gammaproteobacteria; order Pseudomonadales; family Pseudomonadaceae; genus Pseudomonas; species Pseudomonas sp. EU05-FHT14B02. Next base: position 165,334 of record NZ_JBYTDD010000005.1, on the reverse strand, counting down.
AAGCCTCCGAAATCAGCCGTGACCGCGTTGAAGACGCGCGCAACGTTCTGAAAGAAGGCGAAGAAGTAGAAGCCAAGATCATCAGCGTTGACCGCAAGAGCCGTGTAATTCAGCTCTCGATCAAGTCGAAAGACGTTGAAGACGAGAAAGAAGCAATCCAGAGCCTGCGCGACAAGCCAGTAGCTACTGATGCTCCTGTGGCCACCACTCTGGGTGACCTGCTGCGTGCACAAATGGAAAAGCAGAACTAAGTTCTGACTTTCTGTAAAAAAGGGCGACTTCGGTCGCCCTTTTTTGTGCCTGGCGTTTGGTGAGTTGCGTTCGGATGCAGTTGCTTGGGTCGTTAACCAAAAACGCCGAAAGAAGGTCTGAATGTTTAGTCGGATCAAGCGCTTATTTACAGCTAGTCTTTAGCCTGAGACTAATGATCGCCTGGCAGGCTTTCTGGCAAAAGGACGTGAATGAACAAGCTCATTGTCGCAGTGGCAGTGCTGGCATTGGCGGGATGTACCACCAGCGCCAAAACTCACGTAGTGCGTGGGATTAGCGGTATTGAGGTCGATTGTTCAGGGCTCGGTTCGAAATGGGACAAGTGTTACAAGCGTGCGGCCAAGGAATGCAAGGGAGCGCGCTACCAGGTCGTGGCAAAGTCTGATGATCTCAAGGGCGACGAGGAGGAGGCTGGGCTTTTCGGGTTCAACCCGGCAGGTTTCCTGACGCGCACTATGCTGGTGATTTGCCGATGACAGGGTGATCGCCCAGAGTCTTCCCGTTCCGGGAATCAAGCATTTTGGGGGCCTGGGATAGATGGTAAAACTCAGGCTGTTCAAAATCGTGCAGGCGTGCTAAAACCTTTGAAGCGCTGATCTAGCTGCTTGAAAAAGAAGGGAAAAATATGACGAAGTCGGAGTTGATCGAACGAATTGTCACCCATCAAGGGCTGCTCTCATCCAAGGATGTGGAGCTGGCCATCAAGACCATGCTTGAGCAAATGTCCCAATGTCTGGCTACCGGGGATCGTATCGAGATCCGGGGGTTTGGCAGCTTCTCTCTGCACTACCGCGCGCCACGGGTAGGGCGCAATCCGAAAACCGGCCAGTCTGTCAGTCTCGATGGCAAGTTCGTTCCGCATTTCAAACCAGGTAAAGAGTTACGTGATCGTGTAAATGAAGATGAGGAGGAATTAGGTGGCGATGAGTTGGCGAGATAAGAGTCGCATCAAGCGATTTATGATTACCGGGCTTGTCTTATTAATATCAGTTGCATGCCTGCTCTTCGTGCTGGAAAACCAGCAGCTTGTCGTCGTTTCCTTTCTCGGTTTTTCTTTGCCTCAGCTACAGATCTCGATGTTCGGAGTCGCTTCGTTCCTGGTGGGGATGATCTTTGGTGGGGGGGTTGTGGTGGCTCATTTTCTTGGGGTTAGGAGGCGCAGGCGATAGGCTGGTATTAATTTGTTTGATGTTTTTACGCTCGTTCGAGTATGTAATACAGTATATTGCGAGAGCAGATAAGGGGGGGGCTTTGTTTGCTTGGTTTGCGTTGAAGATTCTCAAGTGGTTTGGTATGTACAATTAATGTGACCGCTTAAGTAAAAAAGGCTAACAAAACATGCGCGTCGATTCAAAAAAAGGTAGTGAATTAGAAGATTTTGAGTTTCAGGATTTTGTTCGTGCGATTTTTCGGCAAAAACTTATTATCATTGGTTTTACTTTATTAGGTGCTGCTTTCGCAGCGAGCTATGCTTTCCTTGTCGCTCCCGTGTATGAGGCGAAGGCTTTTGTGATGCCGCCTTCTCAGAATGATATATCCAACTTTAATTATGGTCGGATGAAAGAGTCCGAGTTGGTTCCTTACACGGTTAAGGATGTCTATGATATCTACACGCGATATTTGCAAGCGGAGTCGCTCCGTCTAGATTTTTTTAGCAAGACTTATGTTCCGAGTTTGTCTTCGGATGAGCGAAAAAAGTCCCGGGATGTTCTGTACTCGACGTTCTCTCGTGTGCTGCGTGTGGTTCCGCCGCTTAGGGAGGCCTCTGACAGGTATTCGGTTGTCGTACAGGCTACAGATCCCCAGAAGGCCAAAGAGTGGGTTGTTGCATATGTTGCTCAGGCTGGTGAGTTGGCCAAGAGCGAAATGATCAAGAACGTTTCAATTGAGTCTGAAGTTAGGGCTCGTAATCTGGAGCAGCAGATAAGTTCCGCGAGGGAAAAAAGCAGCAAGGCCAAAGAGGATTCGATCGCCAGGTTGAGTGAGGCGCTGCGAATCGCTGAGTCAATCGGTCTGGAGAAGCCGCCTTCGATCACGGTGAATCAATCGGTTATAGCGGGTGGTGAGGCTGGACAGCTTACGTATATGCGTGGCTCTAAAGCACTAAAAGCGGAAATTGAAAGTTTGCAGGCTCGCAAGTCCGATGACCCCTTTACGGAGAATTTGCGTGATCTTCAGGATCAATACTATTTCTTTAAGGGGTTGAAAACAGATCCGGCGTCGGTTTCTGTTTATCGGCAAGATGGGGTAGTGGAATTACCAGACAGTCCAGTGAAACCTAACAAGACGCTGGTCCTTATATTGGGTGTTGTTGCAGGTTTGATCGCAGGCGTTGCTTTCGTATTGCTTCGTCGGTTCTTTGCAGTAAAACCGGAATAGCTGTATTTCAATTTTTTCTGCTGTGCATAAGTAGTACATCGCCCAAGGAGGGGTACTTCTGTCTTCAGGTTAAAAGCGAGTTGTCTTTCCGGTTAGTCAAGCTGGATTGGTTTTTTTTGGGGATTGTGATTCCGATGACTTTCCTGGTATCAGTTCTCGCAAGGTTTCTTCGTTGTGGGGAACCTCCTCTTTGTCGGATTTTGCACGTTTTTTCTGATGCGGGGTTGAGTATGTGCCCGGCATCGTGATAGGCAGGTCGCGCTCGAAAATCGACTGTTGCGTTGCGACGGCTTGCCTTGCAGTGGCGGTTGTTAAAGCATGCACAGGCGGAAGGAGGGAGCGCTTGGATTCCTCCTTGGCTTTCTGAAAAATGTTATGGCTCCGTTAGGCGCTTTCGGTATAATTTCTGACTTAGGCAGCCGTGATTTTTGTTTCTAAGGCGCAAGGTTTGGCGCGCTTTTTTACGATCGACTTAATATTGATGAATGGCAAGGGAAAACAATGCTTAAACTCGAAGATGTAAAGTTGGCCATAGTGGGTCTCGGTTATGTGGGCTTGCCGCTGGCGGTTGAGTTTGGCAAAAAAATGCAAGTGGTCGGATTTGATATCAGCCAGCGTCGAATCGAAGCGCTAAAGGCCGGTCATGACGCTACTCTTGAAGTGTCCGATTGTGAGTTGCGCTCCGCATCGGGTTTAAGTTTTAGCTCTGTGCTGGAAGAGTTGTCTGCGTGCAATATATTTATTGTTACCGTTCCAACCCCAATTGACGAGCATAAGAGGCCGGATCTGACTCCTTTGATTAAGGCAAGTGAGTCGATTGGTCGTGTTTTGAAAAAGGGCGATATCGTTATCTACGAGTCAACGGTCTATCCTGGTGCTACTGAGGAAGATTGTGTTCCAGTGCTGGAGAAAATATCCGGGCTAAAGTTCAATGTTGATTTTTATGCAGGTTATAGCCCAGAGCGGATAAATCCTGGTGATAAAGAGCATCGTGTTACTACCATTAAAAAAGTAACCGCCGGCTCCACTCCTGAGGTTGCTGATCTGGTCGATGCTTTGTATAACACAATCATTATCGCCGGAACTCATAAAGCCAAGAGTATCAAGGTTGCCGAAGCGGCAAAGGTTATTGAGAACACGCAGCGCGACTTGAACATTGCCCTGATCAATGAGTTGGCACTTATTTTTAATAAGATGGGTATCGATACTCAGGCTGTTCTGGAAGCAGCGGGGACGAAATGGAATTTCTTGCCATTCCGCCCAGGACTGGTGGGTGGTCACTGCATCGGTGTAGATCCCTATTACCTGACTCACAAGGCACAGTCTATTGGTTATCATCCCGAGATCATTTTAGCGGGTCGTCGTTTGAATGACAGCATGGGAGCCTATGTGGTCTCTCAACTTGTCAAGGCGATGCTGAAGCGTAAAATTCATGTTGACGGTGCTCGCGTCCTGATCATGGGGTTGACGTTCAAAGAAAACTGCCCGGATCTGCGTAACACTAAAATCATCGATATTGTGAATGAACTCGCTGAATTCAATATTGTTGTTGATGTTTATGACCCGTGGGTTGATGCGGCGGAAGCAATGCACGAGTATTCAATCACTCCTATCGGCCAGCCACAGGTTAATTCTTACGACGGTATCATTCTGGCTGTCGCACATAATGAATTCTCTGCAATGGGGGCTGAGCAGATTCGGAGCTTGGGTAAGGCAGAGCACGTTCTATATGACCTTAAGTACCTGCTGGATGCCTCTCAATCAGATCTGCGTCTCTGAATCTCAGGGTCAGTAATGACCCTGATTCGTTACCGCCGGAAAAAACCAAGTCGAGAACTACATGATCCGTTTCGAAGAAGTTAAAGCTGAAATTCAACAATCCCCAAAGGTTTGGCTGGTGACGGGGGTGGCCGGATTTATTGGCTCCAATTTATTGGAGACATTGCTGCAATTAGATCAGCGGGTTGTAGGTCTCGATAACTTTGCAACAGGGCACCAGCGAAATCTCGATGAAGTGCAATCAGTAGTGAGTCCTGAGCAATGGGCGCGGTTTGCACTGGTAAAAGGTGATATCAGAAACATTGACGATTGCAGAAGTGCGATGACCTTTCCAGCGGCCACAGATATTCCAGTGGACTTCGTTTTACATCAGGCTGCATTAGGCTCTGTTCCTCGCTCTATCAATGACCCTATTACAACGAACAGCACCAATATCGACGGTTTTTTGAACATGTTGGTTGCGGCAAAGGATGCGAAAGTAAAAAGTTTTACTTATGCCGCGTCCAGTTCTACCTATGGGGACCATCCCGGGCTTCCTAAGGTTGAAGGTGTGATTGGTAAGCCGCTTTCCCCTTATGCGGTCACGAAGTATGTAAACGAATTGTATGCCGAGGTTTTTTCCAGTACATACGGTTTCAATACCATTGGGCTTCGCTATTTTAACGTCTTTGGCAAGCGTCAGGATCCAAATGGCGCTTATGCTGCCGTGATTCCTAAGTGGACAGCGGCCATGATCAATAACGAAGAAGTTTTCGTGAATGGTGATGGTGAAACCAGTCGGGATTTTTGCTTTGTAGAAAACGCAGTCCAGGCCAATATACTGGCTGCCTGTGCCAGTCCGGAAGCCAAAAATAATGTTTACAACGTCGCCGTCGGTGACAGGACAACATTGAATCAGGTTTTTGCCTGTATCAAGGATGCTTTGGCTCGTGTTGATGTCACGTCTACCTCGGATTTGGTCTATCGGGATTTTCGTGTGGGCGACGTAAGGCACTCTCAGGCAAATATTGATAAGGCAAAGAATCTGTTGGGCTATAAGCCGCTTTTCAATGTTGGCGAAGGTATGTTGAAAGCTGCAGATTGGTATGTCTCGTTCTTTGCAAGAAGTTAAAGTCAGTGATTAAAGAGATATGCGCAATCACTGTTCTTGCAAACAAACTTTGTATGTTTGTTTTGTTGTTTAGTTTGGCGAGAATTTTAGGTGTTGAGTTGTACGGCGTATTTTCTTACCACTATGCGATCGTAACAGGTATCGCGACGGTGGTAGGGGAGTGCTTGAGTGTAGCGTTGAGCCGCTACGCGGTCTTTAATACCGAAAAAGTAAATTACAGAACTTCCTTGGGGCTCATGTCATGGGGCGGCATCGTTGTAGGTGCTCTTTGTGTCATCGTGCTTTTGGTTTTTCCGGCGCCTGCTTCCTCGTACGAAATGAATCCTGGTTACTTGCTGATCGGAGCATTCTTTCTGGGTTTTGCTTGTGTTTGCAATTTGACTATAACCGGCCTTATGTTCTCCCTTAATACTTCAGGGAAATGGGCAACTGCGCTGGCGCTTCATGGTCTGCTTGGGTTACTGCTGGTAGTTTCCATTGCGAAGATTGGAGGAGAAATAGAGGGTGTCATCCTGGCACTTGCAATTTGTACGCTAATCGCTCCCGCATTTGGTTTTTTTACCATACGGAAAAATAAGTTCAGCCGCGAAGAGCGGAAGGGACGAGAGATTTCCTCTTTCCGACAAATGATGGCATTGCTTTCACTTTCAGGGGCTCCGACCGTCGCCGGTAGTATGCTTCTCGGGGCTCCTGTCCATATTGTTTGCCTGATGATATTTGCCAACTCAAGCTTGAATGTGTCTGAGGTTGGCTACTTCAATCTGTTTTTTCTATTTTATATTTTGGTGACCGTGCTGCCAAGCTCGCTTACATCCTATGCCATTGTAAAGCTGGCAGGGCGCGGAAATAGTGCCAGCAAATTGTACTTGATTCTCGGGGTGTCAATTTCAGTTTGTTTGCCTGTGTTTTTGGTTTTGACACAGAGTTACTGGTTGTGTTTGCTCGGTAGTAGTTTTTGCAGCAAAAATGATCTTCTGGCTTACGCAGTGTTGGCGGGTGGTATAGGGCTTACGACTACAATCGTTACTCAAATACTGCATAGCAAAAATATGACCAGGGTTGTTTTTCTCGGCAGTTGCTTTTATGCGTTTGTTTATCTGTTGCTAACGGTAGTCGCAGGTTTCAAAGGTGATATGTTGGCCGTCGATCTTTTCAGGTCCTTTGTGTTGGCGCTAGCAACTCAACTTACTGTACTGGCGGTCCTGGGTGGCCGTAAGTTGGTGTTATGATAAGCATTTTGGGTGTGAGTTGTGATGGTGCAGCACCCATGGCTGAAAGTGATATTGGGGCCAGTATTGAGTCTGGTTTACGGTTAAGTTGCTCTGTTTTTGTTGGTCAGGGTTAATGGTTATATTATTGGTTTCGACGTGCTTACTTATTTTGCTCACGCAATGCATTTTGTGTCTGATATCCAAAAAATACTTGGTTGCGTTGTATGTCGTTTGTTATTCGGTACCTTTCCTTGGTCTTGTGAGTTGTCTGTGGGGTAACACCGTTACGCTTTGGCCAATAGGGGACTATGATTTTTATCTGGATGATTTGTTGGTATTCCGGCTTTCGCTCGTCTGGTTCCTTGGTGTCGCTGGCGGACTCATTGCCTTTCTACTGTCATTTTTGGTGCCGCCCAGAAGTTTGCACTCGCACCGACAAACTTTTTTTTCTCCGCTGGACTTCAAGTTGGCCGGCGGGATTTTCCTTGCGCTGTCCGCCTTTTTCATTAGCTTCAGGCTTGTAAAGCCGGACGCGATGCTTGAAATGTTCGCGGGTGTCGAGTCAGTGGTGGTTTTCTCCATTATTGCGATCGTTGCTTTGGCATTGTCCTACCCATCCAGATTGATGTTTATGGTGTCTGTCGCTCTGGTGATTTCTTATTGCGTTGCCAACGCTATGACAGGGGATCGGGACTTTGTTGTACTGGTTGTTGCTTCCATTCTTGGGTTGATGTTTCGCTATAATCAATTTATCAAGTTTAAAGCTCTGTTGTTTGTTGCTGCGTTCATGATCCTTCTGCTCGTCAGTGGTGTTGTTGTTTCAATGGGGCGAATGGACGTCGACTTAACGGCGGACAACATTACGCAATATTTTTTGTTTAACTCCTGGAATGCGATAATTTTACCGCTTGTTCAGCAGTTAACCAATTTCTGGGATGGGGAGCACCTACGCTACGGTCAGACCTATCTCGACATGTTTCTTTCGCTGGCACCATCGCCTTTCTATTCAGCTTTCGGTATGGAAAAGCCCATTGTGGTGGATAATCCGGCCCTCTGGTATTACATTACCGGGCTCGGTGGAATTCATGTTGCTGGTGTGGCTTTTGAGAATTTTGGATTGTTTGGTGTTTTCATGAATGGATTCATCAGTGTCTGCTTCTTGCGGTTGATCGACTCGCGCTGCCGCGAGGACGATTTTTTGCGAATTTTCTTATATATGCTTTGTGCCGCAACGGTTATGCACTGGGTTTGGTATGGCGAAATATACTTGCTGAACTCACTGGTTTTTTATGTGATGGCATTAGGATTATTCCTCACTATGAAGCTCGTTCGGGTTTTGAAGTGAGCTTAAATACTTTTACTGGATTGAGAGAATAGGTATGTGCGGAATTGCGGGAGTTGTCGGGTGGAAGTTGAATCAGCAAAACGCCGTTGCCGTTGGCAAAATGGTGGATGCGCTGATGCATCGCGGTCCCGACGATGGAGCAGTTTGGTCAGATGCCGATAGTGGGGTCTCGCTGGGGCACCGACGGCTTTCGATCCTGGAGTTGTCGGTACATGGAAGTCAACCGATGATTTCCGATGACGAGCGCTTTGTTATTGTTTTTAATGGTGAAATATATAACTTCAATGAGCTGCGCGAAAAGCTGATTTCGTCAGGTTTGGCACGTGTTTGGCGTGGGCACTCTGATACGGAAGTGTTGTTGGCCGCAATCGGCGCGTGGGGGGTACAGAAAACCCTTGAAAACCTGGTAGGCATGTTTGCCTTTGCTGTCTGGGATAAAGTTTCCAAAACGATTACCCTGGCGCGAGACAGAATGGGGGAGAAACCACTCTATTACGGTATTGTGGGTGACCGTTTTGTCTTCTCCTCTGAATTGAAGGCTATCAAGGCGGCATTTGGCAGTGATTTGAGAATTGATCGTCATGCACTGACGAAATTTGTAAGGTATGGCTATGTTCCGGCTCCGGAATCTATCTACGAAGGCATAAAAAAGTTGCAGCCGGCGCACTATTTTAGTGTTGGTTCATTTTCCAGTGCACCGGAGCCCGTTTCCTACTGGACGCTACCGGCGACTGGCGAATTAAGAGACGAACTGTCGCAGGCAAGCGATAAGGAAGTTGTAGACGTTGTCGGTAAAAGATTGTCTGCTGCTGTAAAGTCGCAGATGATCGCCGATGTTCCACTTGGGGCGTTTTTGTCGGGCGGCGTCGATTCAAGCTTGATAGTTTCGTTGATGCAGTCGCAAAGCTCTAACAGCATCAACACTTACACGATCGGCTTTAACGAACCTGAATTTGATGAGGCTCCTTACGCTAAAGCTATTGCTAAGCACTTGGGGACTAACCATACCGAATTTTATCTGGGCGCTGACGATGCTGTTTCTATAATTCCGCACTTGCCGGAAATATACGACGAGCCTTTTGCCGACTCCTCTCAAATTCCGACAATCCTGGTCTCCAGGATGACAAAGCAGCATGTATCCGTAGCCTTGTCCGGTGACGGTGGAGATGAGCTTTTTGCCGGATATCCTCGCTATCAGATTACTGCGGGACTATGGGCGCGCATAGAAAAGCTGCCGCTGCCTGCACGCCAGATCATGGCCTATTCACTTCGCTCGCTTTCGTCCAAAGGTTGGGACAACGTCTGTTCGATTTTGCCTGGCAGCCTTCGAGCCAAGGTTAATGGTCGGCGGATCTACAGAATGTCCGAGTTGTTGGGCTCTGAGAATCTGGCGCAGATGTATACCGGATTGATGTCTCAGTGGCAGTCGACCGACAATGTGGTCTTGGGTATCGATGCTCAACATCAAGGCGTTGCCTCCTGGGAGTCGGCAGTTGATTACGTCGAGGAAATGCGTCGCTGGGACGTCTCTCAGTATTTGCCTGATGATTTGCTGGTTAAAGTGGACCGCGGTGCGATGAGCGCAAGCCTGGAAACCCGCGCTCCATTGCTTGATCATCGAGTTGCAGAACTCGCGTTTTCCCTTTCGTCAGACCAACTGATAAAAAATGGCGTGGGGAAATGGCCGCTTCGCGAGCTTCTTAAGCGATACGTACCGACTTCATTCTTCGATAGGCCTAAGGCGGGCTTCTCTATCCCACTCGCGCAATGGTTGCGTGGGCCGCTGAAAGAATGGGCGGAGGAATTGTTAACGGAGGAGCGACTGAAGAGAGAGGGCTACTTCGATTGTCAGAAAATTCGCTCGGCATGGCTCCAGCATCAGAATGGAACATATGATCGGAGTCTTCATTTGTGGAATATTCTAATGTTCCAATCCTGGCTCGATAAAAATAACCACTAATTTAGATTGGGCAAAAGGTTTTCCATGAAGATAGTTTTCAATGCGCTCTCTGCCCGTCTTGGTGGTGGTCAGACATATCTGATTAATCTTTTTCAGTTCGTACCTGACAATGCGGATCTTGAAATTCTGGTTTTCGCTCCGGCGTCACTCAAGCTGCCGGATCACCCGAGGATCAGACGGGTCGAGCCAGCCTGGCCCACTGAAAATCCGATTGTGAGAGCAGTATGGGAGCGGTGGGTGTTGCCCGGTATTTTGAAGGCCGAGAAGGCTGACGTCCTGTTTTGTCCCGGTGGCGTAGTGGGCACCTCTGCACCTGCAGGTTGCAAAGTTGCGACGATGTTTCGGAACATGATTCCATTTGACTTGCGAGTACGTAAAAGCATTCCGCTCGGGTTGCAGCGGCTGAGAAACTGGTTACTGAATCGTATTATGCTCAAGAGCATGCGCGATGCTGATTTGACGATATTTATTTCCAATTACGCACGTAGTGTCATTGAATCACTAACCAAGATTAAGAATGCTGTAACGATTCCTCACGGAATTGGCTCTGTATTTCGGACTCACGGTGATGCTGTCGTTCCTCGGCCTGAGTTTTTGCCAGCGGGTGAATATGTTTTATACGTGTCGAGATTTGATGTTTACAAACATCATTATGAGGTGGTCAGTGCTTATGCAAATTTGCCAACTGAACTTCGTGAAAAGTTCCCCTTGGTTCTTGTCGGCGAAGTAAACCTGCCGGAAGCCGAGCGGGTAAAGTCTCTGATTGCAACGCTAGGTCTCGAAGCGCAAGTGCTTTTGCTGGGGGCTATTCCCTATCAGAGTCTTCCTCCTCTTTATCATCACGCTTATCTGAATCTCTTTGCTTCATCGTGCGAGAACTGCCCTAATATTCTGCTCGAAGCGCTTGCTTCTGGCCAGCCGATGATATGCTCGAACGTAATGCCGATGCCGGAATTCGGAGCAGATGCAGCTCTGTATTTTTCTCCGTTTGATCCAAAAGATATAGGCCGCGTTCTGTCCGAGGCCTTAACGAGTCCAGATCTTTTGAAGAAACTGTCCGTTGCGGCCGCGACGCAGAGCGATAAGTTTGACTGGGAAGAAACCTCAAGAAAAACATGGTCAGAGTTGTTGGCGCTGGCCGTGTACCCGAAAAAAGGTGTTTGATAAATGAAGGTTCTTGTGGTGTCGCAATATTTTTGGCCAGAGTCTTTTATCGTCAATGATTTGGTCAAAACTTTATCTGCTCAAGGCCACGTCGTAAAAGTCCTTACCGGAAAGCCCAATTACCCGGATGGCGTCGTCTTTAGCGGCTATAGTGCTTCCGGGGCACAGGAAGAAAAATTCGAGTCCTCGGTCAGTGTTTTTCGTGCACCTCTTAGACCTCGGGGTGCTTCGGGTGCAAAAAACCTCGTGTTGAACTATTTGTCATTCATCCTGAATGGCTTGAAGTACTACCCGCGCGCAGTGAAAGGGGAGGCTTATGATGCGATTTTTGTATTTGCGCCATCTCCGATTACATCGGTAATCCCGGCGATTTACTTGAAGTGGAAACTCAAGAGTCATCTGGTCGTATGGGTTCAGGATCTCTGGCCGGAGAGCTTGAGTGCGACCGGGTTCATCAAGAACAAAGCAATATTGCGCGTTGTGGGTTGGCTGGTGAAAGGTATTTACGCCTTCGTCGATACGCTTCTTGTTCAGTCGAGGGCATTTCGCGAGCCGGTTGCCCGTTACGCCAACCCTGGCAAGGTCGTGTATTACCCAAACTCATATCAGGACGTACCTCCGAGTGTCGAAGAGACCCGGATTCCCGCTCACTTGCTCGCGGAGCTCGACAACCATTTCTGTCTGGTTTTTGCTGGAAACCTGGGGACCGCGCAGTCGGTCGAAACCCTCGTTGAGGTTGCTGACAGGCTTCGCCATTTGTCGGAACTCAGGATTGTATTGGTCGGCAGTGGCAGTATGTCGAACTGGATCGAAACCCAGAAGAAATCCCGAGGTCTGGACAACCTTGTTCTCGCCGGGCGCTTTGCTGCCACTGAAATGCCACATTTTTTCAGTCGCGCCGAAGGATTATTGGTGACGTTGAAGCAGGATGAGGCGTTCTCCTATACCATCCCTAGTAAAGTTCAGGCTTACCTGGCTGCGGGGAGGCCGATTATCGCCGCGCTGGACGGGGAGGGTGCGCGCGTCATTCAAGAGGCGGGAGCCGGTCTGACCACTGCAGCGCAAGACGCCGAAGGTATGGCCAACTGCATTGAGCAACTTTTTCGCATGACTTCGGATGAGCGGGAATCGTTGGGGCAGGCAGGTCGGGCTTACTACCTCGAGCATTTCGAAATGGAGCGGCAAAGTCAGCGTCTGGTCGAAATCCTCAGTAGCAGGATCAATGAATTAAAAGGTAGCTCAAAATGAAAGTTCTCGTGTTAGGGGTCACCGGAATGCTGGGTAGTACAGTGTTCAGGCAATTCCATGGAAACCCGCACTACGAGGTGTGGGGCACTTTGCGCAATCCGGGTGGCGCAAGATACTTTTCTGAGGATATGCACAGTTCGTTGATCAGCAATGTCGACGTGCTTGACCAGGACTCGCTGGTTTCGGTGCTGGCACGGGTCAAGCCGGATGTCGTCATCAACTGCGTCGGGCTCATCAAACAATTGGCCGATGCCAAAGATCCGCTTTCCGCACTCCCTATCAATGCCATGTTGCCCCATCGTATTGCCAAGTTGTGCGCGTTGTCCGGTTCTCGCCTGATTCATATCAGCACCGATTGCGTATTTTCCGGCCGTAAAGGCATGTACGCCGAAGAGGATATCTCCGATGCAGAGGATCTCTACGGTAAGTCCAAGTACATCGGTGAGCTTCACACGGACCTCAATGCCGTCACCTTGCGGACCTCGATCATTGGTCACGAACTGGGGAGCCAGTATTCACTGGTGGACTGGTTCCTGTCCCAGAGCGGTCCGGTCAAGGGTTATGAAAAGGCCATTTTCTCGGGACTTCCTACCGTAGAGCTGGCGCGTGTCATTCGCGACTACGTGATCCCGAATCCGCAACTCCATGGCCTTTATCATGTATCGGTGGCGCCGATCGACAAGCTGTCGCTTCTTAAACTGGTAGCGGAAGTTTATGAAAAACAAATCGATATCATCGCCGATAGTCAAGTTTCTATAGATCGTTCACTGGACTCCACGAAGTTCCAGGCTGCGACCGGTTACGTTCCACCTTCATGGTTGGAATTGGTTAAATCGATGCGCGCGTTGCGTTGATCATTAAATTCAATCAGGTTTGGGAAGATCGTTATGTTCGATAATAAAGTTTTGATGATCACGGGCGGTACGGGCTCGTTTGGTCATACGGTGTTGAAGCGTTTTCTGGATACCGACGTAAAAGAGATTCGCGTATTCAGCCGTGACGAGAAAAAGCAGGAAGATATGCGCATTGCTTTGTCGAATGACAAAGTGAAGTTCTACATCGGTGACGTACGTGATCGCGATAGCCTTGATCAGGCTATGGTGGGGGTGGATTACATTTTCCACGCCGCGGCCCTGAAGCAGGTGCCTTCCTGCGAGTTCTACCCGATGGAAGCCGTGCGTACCAACGTCATGGGTACCGAAAACGTTCTGAATGCGGCCATCGCTTCAGGTGTGCAGCGCGTTGTTGTGCTCAGCACCGACAAGGCTGTTTATCCGATCAACGCGATGGGTATTTCAAAAGCCATGGCTGAAAAGCTGATGGTTGCCAAATCGCGGATGATTCCGGCGACAGGTCCGGTGATCTGCGCAACCCGCTACGGCAACGTCATGGCATCCCGTGGTTCGGTGATCCCGTTGTTCATCAATCAACTGCAGAGCGGTGAGCCGCTGACCGTCACCGACCCGAACATGACACGCTTCCTGATGTCGCTCGAGGATTCTGTTGACCTGGTTTTGCATGCGTTCGAGCACGCTGAGCAAGGTGATATTTTCGTCCAGAAAGCACCTGCCTCGACAGTGGCGGACCTGGCGCAAGCGCTCAAGGAATTGTTCGCTCGTGACAATGCCGTCAAGGTCATCGGTACCCGCCACGGCGAAAAACTTTATGAGTCGCTGATCTCCCGCGAAGAAATGGCCAAGGCCGAAGACATGGGGCGCTACTACCGTATTCCTTCGGACAATCGCGACCTTAACTACAAGAAGTTTTTTGTTGAGGGCGAACAGGAGATTTCCGATCTCGACGACTACACCTCCCACAACACCGAGCGTCTTGATGTAGAAGGCGTGAAGAAAGTTCTGTTGAATCTGGAATACATTCAGGAGCAACTTGATGCTTAAGGTCATGACGCTGGTAGGTACGCGACCAGAACTTATCAAGATGAGCCGCGTTATTGCCGAGCTTGATAAGCAGGTTAATCATGTACTGGTTCACTCGGGTCAAAACTACGATTTCGAATTGAATCAGGTTTTTTTCGATGACCTTGAAATTCGCAAGCCTGATTACTTCCTGGGTGCCGCCGGTGATACCGCAGCCAAGACCATCGCCGAAGTGATTTCCAAGGCGGATGAAGTATTTGAGGCCGAAAAGCCTGATGCGCTTCTGCTCTACGGCGATACCAATACCTGTCTGGCCGTCATCGCTGCCAAGCGCCGCAAAATTCCAGTGTTCCACATGGAAGCCGGCAACCGCTGTTTTGATCAGCGCGTCCCTGAAGAACTGAATCGCAAGGTGCTCGATCACCTTAGCGATATCAACATGGTCCTGACCGAGCACGCCCGGCGCTACCTGATTGCTGAAGGGATTCGTCCTGAAACCATCATCAAGACGGGGTCGCACATGGAGGAGGTGCTCGACTATTACATGCCGAAAATCCTCACCTCCGACGTGCTCGCACGAGAAGGCCTGGAGCAGGACAAGTTCTTCATCATCAGCGCTCACCGTGAAGAGAACGTCGATACGCCGGACAACCTTCGTGATCTGCTTAAAACGCTGCGCGCCCTGGCCGACAAGTACCAGTATCCAATTATCGTTTCCACGCATCCTCGTACCCGCAAGCGCCTGGAAGCGATCGGTGAATCGCTGGACCACCCACTGATTCGCTTCTCGAAGCCATTCGGTCTGCTCGACTACATCAAGTTGCAGATGTCGGCGTTCTGCGTGCTGTCCGACAGTGGAACCATCACTGAGGAAGCCTCTCTTCTGAATTTGCCTGCCATTACTATTCGTAATGCGCACGAGCGCCCAGAAGGGATGGACGAAGGCACTCTCATCATGAGTGGCCTGAAAGTGGAGGGCGTTCTGGATGCTGTACGTGTGGTAACCAGCCAGCATGATCGTACCCAGCGTGTTATCCCGGTCGTGAGGGATTACCAGGCAGGTCCTGTGTCGAAGCAGGTAGTTCGGGTCGTATTGAGTTACACCGACTACATCAATCGTACTGTCTGGTCGAAATCCTGAGCGCTGTCGAGGTTTGAAAAATGCGTGTTTTATTGACAGGTGCAACGGGTTTCGTTGGTCGTGCGGTATTAGGCCGCTTGGCGGCCTCTGACGATCTGGAGCCAGTGGCAGCCATTCGTGGGCACGCCTTGCCTGACTGTCCTTCGCGCGTTACTACCGTTCGAACTGCCGGGCTTAGTGCTGACACCGACTGGTCGCAGGCGCTGGATCATGTAGAGGTTGTCATTCATGGCGCGGCTCGCGTTCACGTCATGAATGACACCGAATCCGATCCGCTGGAGGCGTTTCGCAAGGTGAATGTCGAAGGCACGCTTAGCCTCGCACGACAAGCAGCCGCGTTGGGTGTTCGTCGCTTTGTGTTCATCAGTTCGATCAAGGTCAATGGCGAAGGTACGCCGATCAATCAGCCGTACTTCGCTGACGCGACCCCCGCGCCTGGCGATCCGTATGGCATTTCGAAAATGGAGGCCGAGCAGGGGCTGCGCGAGATTGCGACCGCCAGCGGGATGGAAGTGGTGATCATCCGTCCGGTGCTCGTTTATGGCCCGGGTGTGAGAGCCAACTTTCTGAACATGATGCGTTGGCTGGACAAGGGGATTCCCTTGCCATTCGGGGCTATCCATAATCGGCGCAGCCTGGTCGCGCTCGAAAACCTTTCTGATTTGATCGTCACCTGCATCCGTCATCCGGCCGCCGCCAATCAGACTTTCCTCGTCAGTGATGGGGAGGATTTGTCCACGACACAATTGCTGACGCGGATGGCGCAGGCGTTGGGTAAACCTGCACGCTTGCTGCCTGTGCCGAGCGTGTTGCTTGAGCGTGGTGCACAGCTACTGGGCAAGCAGGCTTTGTCCCAACGACTGTGTGGCTCGTTGCAGGTCGATATAAGCAAAACTCGGGAATTGCTGGGCTGGACTCCTCCGGTCAGCGTCGATGAGGCGCTTGTATCGGCTGCCAACTACTACAAGGAAAGGCAGCGCTAAGCTGGCTTATGACAGTGCCGGTTCAATTGCAGAATTGATTTTGGCTGTTTCAGGAAGTTGACCTTTGAACACAATATGGCTGTTGGCGTTGGTGGTGGGTGTTTCATTCTTGGGCACAGGTGCATTGCGCAAATACGCATTGGCACGCAGCTTGATAGATATTCCTAATGCGCGTAGTTCACATTCGGTTCCGACCCCTCGGGGTGGTGGTGTGGCTATTGTCGTGAGCTTTCTGATTGCGCTGCCTGTCCTGGCCTGGACAGATGCCGTGGCCTGGCCGATGGCGGTGGCTCTGCTGGGGGCCGGCGGCTGGATCGCAATCGTTGGTTTTCTCGATGACCATGGGCATATTGCCGCGCGTTGGCGCCTGCTTGCGCATTTCGGTGGTGCCATCTGGGCATTGTTCTGGATTGGGGGGATGGCGCCGATCAATCTGTTCGGCCACGAGTTCAGTCTCGGCTGGTTCGGTTATGTCGTCGCAGCGTTCTATCTGGTCTGGATGCTCAATCTCTACAACTTCATGGATGGTATTGATGGTCTGGCCAGCGTCGAGGCGATTTGCGCCTGTGTCGGTGCTTGCCTGGTTTACTGGATCGCGGGCCACAGCAGCCTCGCCATTGCTCCGCTTGTACTGGCGATGGCCGTCTTGGGTTTCCTTGTCTGGAATTTTCCGCCGGCGAAGATCTTCATGGGCGACGCCGGCAGTGGTTTTCTGGGCATCATATTGGCGGTGATGTCGCTCTATGCGGCATGGACGAACCCACTGTTCCTCTGGGCCTGGCTCATTTTGTTGGGCGTCTTTATTGTTGATGCCACCTTTACGCTCATTCGTCGGCTGTTGCGCGGGGACAAGGTTTATGAGGCCCATCGCAGCCATGGATACCAGTATGCTTCACGAAAATATGGCAGTCATCGGGCGGTTACGCTGGCAATCGCTGCCATCAATTTGTTGTGGTTAGTACCGGTGGCTATATTGGTCGTCATGCAGTACCTCGATGGTATGGCGGGATTGGTCCTGGCCTATGTGCCTCTGGTTTTGCTGGCTTTCAAGTTTCACGCAGGCGAGTTGGAAATCGCTGGCAAGGTGTGATGGACGCATTGGTTTTTGAGTATTGCTTTATCGGCAAGTGAGTTACCGAAAGCTGTAGTTGCTGTATCAATGCTAGGAGCTTCGAGAGGTGTTTAGAGGGGTTATGGATAAGATTCGGGCAAGGTTGTTAAGTCTGCCAAGACGACATAAGCGTATTCTGCAGGTTCTGACCGATATTTCGTTGGTCTGGTGTGCCCTGTGGATGGCGTTTGTCGTGCGCCTTGGGGTGGACGAGTTGGTCAACCCGTTCACTCAGCACGTCTGGCTTTTTGTCAGTGCACCTGTCATTGCCATTCCTCTTTTCGTCCGCTTTGGCATGTACCGTGCCGTCATGCGTTACTTTGGAAATGACGCGCTCATTGCCATTATCAAGGCAGTGACACTATCGTCATTGATACTTGGCGTTGTGGTGTACTGGTACAGCAATCATCAAAACGTCGTTCCTCGTTCGATCATTTTCAACTATTGGTGGTTGAGCCTGATCATGATCGGCGGACTGCGCCTGGCCATGCGTCAGTATTTCATGGGCGACTGGTTCAGTGCCGCTCAGCACGTCCCGTTCACCAGCCGGGATGACGGACTGCCGAAAGTGGCCATCTACGGCGCGGGGGCGGCGGGTAATCAACTCGTTACTGCATTGCGGATGGGGCGCGTCATGCGGCCTGTTGCTTTTATCGATGACGATAGCGGAATCGCCGACAGGGTGATCTCCGGGTTGCAGGTGTACACGCCCAAGCATATCCAACAGATGATCGACAACACTGGCGCTCAGGAAATTCTCCTCGCCATTCCTTCATCCAACCGTGGACGCCGTCGCGAGATTCTCGGGTTTCTCGAAGGCTTTCCGTTACACGTTCGGAGCGTCCCGGGTTTCATGGACCTGGCCAGCGGCCGGGTCAAGGTCGATGATATCCAGGAAGTAGACATTGCAGACCTGCTTGGGCGTGACGCAGTCCCGGCTCAGGCTGATTTGCTCGAGCATTGCATCACAGGGCAGTCCGTGTTGGTCACGGGCGCCGGGGGTTCCATTGGCTCCGAGCTTTGCCGGCAAATTCTGACGCTGCGCCCGACAACGCTTCTTCTGTTCGAACACAGTGAGTTCAATCTTTATTCCATCTTGTCCGAACTGGAGCAGCGGATCGCTCGAGAATCGCTGTCCATCCGTCTTTTGCCGATTCTCGGGTCGGTTCGTAACCCGGACAAGTTATTGGATGTCATGAAAACCTGGCGAGTGGACACGGTGTATCACGCCGCGGCCTACAAGCATGTCCCCATGGTTGAACATAACATTGCCGAAGGCGTGCTCAATAATGTGATAGGCACGCTCAATACGGCCCAGGCCGCGCTCCAGGCAGGGGTGGCCAACTTTGTCCTGATTTCCACTGACAAGGCCGTGCGACCAACCAATGTCATGGGTAGCACCAAGCGCCTTGCCGAGTTGACGCTGCAAGCGCTAAGTCGTGAGTTGGCCCCGGTGTTGTTCGGTGATACGAGCAATGTTTCCCGTGTGAACAAAACGCGCTTCACGATGGTGCGGTTTGGTAACGTCCTGGGATCATCGGGCTCGGTCATTCCGTTGTTTCACAAACAGATCAAGTCGGGCGGTCCGCTGACGGTCACACATCCGAAGATCACTCGATACTTCATGACCATCCCTGAAGCGGCACAGCTGGTAATCCAGGCGGGCTCCATGGGGCAGGGCGGTGATGTCTTTGTCCTGGACATGGGTGAGCCAGTGAGGATTGTCGAGCTGGCCGAGAAGATGATCCATTTGTCCGGCCTGAGCGTGCGCTCGGAAAAAAACCTGCATGGCGACATCGCTATCGAGTTCACCGGGCTGCGTCCGGGCGAGAAGCTTTACGAAGAGCTGCTGATAGGAGACAACGTGGCGGCCACACAGCACCCGATGATCATGACTGCCAACGAGGATCACCTGTCCTGGGATTTGCTGAAGGGCAAGTTGAGCGAGTTGCTCGCTGCGGTGGACCAGGACGACTATACGCGCGTTCGCCAGCTGTTGCGTGACACTGTCAGCGGCTACACCCCGGACGGTGAGATCGTTGACTGGATCTACCAGCAGCGCCGCCTGGAACCCTGATTGTTTCATATCCAGTAACGTACACATTTTTGACAGTTCAATAGCATCGCCTAAGTTTGGAGAGCGGCTTCGGAAAAGCTGCTTTCTCAAACGATGGCATGGAGCTTCACTAATGCGTACAAGCAGTTTCTACTCTCTGGTTTTCGCCCTGCTCACCAGCGTCTCTCTTACGGCAATCGCCGCACCTGGCAAGGCACCTGAGGTGACGAATGCGCCTCTGGCGCAGGATGTGGTCGCCAAGGCACAATCCGGAAAAGTCGACCTCAATAGTGCTGATGCACCTACGCTGCAACGTGAGCTGGTTGGAGTGGGCGAGGCCAAAGCGAAAGCGATTGTTGCTTATCGTGAAAGTAATGGTGCGTTTGCGTCAGTTGACGAATTGCTGGAGGTAAAGGGTATCGGTAAGGCGATTCTGGACAAAAACCGCGACAGGATCGAAGTGAACTGAGGTGTGATTCAACGACAAAGGCCGATCATTGATCGGCCTTTTTGTCTTTACCGAGACTTATGCCCGGCGGGTCAGTCGCTTGTATGATTCATTGTTGCCGCTCATCCGAACTCAGGCAAAGTACAGGTCAGCGTTGTTCAGCAACGTCGTCTGGCCAAGTAACGTGATATTGCCACCGTGAGCGCCATCGCCGGCGGTGTCGAAAGTCACAACCAGCCCATTGTCTTGCAGGGTTTGCGTCACTGCCTTGGTAGTCGTCCAGCCGTAGATATACAGGGTGTCTTCACCTTGTTTGAAGTCCTGGATGGTGTCCGAGCCCGATCCTGCGTTGAACACAAAAACGTCTCGCCCATTTCCGCCAGTCAACAGGTCGTTGCCAGTGCCTCCAACGATGAAGTCGCTGCCGTTTCCTCCAGCCAACACATCGTTGCCATCCTGGCCGTACAGCGAGCAGTTTGCATCCGAGTGAGACTGGATGATGTCATTGCCACTGTTTAATCCGCTGGTACTGCCAGCCAGTTCTGCGCCAAGCGTACCGGTGTAGAGGATTTTGTCTGCGGCACTGCCACCGTAGATTTTTTCGGCGTACCCGGAGCCAGGGTTGCCAGCGACGGCGGTGGTATTGAAGTCTTTGAGTGGGGCGGCGTTGAAAGCAAATGTAGCGTCTTTGGCGGTGAGCAGTGTCGTACGGCCTTCGATCAACATCCCGCCATCAAAGCGTGAGTCGCCATCTGTGTCATAGCGAAGATAGACACCGTCCGCGGTCACCTTCTGGTCGACCCTGAAGTTGAACTCCTTTTCCGAAATTTGCGTACGACCTGAACCGCCGGTACCGCTAACGCCGAGGAAAACCAGTTGGTCGGCACCTACGCCGAAACTGTCGATGGTGTCGTTGAAGCCGTCGCCCTTCGAAAACGCGTACTGGTCTGCACCGTAACCGCCAGACATGTAGTCATCACCAGTGCCGCCGACCAAAAGATCTGCCAATTGCCCGCCAATCAGGACGTCATTGCCCTCATTACCGTAAAGTTGTCCGCCGGAAAAACGTAACGCGAGTGTGTCATCGCCCGCTCCACCGATGAGCGTGGCGAACACCGGGCTGAGCGAGCTTCCATCATATGAAATGAAGTCAGCACTCGAGGTGCCAGTGATCGTGGCTCTCCCGTTGTTGGTGACGGCGTTGCTATCGGTAAAATGCGTGGAGGTCAGATCGTTAGCACCGCTGTCTACCGTATAGTCAAAAACTCCGCTCAGAGAATTGGCAATGCTGGCCAGTAAAGTATCGCTCAGACTGTCGTTACTGGTATAGAGCTTATGCTCAGTAGTAATAATTTGCGCGGCATAGAGATTAGCCAGGCGCAAGGCTTCTGCGCCTGTCTCTGACCATCCGGATTCAGTTGCATTATTAGGGATGAAATATTCAACGTCGTCTGCGTTCATCATGTCTTTGACGCCAACACGCTCGCCCGTTCGAACGTCGGTGTAATAGACGTTATAGTCCGCGTCCTGAATTTCCCATTTGTTGGTAGTTGTATTAAAAATTTCAAGGTACGTATGTCCCTGAAAGAATCCCTGGGAGTCTGAATACGTCCAAATGGTGCGTTTTTGCAGGCCTAGTTCCGCGCAGAGGCCGCTGAATACGTTAACCATATTGCCGCACAAAAGTTCTGCGCGTTCGGCAGTCGGGTCGCCTGTGACGGTCTTGTAAATTTGCTCGGCGGTATAGAAGGGGTCATTGCCGTGGGCAGCCCACCAGGCTCCATCCGAGTGAGTTGTATTGGTGGCCAATAGTTCGCGGGCGACGTCTTGCAGCAACGCGCCGGTTGCTGCCGCTTCTTCGCGGACGATATCGGCGAGTAAAGAAAAATAATTGATCAAAAGTGACTCCATATTGATTGGGTGGCGGCTCCCGATACCCGAATCGTTCTGCAAACGGCGTTGCTGGCCAAAGATTCACATATGTTACAGTTCTTTGGGCGGTATGTTAAAGAACCATTATCAGCCATAGCGGAATTATAAATCTTCAGAGAGTAAGGGCGAGCGCTGCTCGTCGATAGCATTGCTTTGCCAGAATATTGGCGATCTCATTCTTCAAACGTTGCTCAGGTGGTACACTCGCGCGCCCTGCAATCCCCCCGATCAACACATCAGGTTGTCAGTTCAGAGATGATACGCAGTACACCCGAAAACAGCCTGCAAGTAGCCCTGAGGGCCTGCAGGAGCAGCTTCATATCGGTGGGTTTTTTCAGTCTGTTCATCAATGCACTGATGTTGGTCCCGACCTTCTACATGCTTCAGGTCTACGGGCGGGTCGTCACGGGCGGTAGCCTGACGACGCTGGCCATGTTGACCATTATCCTGACCTTCCTGCTCGTGACGATGGGCCTGCTGGAGTGGGTACGCTCGCGGATCATGGTTCGTGTCAGCACCAGGCTCGACGTGCTGCTTGGTCGTGATGTCTACAGGGCCAGTTTCAAGCGGGCCTTGGACAGCGGTGGCATGGATGCCTCGGCCCAGTCGCTCAGCGACCTGACCGGGCTGCGCCAGTTCATGTCCGGGAACGGTCTGTTCGCGTTTTTTGATGCTCCGTGGTTGCCGATCTATGTCGCAGTACTGTTCCTGTTTCACCCCTGGTATGGTTGGACGGCAATCGGTTGTGCGGTGGTTTTGCTGGCGCTGGCCTGTATCAATGAGCAATCCACGGGCAAAGTTCTGGCGGAGGCCAATAAGCAGAGCATTGGTGCGACACTGCACACCACCAAGAACTTGCGCAATGCCGAAGTGATCGAGTCCATGGGCATGCTTGACTCCCTTATGTCACGCTGGAGTCTGCGTCAAAAGAATGTGCTGCTTTTGCAGTCCCGAGCCAGCGATCGCAGCGGGATCATCACATCGATATCAAAGACTTTCCGTTTGCT
Source organism: Pseudomonas sp. EU05-FHT14B02 (assembly GCF_058791055.1). Taxonomy (NCBI): domain Bacteria; kingdom Pseudomonadati; phylum Pseudomonadota; class Gammaproteobacteria; order Pseudomonadales; family Pseudomonadaceae; genus Pseudomonas; species Pseudomonas sp. EU05-FHT14B02. Next base: position 142,312 of record NZ_JBYTDD010000005.1, on the reverse strand, counting down.
CGTTCAATCACTGATTCTTGGCCTTGGCGCTTATCTGGCGGTCAGCCATGAGATCAGCCCCGGTCTGGTGATTGCAGGTTCCGTGCTCTTGGGTCGAGCGCTGGCGCCACTGGACTTGATGATCGGCAGTTGGAAAGGATTCATTGCTGCCCGTTCACAATACGCACGTCTGAACAGCGTTCTCGACCAGCAAAGTGCCGAGCCGGAGCGGATGCAATTGCCCGCTCCAATCGGACATGTGACGGTAGAGAACCTCACGCTGGGAGCTCCGGGATCAAGGACCTCGATCATCAAAGGCATCGGTTTCAACGCGCCGGCAGGCGCCATGATCGGTGTTGTCGGACCAAGCGCCTCGGGCAAGTCGACGCTTGGCAAGGCCTTGATGGGCGTGTGGAAACCACAGCTTGGGGTCGTTCGTCTGGATGCCGCCGATATTGCCAATTGGGACAGAAGCCAATTGGGGCCGCACCTTGGGTATTTGCCGCAAGACATTGAATTGTTCGAAGGCACCATCAGCGACAACATCGCGCGTTTTGGTGTCGTTGATCCGGACAAAGTGGTGCTGGCGGCCAGGACCGCCAGTGTCCACGAAATGATTCTGATGCTGCCCAATGGCTACGATACGGTCATTGGCGAGGGGGGCATCAATCTGTCGGGTGGACAACGTCAGCGTATCGGGCTGGCCCGGGCACTCTATGGCAGCCCGCGGCTTATCGTTCTGGATGAGCCGAATGCTCACCTGGACGAGATCGGCGAACGTGCGCTGGCGTTGGCGCTGCAACAGTTGAAACTCACGGGGGCGACGGTCTTCGTCATCGCCCACCGGACCTCGATCCTGGCCCAGCTCGATCGCTTGCTGGTGATGAATGCCGGCACCATCAGCCTGTATGGCCCGCGGGATCAGGTCCTCGCGCAACTCAATGCGCCTCAATTGGCCGCCCAGCAAAAGCCGGCTGCCCGGGCTGGCACAGACGTCGCGTCGACCGACGTTTGACAGGAAACTCTCGATGAACCGTACGCTTGCTACTCCTGCCGATACTTTCGCAGATCTGCCCACGTCCGACATATCTATACGCCGAACAGGATTTTTCATTGTACTGGTGACGTTCGGCCTGTTCGGCGGGTGGGCGACGTTTGCCCCACTCGACGGTGCGGCCTACGCGCCGGGCGTCGTTACCGTGCAAACGTATCGCAAGACGGTGCAGCATCTGGAGGGCGGCATCGTCAAGGATCTGCTTGCCCATGACGGCGATGTCGTAAAGAAGAGCGACCCGATCATCGTGCTCGATGACGCTCAACTGCGGTCTGAATACGAGATGACCCGTAGCCAGTTGATCGCTGCCAGGGCGGCGGAGGCGCGCTTGCTCGCCGAGCGGGATAACCTTCCGACAATTGCCTTCCCAGGCGATGTCAATTCCGACAGTCAGCGTAGTGATGAGGCGCGTTTCGGCGAGACTCAGGTGTTCAACGCGCGGCGTAGCTCGCGACTTGGGCAAATCTCGGTCCTGCAAGAGCGTATTGGTCAGTTGAATCAGCAAATCAAGGGAACCGACACCATGATCGGTACCAAGACCAGCTTGCAGGAATCTTACAGTGGCGAAATTGCAGAGTTGAAAGAGTTGCTGGCCCAGGGTTTTGTCGACAAACAGCGGATGCTGGAACAGGCGCGCAAGCTGGACCTGCTCAAGTCTGAAGTGGCGGATCACCGCTCGACAAATATCAAGACCAGGTTGCAGATCAACGAAACCCAGTTGCAGATCCTGCAGATCGACAAGGACTTCAACGCCGACGTTACCAAGCAGTTGGCAGAGACCCAGACCAAGGCCTACGACCTGCAGGAAAAAGCCTCGGCGCTGGAAGATCGCCTGAGCAGGGTGATTATTCGCGCTCCGGAAGACGGGATGGTGATTGGTATGACGGTTCACACCATCGGTGGCGTTGTGCGACCTGCTACGCCCTTGCTGGATATCGTTCCATCCGTTTCCGACCTGGTGGTCGAGGCGCAGGTTTCGCCCAATGACATCGACCGAATCGCTATCGGCAAGTTGGCAGACATTCGCTTCAGCGCCTTTAACACGGCCACGACACCTGTCATCGAAGGTCGAGTGACGAGTGTATCCGGCGATCGTTTGATCAACGAGAAAACCAGTGCACCGTACTACCTCGCGCGCATCAGTGTGACGGGGGAGGGTGCGCGGAAACTGGGAGATCGCAAGTTGTTGGCGGGCATGCCGGCAGATGTATTGATCAACACCGGAGAGCGCACCATGTTGCAATACTTGATGCAGCCGGCACGTGACGTTATCGCCCAGTCAATGATCGAGGAGTGATCGTGCGTCTGTTTCCTTGCCTGGTTCTGGGTTCGATGGCATTGCCTGTCCATGCTGCTGAAGCGCCCACCGCCCGCCCCTCTATCACTACGCCGCAAACAGCTTCGGTCAGTAAACAGAGCTACTCGGTCGACTTGATGCAGTTGTACCGCGAATCGCGCCTGGAGGATCCTCGGGTGATCTCCTCTTACTCCAAGGCTCAATCCGGGATCGAGCAGCAAAACCAGGCGTTTGGCAGTCTGTTGCCCTCGGTGACGGCCAACGCGGGTTTCAACCGGATCAAGCAGTCCAACCTTCAAATCGACGAGGCCTACGACAGTCGCAATTATTCGGTGGGGTTGACTCAGCCGTTGTATAACAAGGCTGCCTGGGAAAACTACCAGCGCTATAAAAGCCTGGCCAAGCAGGCTGACTCCGAATCAAAAGAGGCCCAGGCCGAGGCCACGGTGGATCTTGCGCAGCGATATTTCGCTGCGCTGGCTGCCGATGATGAACTTGAGTTGGTGCGAGCCGAACGCAGGGCTACCCAGAAGAACCTCGACAGGGTCAGTGCGCTTTACAGCAAACAATTGGCGATGGTTACCGATTTGCTGGATCTCCAGGCCCGAGTCGATTCGCTGGCTGCCCAGGAAGTCGAAGCGCGTAACCAGTCCAGCCTGAGCCGTGTTGCGTTGTCGGAAATTATCGGACGACCGGTCAAAGAGAAGCTGAGTCGTGTGCGTAATGACGTCGAATTGAAGGTTTCCGCCGAAAGCCTGGAGAGTTGGGTCAATTTGGCGATCGCCGACAACCCGGCGATCAAGGCCAGTGAAAATGCACAGGAAGCAGCAGAGGCTGCCTTGCGCGAAGGTAAAGGCGGGCACTATCCCACGGTCAATCTGAACCTGAGTGCGCAGCAGAGCAACGAAGGTTACAACAATTCGTTGGCGCCACAGACCGACAGTTATGTCGCGGGTGTGGGAGTACAGATACCGATCTATAGCGGTGGTACGACGTCCGCGCGGGTAAGGCAGCTGTATCAGGATCAGCTCACCGCAGAACAACAGTTGATAGCGACGCGTCGGCAGGTGGTCAAGGAAACGACAAACGCGTATTTGACCGCAGACTCAAGCGTGGAAAAGATCCACGCCAACCGCAATGCATTGGCCTCGGCCGAGCAATCGCGTATTGCGGCTGAAAAAGCATTTACCTATGGCGTGGTTAATGCCGTGGATGTTTTGACCGCTGTGCAGAACGAATTCAAAGCACGTCGCGATCTACTCAAGACCCAATACGACTTTATAACCAACCTTTTTATCCTGAATCGCTGGGCCGGAAAGCTGTCGGAAGAAAGTGTCGAAAACGTCAATCTCTGGTTGAGTGGAAATGATCAAACGATCACTTCACCAGAGGCGCTGCGGGAGTAAGTTGTCGTCCGTCACGCGCTCTTTGCGTAGCGGGACTGGCAAGTTGTATTGTCAAAAAAACGATGTTGGTATTTTTTGGGGGATACAGGATGGTACTAAAGCCATTGGTCAAGTCGGGCTGCGCTTGAAGAGCAAGCGCAGCCCTCGACAATTAGCGACGTGATGAATGCAGAGACAGTACGGCGCGACGAATGATGGCGACACCCAGGCCGAGCATGAATCCAAAGATCAGGCCAAATCCAACGATCAGGGCTTTCTTCGGTTTTATAGGCGCTTGAGGTTCCGTCGCATCCTTATCAATATTGACCAATTTTAACTGATCGAAGTTTACATTCAGTTGCTTCAGGTGAGTCAACTCACCGCTGATGTCCGCGAAGTCCTTGAGAAACAGCTCAGGATGATTCCGCTCCTTGAGAAGTGCTGCTTCGCGGTTAGTGGCCAGCAGGCTGAGCTCTTTTTGAATCTCATCAATACGCGGCTCGGTGAAGTCATCGGAATGACGAGCTACCAAGGTGGCACGCTCCGCTTCCAGTGCCGCCTGCCCCAGGAAGTACAGAGGTATCTTCTGGTTGTTGACTTCCGTGCGGATCATGTTGCCCTGATGCGCTTGCTCTCCATCTCCCAGCGCCGAAGGTGTGGTGGGTTTTACAATTCCGAGTTTCTTGGCGATGACAATGGCTTCATCAAGCTCTTTGATGCGGTTTTGTCTGCGGCTTTGCAGTTGTTGACGCAGTGCTTTGAGTTCATCTTGAAGTACTTGCTTTTTTAGCTGATCTTTTTCCAGCAAGTGGGCAATTTTGGAGTCTTTCTCTGCCTCATAAGCGGACTTTTTGGACTCCAGTTTCTTTTCAGCCTGGTCGATGCGGTTGGCAATCAATGTTTTTAAGTTTGAAGCAACTTTTTCCTTTTCGCCTTTAACAACGAAGTCGGTAAAGTCCCTCAAGATGCCTACGCCATCTATACCCTGAGGATATCTGAGACTAAGGCCAACGGCTTCGGAAAGGCTGGAGCTTTTTTTAGGGTCAATTTTCTCAAGCGAAAATGCTTTTTCGTTGAACGTCTCGAATGCGCTCTCAATGGATTGTCCAGGTGCCTGCAATGGCGCAAGGTACTGCGGATTGGCTTGGAAGAACTTCAGGCGGACATCATAAGACTGCATTGATGAGCCGACGATATTCAGTGCGTCTTTTGGCAAGAGCTTGTAAAGCCCGGACTCATTCAACTCATCCAGGTCTGCCAGAGGGACAGGGCGGACAGTGGTTTCAACTTCATATTCCGGAGTTGCCAACAGGGCATAAGCAATAGCGGCGGTAACAGTTAGTGCAGTAAACAATAAAATAATTGCTCTTTGATCCCAAAGGCTACCGATAAGCTCCTTTACTTCAACGACTTCCTGTCGGGGGGTATCAATAGTGTTTACTGGAATGTTCATTACGCGCTCTAAAAATTTGGACAGACTCTCCAAACTATGTTTGGAAATTGCCGTCATCTAGGTTAGAAAACTTTACATTTGATTAAATTTTTTGGATTTTCCAGCATTTGTTAGCAAACAGCAAGGGTAGGGAACTGTCACGGATGTGAGCGCAGTCGCGGCTCAGACATCGCCTTGAAGGCCTTATGGTCTGGCCCCTGTCGCTCTGTGATCGTTGAAAGCGCTTTGTCCATTCGCCCTACCGTTTATCGGTCGGCTTGCAATACCGTTCGCTCCATCCCATAGGCTCGTCGCGGTTTCATGTTCATTCTGGGGCTACTCTCCATTCCGGTCCGGGTTACCGACCAGAACCCTTCGTTCATAGGTTAATAAAAAAATTACGTCTATCATATTTCTATAAGATTATGGTTATAATAAAATCTCTTTGCGCCGAAGTGCTTGCGCGTCAGGCGTCCTTCAGCATTCTCCAGGAGCACCGTCATGAATTCAGTTCAGTCCCAAGGTACGGCCCTCGTCACCGGCGCCTCTTCAGGTATCGGGGCGGTTTACGCTGAGCGGTTGGCAGCCCGTGGTTTTGATTTGTTGCTGGTGGCTCGCGACGAGCCGCGGCTGGAGGCGGCGGCGAGTAAGCTACGCTCCGAGCATGGGATCAGGGTCGAAGTGTTGAAGGCGGATCTCACCCAGAAGGAAGATGTGCTGCAAATCGAACAGCGGTTACGCAGCGATTCGAGTATCAGCCTGTTGCTCAATAACGCCGGTGTGGCGGCGGATGGGCTGTTGGCCAATGCAGATACCAATCAACTGGAGCGAATGATTCAGTTGAATATCACCGCTGTCACGCGATTGGCCTCAGCGGCTGCGGCCAGCTTTACCAAGGCCGGGCGCGGCACGATCATCAATATCGCATCGGTGGTGGCTTTATTTCCCGAGCGTTTCAACGCGACGTACAGCGCCAGCAAAGCCTATGTATTGAGCTTGACTGAATCGATGAACGCCGAACTGGATGGCACTGGGGTGAGGGTTCAGGCAGTGCTGCCCGGTGTGACACGAACCGAGATCTGGGAGCGCTCCGGTATCGATGCTTCACAAATTCCAGCGGAAATGGTGATGGAGGCGCGTGAGATGGTCGACGCTGCATTGTCGGGCCTGGATCAGGGTGAATTGATCACCATTCCTTCGTTGCCTGATGCGGCGGATTGGGATGCGTTCGTGGCGGCGCGTCATGTAATGGCGCCTAACCTTTCCAAAAGCAAGGCCGCTGCCCGTTATCGGTAAGCGCCATCAATCGGCTTGAGGTGTATTTGGTATGAGTGATTGTCGAGTAGTTGTAACGGGCATGGGGCTGGTGTCACCGCTGGGGAGCGGTGTCGAAGCGGTCTGGGCGCGGCTGTTGGCCGGGCGTTCCGGGCTGCGCAATTTACCGCAGGAGGTGGTTGCCGATCTGCCGGCCAAGGTTGGTGGTGCAGTGCCTGCTCTGGCTGACGATCCTGAGGCGGGGTTCGATCCGAACCGGGCAACCTCACCCAAGGAGCAGAAGAAGATGGACCGCTTCATCCTGTTCGCCATGGAAGCGGCGCGTCAGGCGCTGGAGCAAGCCGGCTGGCAAGCGCTGGATGCCAATGCCCAGGAGCGCACGGCCACCATCATCGGTTCAGGTGTAGGTGGTTTCGGCGCGATTGCCGAGGCGGTTCGCACTACCGATAGCCGTGGTCCGAGACGTTTGTCTCCATTCACTATCCCTTCATTTCTGGTCAACCTCGCGGCAGGTCATGTGTCGATCCAGCATGGTTTCAAGGGGCCATTAGGCGCGCCGGTCACGGCATGCGCCGCCGGAGTTCAGGCGATTGGTGACGCGGCGCGGCTGATCCGTACGGGGGAGGCGGATATCGCGGTGTGCGGCGGTGCGGAAGCGGCGATCGATCGGGTCAGCCTTGCCGGGTTTGCGGCTGCTCGCGCCTTGTCCAGTGCTTACAACGAAACGCCTGAGCGCGCTTCGCGACCGTTCGACAGTGGTCGTGATGGATTTGTCATGGGAGAGGGGGCCGGGCTGCTGGTTATCGAGTCTCTGGACCACGCACTGGCCCGGGGCGCGCACCCGCTGGCGGAGCTGGTCGGCTACGGCACCAGCGCCGATGCCTTTCACCTGACCGCTGGCCCCGAGGACGGCAGCGGTGCGCGGCGAGCGATGTCGTTGGCGTTGGCACAAGCAGGTGTTTCACCGGCTCAGGTTCAGCATCTGAATGCGCATGCAACCTCGACTCCGGTGGGGGATCTGGGAGAGCTGGCGGCGATCAAGGCATTGTTCGGCGCGCAAAACGGCATCGCCGTGACGTCGACCAAGTCGGCGACCGGGCATTTACTCGGTGCAGCGGGTGGACTCGAAGCGATCTTTACGCTGCTGGCGATCCGCGACCAGATCGTGCCGGCGACCCTCAACTTCGAAAACCCGGACCCTGCCGCTGAAGGCGTGGACATCGTTCATGGCAATGCTCGGCCGATGGCCATCGAATACGCATTGTCCAACGGCTTCGGATTTGGCGGGGTCAATGCCAGTGTGCTGTTCAAGCGTTGGCAGGGTTAATCCTGCGAGTGTTTGAGGTGTTCGCGTGCGACGTCGAGAATCCGTTGGGCAAATTCGGCGTCGGCAACGCTACGCGATAACAGCAAGGCGCCGACCAGCGTAGACATGATCACAATGCTGCGCTCGGCGCTCCGCTCTCCGTCAAGGGTGTGCTGGATCTGATCGAGTCGCGCCTGGAGCACGACGTCGCTGGTTGGACTCGGTTGACCACGCAGTCCCAGTTCCGAAGAAATGGTCAACAGCGGGCAGCCTTCCTGAGGTGAGGTTTGATGCCATTCGGACAGATAAGCGTCGATGAAGGATTCGAGTGGATGCTCCTCGGCGAAGATTTGCGCGCACAACTCGTCGACTTGTGCGCCAGCCTCTTGCAAGGCTTTCTCTACCAGTTCGTCTTTGGACTTGAAGTGCGAGTAAAAGCCGCCGTGGGTCAAGCCCAGTGCTTTCATCAGGGGTTGCAGCCCGGTCGCGCCGATACCGTCGCGTCGAAATCGCGCTGAAGCTTCTTTGATTATGCGTTGGTGGGTCTGGGCTTTATGGTCCTGCGAGTAACGCATCTGATATCTCCGCATCAATGCGGACATATTAACCAATGAAAATTGCATGGTGACTGTACTTCTACTTCTAAAAAACATGCAGATGCTTCGATATGGGTCAAAAGCGGCATGATTTCAGGTGCTTTCACGCAAAAACAAACCCCGCCGTTCCAAGCGGGGTTTTCAGTCAGCGGTCCTGCGCTTCCTTGGCGTCCATTTCCGCATTGCGTTCGGCGACGCGCTTACGTTGCTCTTCGGTCAGTTCGACCTTGTTGGCGGTGTCGCGCAGCAGCATCAGACCACCAACGATCGAGCCGATGGCAACGACCAGAATCAACCAGGCATACCAGGGCATAGGACTCTCCTTGAAAGCAGGCGGGTTGGCGAGGGTTCGCCAACCGATCGTGCATACCACTTTGAGTGATGGGGTTTTGTCGCAGTTCCATCGCTATTACCCCCATTCTATGCCTGTTGTTCAAGGTTCACTCGAACGCTTTCAATGTCCGGTCAACATCGCATCCGCCGGTGCGTCGGCGCGCAATTGAGCGGTTAGCATGAAGTACAGGAAACCGGCCGCCATGAACCCCAGGAAGATCAGGCCGATCAATGTGTTGAACCAGGCCATCGCCACCAGGCACACCACCGCCAGCATCAGTGCAATGAACGGCACCAGCGGGTAGCACGGGGCGCGGAAGGTGCGCTCCAGGTTCGGCTCGGTTTTACGCAGTTTGAACAGGCTGAGCATGCTCATGATGTACATCACGATGGCGCCGAACACGGCCATGGTGATCATCGCGGCGGTCAGTGTCATGCCGCCGAGGTTGATCAGGCCGTCGCTGTAGATGGCTGCAATGCCGATCACACCGCCGGCGATGATTGCCCGGTGCGGGGTTTGAAAACGCGACAATCTGGCCAGGGACGCCGGCAGGTAACCGGCCCGGGCGAGGGCGAAGAACTGCCGCGAGTAGCCGAGGATGATCCCGTGGAAACTCGCCACCAGGCCGAACAGGCCGATCCACACCAGCATGTGCAGCCAGCCCGAGCTTTCGCCGACCACGGTTTTCATTGCCTGCGGCAGCGGGTCGTTGATGTTCGACAGGGTGCGCCAGTCACCGACACCACCGGCGAAGAACATCACACCCATCGCCAGCAGCACAAGGGTCAGAATACCGCTGATGTAAGCCTTGGGAATCGTGCGTTTCGGGTCCTTGGCTTCTTCGGCGGCCATGGCTGCGCCTTCGATGGCGAGGAAGAACCAGATGGCAAAGGGGATGGCCGCGAACATCCCGGCAATCGCCGGGGCGCCGAACACGTCGGAGCCGGCCCAGCCATTGAGCGCGAAGTTGCTGAAGCTGAATGCCGGTGCGACCACGCCCATGAACACCAGCAATTCAGCGACCGCCAACACGCAGACCACCAGTTCGAAGGTCGCTGCCAGTTTCACGCCGAGGATGTTGAGGCCCATGAATACGAGGTAGGCACCGACTGCCGCGTGTTTCGGGTCCAAGGCAGGAAACTGGACATTGAGGTAGGCGCCGATGGCCAGGGCAATCGCCGGTGGGGCGAAGACGAATTCGATCAGTGTCGCCAGTCCGGCGATCAAGCCGCCTTTCTCGCCAAAGGCGCGACGACTGTAGGCAAAGGGACCGCCAGCGTGAGGAATGGCGGTGGTCAGTTCGGTGAAGCTGAAAATGAAGCAGGTGTACATGGTGGCGACCATGAACGAAGTCACCAGAAAGCCCAAGGTTCCGGCCACGCCCCAGCCATAGCTCCAGCCGAAATACTCTCCGGAAATCACCAGCCCGACCGCAATGCCCCACAGGTGCAAGGTGCCCAGCGTGGGTTTGAGTTGTGTGTTCATGGGTTTGCTCCCTGAGTGGTTTGGAAAGCTCAGGGGAGGCCAGTGCAGTGGGCGTGCCATTTCGCGATTGCACGTCGTAATGGGCTGAAAGCTGTCGTATCGGGGATGTTCGCCACTGGATGCGCGAATATTGTGCGTCAGTCAGGGGCGCGCCGGTTTCAAATGCGGCTTTCGCGAGCAAGCCCGCATACCCGCTCCCCACACCGCTGCAACGCGCAGGCTTGGTGTTTCAATGCCGGTGCGGGCAGCGGTTGATATTCAGGCTTGCAGATTGAGGCACTCGCGCAACGCCGTTTGCCAGTCTGGTTGACTGACACCCCAGTCGCGTTGCAAGCGACTGCAATCCAGGCGCGAGTTGAGCGGCCGGGCTGCGGGTGTCGGGTAGTCGCTGGACGGGATCGGTAACAGGTCGGCGCAGGGCTTGCCCTGTTGTCGCAGCGCTTCACCGATCGCCTGGGCGAAGCCGAACCAGGAGGTCTCACCTTGAGCGCTCAGGTGATAAGTACCCCAGTTGGTAACCTGACTCGTCTGCCAGCGTTGAATCAGGGCAAGGGTGCTATTGGCGATTGTACCGGCCCATGTAGGTGCACCGATTTGATCGGCGACTACACGTAACTCAGGTTTCTCTTGCAGCAGACGTTGCATCGTCAGTAGAAAATTGCGGCCATGAGTCGAGTAGACCCAGCTGGTACGCAGAATCAGATATTGACCTTGCACGTCCCTGATGGCCTGTTCGCCGGCCAGCTTGCTCTTGCCGTACACCCCGAGCGGGTTGGGCGTGTCGTCCTCGTTGTAAGGTCCGGCTTTCATCCCGTCGAATACATAGTCCGTGGAGTAATGTATCAACGGGATGTCGAGAGCCAGCGCTTCTTCGGCAAGGATGCCGGGAGCTACGGCGTTAATGGCAAAGGCTGATTGCGGTTCACTTTCTGCCAGATCAACCGCTGTATGGGCCGCCGCGTTGATGATCAGATCGGGTCGAATGTTTTGCACTTGATGGCGAATCTGATCGGGCTGCGCGAGATCGAGCTGATCGCGACCCAATACGACCAGTTCGCCGACAGCCCCCAGCCGCTGTTGCAATTCATGTGAAACCTGACCGTGTCGGCCATTGATGAGTATTTTCACGGGAACAGTCCAGTCTCGTTACCGGGCGAATCGGGCTCACACAGGTTCATTGCTCTTCCCCTGCCAGCTTGGCCAGGTACTGGCCATACCCGGTTTTGCCAAAGTACCGGGCGCGCTCCATCAACTGTTCGCGGTTGATCCAGGCGTTTTCATAGGCGATCTCTTCGAGACAGGCGACTTTGAGACCCTGGCGGTGTTCGATGGTCTGCACGTACTGAGAGGCTTCGAGCAAGCTATCGTGGGTGCCGGTGTCGAGCCAGGCGAAACCTCGACCAAAACGCTCGACCTGCAGATCGCCACGTTGCAGATAGGCATTGTTGACGTCTGTGATTTCCAGCTCGCCGCGAGGCGAAGGTTTCACCGCCTTGGCGATCTCGATCACATCGTTGTCGTAGAAGTACAGGCCGGTAACGGCATAACTGGATTTCGGCGCTTTCGGTTTTTCTTCGATCGAAAGGGCACGGCCATCGCTGTCGAAATCAATCACGCCGAAGCGCTCGGGGTCCTTGACCCAGTAGCCGAACACGGTGGCGCCGGAGGTGCGTTTTGCCGCGTTCTGCAATTGTTCGCCAAAGTGCTGACCATGGAAGATGTTGTCGCCCAGGATCAGGCACACAGGGTCATCGCCAATGAACTCTTCGCCAATCAGAAAGGCCTGGGCCAGACCGTCCGGTGATGGCTGTTCGGCAAAGGTGAAGTTCACCCCGAACTGGCTGCCGTCACCCAGCAGATTGCGATACTGAGGTAGATCCTGCGGGGTAGAGATCAGCAGAATATCCTTGATGCCGGCCAGCATCAGCACCGAGATCGGATAGTAGATCATGGGCTTGTCGTAGACCGGCAACAGCTGTTTCGACACTCCAAGGGTAATCGGGTGCAGGCGCGTGCCCGAGCCACCCGCCAAAACGATGCCTTTCATCATGCGAGCAGCTCCTTGGGATTGATGGCGCCAAGGCGTTCGCCCTGATAGCTGCCGTCTTGAACGCGGCGGCACCATTCCAAATTGTCCAGGTACCATTGAACGGTTTTGCGCAGGCCGGTTTCGAAGGTCTCTTCGGGCACCCAGCCCAGTTCGCGTTCAATCTTGCTGGCGTCGATTGCGTAACGCAGGTCATGCCCAGGGCGATCCTGGACGAACGTGATCAGGTCGGCGTAATGCGCAACGCCCTCGGGCTTGTGCGGTGCCAATTCTTCGAGCAGGGCGCAGATGCCACGCACCACGTCGATGTTCTTTTGTTCGTTATGCCCGCCGATGTTGTAAGTCTCGCCGACGGTGCCGGTGGTCACCACGTTGAGCAGCGCACGGGCGTGATCCTCGACGAACAGCCAGTCGCGCACTTGCAGGCCATTGCCATACACCGGCAGCGGCTTGCCGGCCAACGCATTGAGGATGACCAGCGGAATCAGTTTCTCGGGGAAGTGGAACGGCCCGTAATTGTTCGAGCAATTGGTCAGCAGGACCGGCAAGCCATAGGTCCGCTGCCAGGCGCGGACCAAGTGGTCGGACGCTGCCTTGCTGGCGGAGTAGGGTGAGCTCGGCGCGTAGGGCGTCGTTTCCGTGAACAGATCATCGACACCGTGCAGGTCGCCGTAAACCTCGTCAGTGGAAATGTGATGAAAGCGGAAGGTGCTTTTCTCAGGTTCCGAGAGGGCTTGCCAATAGGCTCGGGCGGCTTCAAGCAGGCTGTAGGTGCCGACAATGTTGGTCTGGATGAATTCCGATGGCCCGTCGATGGAACGATCGACGTGGGACTCCGCTGCCAGGTGCATGATCGCGTGAGGCTGAAAGCGCGCCAGTACTGCACTGACGGTCGCCTGATCGACAATATCGGCCTGAACGAACTCGTAGCGAGTGTCGTTGGCAATACTGGTCAGCGACTCGAGATTGCCGGCATACGTCAGTTTGTCCAGGTTGAGCACTTCATGCTCAGTGTGTTGAATCAGCTCGCGGACAAGGGCCGAGCCTATGAAACCGGCTCCGCCGGTAATAAGGATACGCACGTTGGGCCAGCCTTCTTCAGTAATGCGAATAGAGGTAGCTTGCAGGCGCAAGCGGGGAGGTGCAAGAGATCCTGACCCCATTCGGTTGCGTCGCGTCATTTGGCCGGATTATCCATGACTTGCAACCAGCACTCACTACTCTCGAGCACAATTTAACGCTCTACGTACGACACTCCTGGTTTTTTTCCGTACTGGAACGCTTTCCCGCCCCCTGTAACCCCCGCGTAAACCCACTCTTTACGCTTTCTTTATTCCCTGCGGGCACCCTCGATCTCGTTCCTTTACAGCCACCTTCCAGACAATGACTCCACACACGGCAATACGCCGTAACACGGAGAACTTCCATGAGCGTTCTGGACGGGGTGTCGCTGCTGCTGGCAGTGGGGCTGTTCATTTATCTGTTGGTTGCGCTGCTGCGCGCGGACCGGAACTAGGAGCGGCTATGCACAGTTATGACTATTGGCTGATCCTCGGTTTTTTTGCCCTGGTTCTGGTCCCGGCGCCGTTTCTCGGGCGTTTTTACTACAAGGTGATGGAGGGGCAGCGCACCTGGCTGACGCCGATTCTCGGTCCGGTCGAACGTGGTTGTTATCGTCTGGCCGGCGTCGATCCGCAAGCCGAACAGAGCTGGCAGAAATACGCCCTGGCCTTGATTGCTTTCAACCTCGCGGGTTTCCTGCTGCTGTTCACGATCCTGTTGTTCCAGGACCGCCTGCCGCTCAACCCGCAGAACCTGCCGGGTCAGGAGTGGACGCTGGCGTTCAACACCGCCGTCAGCTTCATGACTAACACCAACTGGCAGGCCTACAGCGGCGAAGCGTCCCTGAGCTACTTGAGTCAGATGGCAGGCCTCACCGTGCAGAACTTCGTCAGCGCCGCCACCGGTCTGGCGGTACTTGTCGCGCTGTGTCGCGGCATCGGCCGCAAATCCACCCGGACTCTGGGCAACTTCTGGGTCGACATGACCCGCGCCACCCTCTACGGCTTGCTGCCGCTGTGCCTGCTGCTGGCGCTGTACCTGGTCTGGCAGGGCGTGCCGCAAACCTTCGCGCAGTATGTGAACGCGGTGACGATGCAGGGTGTTGACCAGGTGATCCCGCTCGGGCCGGCTGCCAGTCAGATTGCGATCAAGCAATTGGGCACCAACGGTGGTGGCTTCTTCGGCGTGAACTCGGCGCATCCGTTCGAGAACCCGACGGCGTGGAGCAACCTGTTCGAAGTGGCCTCAATCATCCTGATCCCGGTGGCACTGGTGTTCACCTTCGGTCACTACGTAAAGGACCTGCGTCAGAGTCGCGCGATCATCGCCTGCATGCTGGCGCTGTTCCTGATCGGCGGCGCGACCTCGCTGTGGGCTGAATACCAACCTAACCCGGCCTTGAACAACGTCGCTGTCGAACAGACCGCGCCGCTGGAAGGCAAGGAGGCGCGTTTCGGCACCACCGCCACCGTGCTCTGGTCGGTGACCACTACGTCCGCGTCGAACGGTTCGGTAAACGGCATGCACGACAGCCTCAATCCACTGAGTGGCATGGTGGCGATGGTCAACATGATGGTCGGTGAAGTGATCTTCGGCGGCGTCGGTGCCGGGCTCTACGGGATGTTGCTCAACGTGCTGATTGCGGTGTTCCTCGCCGGCCTGATGATTGGTCGTACTCCGGAATACCTCGGCAAGAAACTGCAAGCCAGGGAAGTGCAATTGCTGGTGGTGACCCTGATGGTCATGCCGATTGGCGTACTGGTGCTCGGCGCGATCGCTGCCAGCCTGCCAGGCCCGGTGGCTGCGGTGAGCAACCCAGGGCCTCACGGATTCAGTCAGCTGCTCTACGCCTACACCTCGGCCAGCGCCAACAACGGTTCCGCTTTCGCTGGCCTCGGCGCCAACACCCCCTTCCACAACCTGATGCTGGGCCTGGGCATGTTGATCGGTCGCTTCGGCTACATCCTCCCGGTCCTGGCCTTGGCCGGCAGCCTGGCGATGAAGAAAACCGCCCCGATCGGGCAGAACAGCTTCCCGACCCACGGCCCGCTGTTCGTGACCCTGCTGACCGTGACCATTTTGCTGGTGGGTGGTTTGACCTTCTTGCCGACGTTGGCGTTGGGTCCGATTGCTGAACATCTGAGCATGGGCTTCTGAGGATCTGATGATGAATATGCCCGTAACTAAACCGGTCGCCACCGTCAAAGCGCCGGAACAACCAAAAACCGCGATCTCGGCTCTGTGGCGCCCGGCGCTGCTGCAAGCTTTCGTCAAACTCGACCCACGGCAGTTGCAGCGTGCGCCGGTGATGCTGGTGGTCGAACTGACGGCGATCCTGACCACCGTGCTGTGCTTCATTCCAGACACCGCAGTGCCGACTTTCGTCGCCGCGCAAATCGCTGTGTGGCTGTGGTTCACCGTCCTGTTCGCCAACTTCGCCGAGGCCTTGGCCGAAGGTCGCGGCAAGGCCCGTGCCGACAGCCTCAAGGCCGGCAGCGAAGGCCTCAGTGCCCGGCGCAAGACCGGCAACGGCAGCTTTCAGGTGGTGCCCGCCGCTAATCTGCGAAAAGGGGATGTGGTGCGCGTCGAAGCCGGGGAGATGATCCCCGGTGACGGCGAGGTGATCGAAGGCATCGCGGCGGTCAACGAAGCGGCGATCACCGGTGAATCGGCCCCCGTGATTCGCGAGTCCGGTGGCGACCGTTCGGCCGTCACCGGCAACACTCGGCTGGTGTCCGACTGGCTGCTGGTGAAGATCACCGCCAACCCCGGTGAGTCGACCCTGGACCGCATGATCGCCCTCGTCGAAGGCGCCAAACGGCAGAAGACCCCAAACGAAGTGGCGCTCGATATCCTGCTGATCGGCCTGACCCTGATCTTTCTGCTGGTTGTAGTGACCCTGCAGCCGTTCGCCCATTTCGCCAACGGCAGCCTGCCGCTGGTGTTCCTGGTGGCGCTGTTGGTCACGTTGATTCCAACCACCATCGGCGGCTTGCTGTCGGCCATCGGTATCGCCGGTATGGATCGCCTGGTGCGCCTGAACGTGATCGCCAAGTCCGGTCGTGCGGTGGAAGCGGCGGGGGACGTGCACGTCCTGCTGCTGGACAAGACCGGAACCATCACTTTCGGTAACCGTCGTTGCTCGGCGGTATATGCCGCGCCTGGCGTGACAGCCGGGGAGTTGGCCGAAGGCGCGTTGCTCGCCTCGCTGGCTGACGACACTGCGGAAGGCAAGTCGATCGTCGAGTACCTGCGCGGCACCCATCCGCAACCGGAACCGTCCGCTGAGGTGCTGACAGCCGTGCCATTCAGTGCCGAAACCCGGTTGTCCGGTGTCGACTATCAGGGGCGCGTGTACCGTAAGGGCGCGGTGGATTCGTTGCTGGCGTTCGTTGGCCTCAAGCGTGCTGATCTGGCACCGGCCCTGTCCCGTGAAATTGACAAGATCGCCCAAAGCGGCGGCACCCCGTTGCTGGTGTGTGCCGACGGCAAGTTGCTCGGGGTGATCCACCTCAAGGACGTGGTCAAGCCCGGTATCCGCGAGCGTTTCGCCGAGTTGCGCAAACTGGGGATCCGCACCGTCATGGTCACCGGCGACAACCCGTTGACCGCCGCTGCCATCGCCGCTGAGGCGGGGGTGGACGATGTGTTGGCCGAAGCTACGCCGGAGAAAAAACTGGCACGCATTCGTCACGAGCAAAACGACGGTCGTCTGGTCGCCATGTGCGGCGACGGCGCCAACGACGCCCCGGCCCTGGCCCAGGCGGACGTCGGCATGGCGATGAACGACGGCACGCAGGCGGCCCGTGAAGCGGCCAACATGGTCGACCTCGACAGCGATCCGACCAAGCTGCTGGACGTGGTGCAGATCGGCAAGGAGTTGCTGGTCACCCGCGGTGCGCTGACGACCTTTTCCATCGCCAACGACGTGGCCAAGTATTTCGCAATCCTGCCGGCGCTGTTCGCCGCGATCTATCCGCAACTGGGCGTGCTCAATGTGATGCACCTGAGCAGCCCGCAGAGCGCGATTCTCTCGGCGATAGTGTTTAACGCCCTGATCATTGTGGTGCTGATTCCGCTGGCGCTACGCGGTGTGCGGGTTCATGCGGCGAGTGCGGCAGCGTTGTTGCGGCGCAATCTGTTGATCTACGGCTTGGGCGGAATTCTTGTGCCGTTCGTGGGCATCAAGGCGATCGACATGCTGTTGACGGCGTTGCATCTGGTTTGACTGCCCCCCCTGTAGGAGCTCGCTCGCGATGGTGGTTAACAATAACGAGTGCGTCCTGACTGTACGCGGCGCGCTCAATTGCATCGCGAGCAAGCTCACTCCTACAGGTTTTTTCTGTGAATTCGAGGATTTTCAAATGTCCACATTGATACGCCCGGCCCTGAGCCTGCTTGTCCTGATGACGCTGATCACCGGCGTCGCTTATCCGCTGGTGGTCACCGGCGTGGCCCAGGTCGCGTTCCCGGATAAGGCCAACGGCAGCCTGGTGCGGGATGCCGAGGGCAAGGTCCGCGGGTCCTCTCTGATCGCTCAGGATTTCGTCGGCGACGCCTGGTTCCATCCGCGTCCTTCGGCCGGTGCCTTTGCCACCGTGTCGAGCAGTGCCAGCAACCTGTCGCCGAGCAATCCGGTGCTGGCGACGCGGGTGATCGACGATGCCAGCAAACTGCTGGTGCCAGGCCAGGGACCGGTTCCATTGGCGCTGCTCACTACGTCCGGCAGCGGTCTCGATCCGCACTTGCCACCGACGGCGATTGCCTATCAACTGGCGCGTGTCGCGATGGCGCGCAATCTGCCAGTAGCGACCCTGCAACAACTGCTGGACGCCCACATCGAGCAACCATTGGTAGGCCCGCCGGTGGTGAATGTGCTTGAGTTGAATCGAGCGCTGGAAAACCTGTAAATCAGAGGCGCGGCCAATCGCGGGCAAGCCCGCTCCCACAGGAGTACGCATTCCAAATTGTGGGAGCGAGCCTGCTCGCGAAGGCGTCAGAACAATTGATATATCAATTCCAGAAAAAAAGAGAGCTTCATACATGAGCAACTCCGGCCGCGCCGACGCGCTGTTAGCAGACCTGCCCCGCGACGGCCGTGGCCGGCTCAAAGTGTTTCTCGGTGCCGCGCCGGGTGTCGGCAAGACCTACGCCATGCTGCAGGCGGCCCACACCCAGTTGCGCCAAGGGGTGAAGGTTATCGCCGGCGTCGTCGAAACCCACGGCCGGGCCGAAACCGAAGCACTGCTCGGCGGCTTGCCGCAGCAGCCGTTGGTGCGTTCCGAGTACCGTGGCGTGTTGCTCGAAGAAATGGACCTCGACGGTCTGCTCCTCGCCAAACCGAAACTGGTGCTGGTCGACGAACTGGCGCACACCAACGCACCGGGCAGCCGTCACGAAAAACGCTGGCAGGACATTCAGGAACTGCTCGCCGCCGGCATTGACGTGTACACCACAGTCAACGTCCAGCATCTGGAAAGCCTCAACGACCAGGTGCGCGGCATCACCGGCGTGCAGGTCCGCGAAACCCTGCCGGACTGGGTATTGCAGGAAGCCTACGAACTGCTGCTGATCGACTTGCCACCACGGGAGCTGCTGGAGCGATTGCGCGATGGCAAGGTCTATGTGCCGGAGCAGGCGCGGGCGGCCATCGATGCGTTCTTTTCCCAGACCAACCTGACGGCCCTGCGCGAACTGGCGATGCAAACCGCGGCGGCTCAAGTCGATAATGATCTGGCCCAAGGGTATCGTCAGTTGGGGCAAGCGGCGCCGGCGGTGCGCGGGCGTTTGCTGGTAGGAGTCGACGGCGATGCCCAGGCCGAACGCCTGGTGCGGCATGCCAGTCGCGTGGCCCAGCGGCGGCACTTGCCCTGGAGCCTGGTGCACGTGGACAACGGCAGTGTGCGTGATGAGCAGTCCCGCCTGCGTCTGCAGAGCGCCCAGCAACTGGCCGAACGATTGGGCGGTGAAGTGGTGTTGCTGCGCGCCGGTGAAGTGGCGAAAACCCTGATCCAGCATGCCGCCGAACGCCGCGCCAGCCTGGTGCTGGTCGGCCAGTCCCGGCCGAGACTGCGCCGACGTCTGTTCGGTGGCGGACTGGCGGCGCGACTGCTGCGTAATGCACGGGGGCTGGAGATCAACGTTCTCGACGGCGATCATCAACAGCTTCAACCCCATCGGCGGTCGATGCACTCACTGGTCTGGTTCGACTACGCATTGGCCGTGGTGGCGACGGTTCTGGCCAGCGCCCTGGCCTGGGCGGTGGCGAGCGTGCTGCCGCTGCCGAACATCTCCCTGGTGTTCCTTGCGGCGGTGTTGCTGGTGGCTGTGCGCAGCAGCCTCGGGCCGGCGCTGGCCTGTGCGGCGCTGTCGTTCCTGACCTATGACTTCCTGTTCATTCCACCGAATTTCTCTTTCAGCATCCAGCGCGAAGAAGACGTGCTGACCTTGCTGTTTTTCCTGCTGATGGCGGCCCTCACCGGCAACCTTGCGGCGCGCCAGCGCAGGCAATTGCAGGCATTGCGCGATACCCAGGAAGAGACCACCGAACTGCTCGACCTTTCACGCAAACTTACTGCCGCCACTGACCGTCAGGCTGTGGTCAGTGCGGCCGCCCAGCACCTCAATGGTTGGAGCGATGTGCAATTGTGCCTGCTCAATCGCGACGGGCAAAACGGCTGGAAAGTCGAAACCGGTGGCCCCCTGGAGTTCAGCGAGGCCGAGCGCGCCGCTGCTGATTGGGCCTGGCAGCACGATCAACCCGCCGGTGCAGGCACCGGTACTTTGCCGTTCGGTCGCTGGTGGTGGTGGCCATTGTCGGTAGAAGACGGCCCGCTGGCGTTGCTTGGCGTGTGCGCCAGGGAAGGCCAGACCCTGAGTGGCCAGCGCCGACGCTTGTTGACGGCGCTCAGCCAACCATTGGCCCAGGCGCTGGCCCGGGCGCAACTGGCCGATGATCTGGAAGCGGCGCGGCTGCACGGCGAAACCGAGCAACTGCGCAGCGCCTTGCTGGCGTCGGTGTCCCATGATTTGCGTACACCGCTGACGTCCATGCGCGGCAGTATCGACAGCCTGCTGGCCCTGGGGGAAGCGATCCCGCTGGAGGACAGACGCGAGCTGCTCGAAGGCACCCGCGATGAAGCCGAGCGCCTGGACCGCTACATTCAAAACCTGCTCGACATGACGCGCCTCGGCCATGGTGCCTTGAAGCTGGCGCGGGACTGGGTGTCACCGGCAGACATCGTCGGCAGTGCGCGCAATCGCCTGCGGGCAGTCCTTGCGCCGTTGCAGGTCAGCACCGAGGTGCCGGCCGAGTTACCGTTGCTGTATGTGCATGCCGCGCTGATCGAACAGGCACTGGTCAACGTGATGGAAAACGCCGCGCGGTTTTCGCCACCCCACGGGCGTTTGCAATTGCGCGCCGGGGCCGATGACAGTGAGCTGTTTTTCTCGGTCTGTGATGAGGGGCCGGGGATTCCGGAAGAGGAGCGGGCGAAGATTTTCGACATGTTCTATACCGCGGCCCGGGGTGATCGTGGCGGGCAGGGTACCGGGCTGGGGCTGGCGATTTGTCAGGGCATGGTCGGTGCCCATGGCGGGCGGATCAGCGTCGCCGACGGAATCGAGGGGCGTGGCACCTGCATCACGTTGCACCTGCCGCTACAGGCTCAGCCGGGATACGAAAGTGAAGCCTGATCGCGCTTGCGCTACTCTCTTGCCACTTCTTTGTGTTGATGTGAATTCATGAGCCAGACCGCGACCATTTTGGTCATTGACGACGAACCGCAGATTCGTAAATTCCTGCGCATCAGCCTCGCTTCCCAAGGCTACAAAGTGCTGGAGGCGGGTACCGGCAGTGAAGGATTGGCGCAAGCTGCGTTGAACAAACCGGACTTGCTGGTGCTCGACCTCGGCTTGCCGGACATGGACGGCCAACAGGTATTGCGCGACTTTCGCGAGTGGTCGACGGTGCCGGTGCTGGTGCTCTCGGTGCGCGCCAGTGAAGGGCAGAAAGTCGAGGCTCTGGATGGCGGCGCCAATGACTACGTGACCAAGCCTTTCGGTATTCAGGAGTTCCTGGCGCGGATTCGTGCGTTATTGCGCCAGGCCCCGGCAGGCGAGGCACAACAAGCGGCGCTGAGCTTCGGCCCGTTAACGGTCGACCTGGCGTATCGCCGGGTACTGCTCGACGATGTCGAAGTCGCGCTGACCCGTAAGGAATACGCTGTGCTGGCGCAACTGGCGCGGCATCCCGGGCGGGTGATCACCCAGCAGCAATTGCTCAAGGACATCTGGGGGCCGACCCATACCGAAGACACTCACTACCTGCGCATCGTGGTCGGGCACTTGCGTCAGAAACTGGCGGATGACCCGACCCAGCCCAGGTTCATCGTCACTGAGGCAGGGGTGGGGTATCGGTTGTTGAGTGAGGGTAGCCTTTAGATCTTCGTTGTCTGATCTGGCCTCATCGCGAGCAAGCTCGCGATGAGGCCTTTACATTCTCCCGAGAGTTTTCAGGCGCTCAGTTCTGCTCATTCTCATACCGGTCCAGCGTATCCCGTGCAATCTCCCGTCCCAGCGCGATCAACTCCGGCGCCTTGTAGAACTCGAAAAACCGACACACGCGCTTGGGCACGTTGATCAGGATGTCCGGCGGATACCCGGCAATCTTGTACTGCGCCAGCGACGTCTGCATCACCTCAAAACTCTGGTTGATCAAATCCAGCAAGGACGCCGGCCCGACGTTGTCGATGATGAACGAACCGGTGGCGGAGCGGGGGGCGCCACTGGTTTCCGGAGCGGCCGCGGGTTGCTGCGCCTCGGGCTCGGCGGATTCGATCCAGGGGTTGAGCTCCGCACCTTCGGCCTTCAAGGCTTCCTGTTCCAGAATCAACAATTGCTCGGCTTGTTTGCGCCGGAACGGCAACTTCGAGCCGACGGAGTTGATCAGACTGTCGAAGCGGGTCTTGAAGGCGGCGGGACGCTGGATAACCGGCAATTGATAGTGGCGCTGGTTGGTGGAGTTGAGGTTGACCGCGATAATCAAGTCGCAATGGCTCGACACCACCGGCACGATCGGCAGCGGGTTGAGTATGCCGCCGTCCACCAGCATGCGGTTGCCTTGCATCACCGGGGTAAACAGGCTGGGAATCGCTGCCGAGGCGCGCATGGCCTGATGCAGGCAGCCTTCCTGGAACCAGATCTCCTGCTGGTTGGTCAGGTCGGTGGCAACCGCGGTGTAGGGGATACGCAAATCTTCGATGTTGATCTCGCCAACGATCTTGCGGATTTGTCCGAAGACTTTCTCGCCACGGATCGCGCCCAGACGAAAGCTGACGTCCACTAGGCGCAACACGTCGAGATAATCCAGGCTCTCGATCCAGTCGCGGTAGTCATTGAGTTTGCCGGCGGCGTAGATCCCGCCCACCACCGCGCCCATGGAGCATCCGGCGATACAGGCAATGTCATAGCCGCGCCGTTCGATTTCTTCAATGACACCGATATGTGCATAACCCCGGGCTCCACCCGAGCCCAATACCAGTGCGACACGCTTTTTCATGGATCGCCCTCGTTTGAATGATTCAACAATGCACCCATCGAGGGCCATGCTTCAATCGCCATGGTCGTTCGAGGGGACAAGAGCGTCGTATTTTCGACACTCCATGGCGGCACATGGTTATTCTTGTCGGCGCTATAGTTGCACGGCGACCAACGGCACTTTTCAGGTGCCACAGCGTCTTACCTGCATGACTGTTTACCTATTTTTGAGGAGTGAGTGATGAAAGCCTGGATCTGCGTGCCATTGATTGCCCTGGCGCTGGCCGGTTGTGCCGGCAAAACCGCTTATCGCGACAGCTGCGGTAGTAACCTGGATGCGGCATGGCATGAACTGGACCTGGCCAAAGCCGAAGGTTTCGCCGGGACCGTCAGCTACTCCAAGGCCCTGTCGCTGTTGACCGCGGCCAAGACCCAGCAGCAATTCGAGGGGTTCGAAGGCTGCACCAAGAAAGCCGAGAAGGCTCGCTTCTATATTCGTGAATCGCGCGCAGGGCGTTAAAAGCAAAAGCGGTGACAAGCTCTAAACTGCAAGAGTCTTCGAGCTTGCAGCCTGGAGCTTGCAACCTGGCGCTGTTTACGGAGTAAACCCCCATGATCGATCGGTTGGTGGCTCGGATTCTGGGCCTGGAAGTTCGTTTGCTGGCCTGTCAGGCCCGCTTGAAAGAGCGTACAGACCCTGAAGCGTTACATGATCTGCGTACAACCATGCGACGGTTACGCAGTCTGTTGCGACCCTTGCGCGGGTTGCCCGGCGTCGAACAACTGGAAGCGGCGGCCTCCCGGATGGGCGATCTGACCACACCATTGCGTGATCGCGAAGTGCTGGCGGCGTACCTGCTCCAGCACCATCAACCCCAAGCCGCACAGTGGCGCATGGCGCAAATGGCCGAGGCTTACCCGGCCGTGGCGACCAGTCCCGAACTCGCGCAAATGCTGATCGTCCTCGATGCGTTTCCGCGTTTTCTGCGTGCCGCTCAGCGCCAGGGATTGCTCAAGGGCCTGCGCAAACGCATCGAAAAACGCCTGGGCAAGCAATGGAAAAAACTCGACGAGGCACTGCACGATCCGACCCACGACCGTCATCGGCTGCGCCTGCTGATCAAGCGCGTGCGCTATGGCATCGATGCTTACCCTGAACTGGACCGTTTGCCGAAAGCGGCCATGCCTCGGCTGAAATCGGCCCAGGGTGCGCTGGGCGACTGGCACGATTGCGTGCAATGGCTGGCGATGGCTGAACGGGAAGCGGATTTGCAACCCTGTGTTGCCGTGTGGGAAGCCACCATGGCCGAGGCTGAAAGCCAAGCGGACAGGGTGCTGGAAAAACTCAGCAAGGCCTGTTTCAAATCCTGAAAACACCGGGGATCCATTGTAGGAGCGAGCCTGCTCGCGATGAGGTCGTGACATTCAACATTGATGTTGGCTGTCCGGGCGCTATCGCGAGCAGGCTCGCTCCTGCAGGTTATATGTCCGGCACGAGGCTTGTGCGACTTATCTGTCAGTCAATTTGGCCGGAATAGGCGATGTATCAACGTCGCCAGATGGTTAAGATCCCTTCATCTTTTTCCATTCCCAGAGGTTTTCATGCGTTTTTCCGAACTGCTCAACGCTGTCCGCAGCCAGCCGATGGAGCTGTCTATCCCGGCCTCATGGGCCCAGGGGCGAGCCAGTTTCGGTGGCCTGGTGGCCGCTTTGCAGTACGAAGCCATGCGCGCCCGGGTTCCGGCGGATCGGCCGGTGCGTTCGTTGGCAATTACCTTTGTCGGCCCGGTTGAGCCCGAGGTGCCGGTCAGTTTTGACGTCGAGGTGCTGCGCGAAGGCAAGGCCGTCAGCCAAGTGCTGGGCCGGGTGATACAGAAGGGCCAGGTGGTGACGTTGATCCAGGGCAGCTTCGGCGCCTCGCGACCTTCGGAAGTGGCGGTGGCCGCTGAACCGGCACCTGAAATGAAGCACTGGGATGAATGCCAGGAATTGCCTTTCGTCGAAGGCGTCATCCCGGAGTTCATGCGGCATCTGGCGATGCGCTGGAGTGTCGGCGGGCTGCCGTTCAGCGGTAGCACATGCCGGCAAATGGGTGGCTGGGTACGCTTGCGCGGCGACGTAAAGGAAGAGGCTATCGGCGAGGCGCATATCCTGGCGCTGGTGGACGCCTGGCCGCCGGCCCTGATGCCGTTTTTGAAGAAGCCGGCGATGGGCAGCACGCTGACCTGGACCATCGAATTCGTGCAGCCGCTGCTGGAACTGAACACCCTGGACTGGTGCAAATACCTCGTCGAAACCGAATACGCCGCCGATGGCTACGGGCATGCCGCCGCAAAAATGTGGAGCGCGGATGGCCGGTTGATCGCCATGAGCCGGCAGACCGTGACTGTGTTCGCCTGATCAGTGACGGCGGTGGCGCTCACGCCAGGCGCGCCACCAGCCGCCGCTGAGGAAGAACCGTGGAAACGTTAGAAACTGCTCGACCAACAGGCGTGATACCGCATCCTTGCGATCACTGAAGGGTTCGGAGGCTTGGGTCTCCAGGTTGTGGCCGTGGCGTTGCAAGGCCAGCGCCGCAATCACACCGATTACGCCGATGGCGATATTTGCCAGGCTCAGGCTGAACACCCCGGTCACAATCAGCAGAAATGCCACGATGAACAGCGGCACCGCGATCAGGTGCAGCACCAGATTGGTCGGGTGCCGATGATTGTTCGGGTAGGCTCGCCATTGCCAGGCGGGTAGGTTGGGGTGACGTTTGCCCATGATGCCGATCCTCTATCCATGTTGAACACATGTGATTAAGAATAGGCCCGGCCAATGCTTGCGGCGAATCAAGGCTGGCTATTGGCTTGATAGGTGCCATGACTGGAATAGATGGTGCCAGTTCTGAAGCCTTCGCGAGCAAGCCCGCTCCCACATTTTGACCGTATTCCAATGAAAGAACGCGGTCGCCTGTGGGAGCGGGCTTGCCCGCGAAGAGGCCCTCAAAGTTTGAGCTGACCTATCGCCTTGCTTAGTTCCCCGGCCAACGCCGCCAGCTCATTGCTGGTGATCGCCGACGTCACCGTCTGCTGCACCGTGTTCTCGGTCACGTCACGGATGCTCACCACCGCCCGGTTCATCTCCTCCGCCACCTGGCTCTGCTGCTCGGCCGCCACCGCGATCTGCGTGTTGCTTTCACGCATCTGCGCCACCGCTCCGGTGATCTCGGCCAATGCCGCGCCGGCCTCTTGCGCCTGTTGTACACAGTCGTCGGCCTTGAACGAGCTCTCTTGCATGAAATCCACGGCGTCCCGTGTGCCCACCTGCAATGCCGAGACCATGAGGGTGATTTCATCCGTGGAGGCCTGCACGCGTTTGGCGAGGTTGCGTACTTCATCGGCGACTACCGCGAAACCGCGACCCATCTCGCCGGCTCGGGCCGCTTCGATGGCGGCGTTCAGCGCCAACAGGTTGGTCTGCTCGGCGATGCTGTGAATCACGCTGACCACGCTGTTTATTTTCTGGCTGTCCTCGGCCAGGCGTTGAATCATCTCGGCAGTCTGTTGGACGCCAGTGGACAGTCCGGCAATCGACCGCTGCACCCGTGTCACAACCGCCTGCCCGCTGCCGGCCAGGGTATCGGCCGATTGCGAAAGGTCACGGGTGGCACCTGCGTGTTGAGCGATGTGATAGACCGTGGCGGTCATTTCATTGATCGCTGTGGCGGCCTGATCGGTTTCGCTTTGCTGGCCCAGCATGCCGTGGCGTACTTCATTCATGCTGGCCGCCAGCCGTGCGGCGCCGACGTCCAGTTGCCGGGCGGTGCTGGCGACGGTGTTGACCACCCGTTGATAACCGGCCTGCATGGCATTGAAGGCGTTGGCCATTTGCCCGACTTCGTCGCCACAAGCCAATGGCACGCGAGCCGACAGATCGCCGGTTTTCTCCACGTGCAACATGACGTCTTTCAAGGTGTTGAGCTGGCTGAGCAGGAAGCGGATCAATAACTGCGATGCACCTAGCATTGCCAGCATCAGGATGAACACCGCCACCGCATAGTTGGCAAAACGCTCGTTGAACACCTGGCTCAGGCTCGGACCATGGGCAATTACGGCGACCCGTTGGCCGTCGGCACGGGTAAACACTTCGGCACCCATCAGTGGATTGTCACCGAACAGCGGCATCACGTTGATCTCGATCCAGCCATTGGCGTCGGCCAGTTCTTGCATGGGATGCTCATTGAGCATGGGTGCCTGTCCTCGGCCGAACGCAAGCAAGTTGTCAGCGTGGGGCAGCGTTTGCCCGGCGGGCCAGGCTTCGAGCAATCGCGCCTGAGCCTGGGCCGAAGCCTGGGCGGCGTGACTGCGGGCCTGCTGTTCAAGTTGCACCGCGTACAGCACCAGTAACAGGGTGGTGACGAAAGCGACGGCATTGACCGCCCAGAATTTGTATTTCAGCGAGATATTGCTAAGCCAGGCACCCATGGAGGTCTTCTCTGATAGCGGAAACAGTTTTGGCAAGACGCCATCATTGTGCCGCTATGCAGGTGACTGATTCTTGATGCAGATCAACTTCAAACCTGTGGGATTTATGGCAATCAGGAGATTAATGGCAGACCATAAAACGCCCGCGCGCACGCGGTTGTATGCGCTGCCAGATCCTCTTGGCTTTCCCCGCGATGCAGTGCCACTTCACGCAGTACTTCGGTCAGGTACGCCGGCTCGTTTCGCCCGTTTTTCGGCTTGGGGCGCAGGCTGCGTGGCAGTAGATACGGTGCGTCGCTTTCGAGCATCAGGCGTCCGCGCTTGATCTCCTTGACCAGTGGGTGCAAATGCGTGCCCCGGCGCTCGTCGCAGATCCAGCCGGTAATACCGATGTGCAAGTCCAGGTCGAGATAGCTGAACAGTGCCTTCTGCTCTCCAGTGAAGCAGTGCACTACGGCAGCCGGCAGTCGGTCGCGGAAGTCACGCAGGATTTCCAGCAGACGCTGGCTGGCGTCGCGTTCGTGCAGAAAAACCGGCAGTTGCAATTCGACGGCCATGGCCAGGTGTTCTTCGAGGACCTTCTCCTGTTGCGGGCGCGGTGAGAAATCACGGTTGAAGTCCAGCCCGCATTCGCCCACGGCCACCACATTCGGCTCCAAGAGCAAGCTGCGCAAACGTCGGGCGCTGTCGGCGTTCCAGTCGTTGGCGCAGTGAGGGTGAATACCGGCGGTGGCGAACAGGCGCTGGGCGCTTTTGTCCAGTTGCTGGCACAGCTCAAGGGCCTGTTCACTGCCCTCGACACTGGTGCCGGTCAGCACCAGTTGGCACACGCCGGCCGCGTAGGCGCGGTCAAGTACGGCCTGGTGTTTGTCGGCAAAACTGGCGTTGGTCAGGTTGACGCCGATATCGATGAGTTGCATGGTGCTACCTCGGCCCAAAGGCCGGAAAGCATATCAGAGCCGTGGATTTATAAGAAAAACCAAGAACTACAACGGGTTAACGCTGTCTCTTGAGCCGCGGAACAGGCCTGGTTGGTAGTTTTGCCATCATTGTGCCAGTCTTTCGCACGTTGCCAGCGCCTTGGGCGCTCTGTTTTTGTCGCCGCGCTTGATGGTTTTCGTCATTGAAGCGGGCCTCATATTCTTTCCGGAGAGTGGATGATTCGTCCCTCGGTTTTGCTACTGCTGTGTTGTTCGCTGCTACTGCCAATGACGGCGGTCGCGCGTCTGCCCGGGCCGCTGCAAGCCGTACCGGCCAGCAAGGTGCGCGATCTTGCGGAAATACGCAGCAGTCGTGTGCTGCGGGTGTTGGTCAACCAGAGCCGCAACAGTTCCGGTGAAGTCCAGGGGCAGGCGATCGGGCTCGAATACCATCGCCTGAGAGCGTTCGAGCAATACCTCAACGGCCACGCCCGTGACGGTCAGGAAATCACCCTCAAGATCATTCCCAAGGCCAAGGATCAACTGCTTGGCGCATTGCAGCGCGGGGAGGGCGATCTGGTGGCGCCAGGCGAGTTGCTCGAGCTGCAACCCGGCTTCGCCGTCAGCACCAGTCAGCCGATTGCCAGCAACATCCCGTTGGTCCTGGTGGGCATCAAGGGCGAACGCCGCTACACCAAGCTTGAACAGCTTTCCGGCAAGACCCTGGCATTACCCGCAGGCAGCGCCGCCGGGGATGCCGTCAGCCAGATCAATCAAAAGCTCGCCTTGCACAAACTGCCACCGGTCACGATCGAATGGGTCGATCCGAGCCTTGCCGTCGAGGATGTACTGGAGATGGTGCAGGGCGGGATCTTCCACCTGACCATCGTTGAGCAACCGATCGCCGAACGCTGGGGCAAGATCCTGCCGAAGCTGCGTTTCGACAAACAGGTACTCGTCAGTGATCCGGGAGAGGAATTCTGGTTCGTGCGCCGTGATGCCTCAATGCTGCGGGCCAGCATTGATCGCTTCCTCACTGTCTACAAAAAACCATCGGATCAGGACGCCGCGTTCCTGCGGATCTATCGTCGTCTCTATCAAGTGCACTATCCACTGGCCAAGGCGGACCGACAGCGCCTGGAAAAACTTCGCCCGGTGCTGCAGAAACATGCCGACGCCCAGGGCATGGACTGGCTGAACCTGGCGGCGCTGGCCTTTAAGGAGTCATCCCTGCAACCCGTTGCCCGCAGTGGCGGTGGCCCCACCGGTTTGATGCAGATCACGTCTTCTGCGGCGCAGCGGGTGGGGGTCAACAATATTCAGGACCTTGATGGCAATGTGCAGGCCGGGGCCAAGTACCTGGCGATGATCCGGCGCAAATTCTTTGCCAGTCCGAAACTCAACGAGCGCGAACGCATGGCCTTCGTGCTGGCGGCCTACAACATTGGGCCGGAGCGGGTGCAAGGCATGCGCGCCGAAGCCCGTCGGCGAGGTTTGAATCCCAACCAGTGGTTCTTCCAGGTCGAGCGCATTGCCATGGAGCAAGTGGGTATAGGGCCTGTCAGCTATGTTAATAGCGTGAACAAGTATTACTTGGCGTTCGATCGGGAGCGGGAGTCGTTGGAGCCCCAGGGGCAAAAGTTTGTCTCACGCAAATGATCAACTAATCTGATTGTTATTACGGGTTTTTTGCGCTTTTAGAATTTGAATTACTGATTAATATAGCGGCCAACCAACACACACTGACAAGGAATGAAACAGCATGAGCACTCTGATCAATAAGGTACTGTCTACACGCGCCGGCTACGGCCTGACCATTCTGCGCATTGTGGTCGGCATTATTTTCGCCGCTCACGGTTCGCAGAAGCTCTTCGGGGCATTCGGTGGCTATGGTCTGGCTGGAACTGCGCAGTACATGGAAAGCCTCGGACTGACGCCGGGTTACCTGATGGCGGCACTCGCGGGCGGCACCGAATTCTTCGCCGGCCTGGCCCTGATCATCGGCTTGCTGGTTCGCCCGGCCGCGCTGGGCCTGATCTTCCTGTCGCTGGTCGCGATTTTCTCGGTGCACATCAGCAACGGTCTGTTCATGGCCAACAACGGTTATGAGTTTGCCCTGGCGTTGCTCGGTGGCAGTATCGCGGTATTGATCGAAGGTGCGGGCAAGCTCTCGGCGGACCGTGCCATCGCCGGTTGACTGCTCTGGCTCAACGAAAAGGCCCGCATTGTGCGGGCCTTTTTTGTTGAGCGTCATTCTTGACACTGTCCAGTCAGCTTCTCTAGGATGTTGCTCATGCGCCGATTTAAACAGCTACTTGCGGGGCGCCAGGTGACTCATTCAGTTGCCGATAGAAGCCGGAACAGGCTTCGAAATACCGCTAAAGCGCTGGTTCGGTGTTGCCTCTCACCTGCCATGCAGACTTTTGAGGCAGAGACACGACACAATGAATGCACTAAACCCCGTTGTACGTCCCGCGCCGATCACGGCACACCTGACCCAGCGCAATCCAAAAATCCTGCTTGGCGGCAAACATCAGCCGACGCTCTTGCGTTATCTCGATGGCTGGCCACGTCGTACCGGCGGTCCCGCCGCCTTCCTGATCCAGTTTGTCGAAGACGGTGAGTCGCTTGCTCGTTTCGCCGACAACAGTTTTGATCTGGCAGTGATTCAGTCCCCCAACCTCGAAGATGCGCCTGAAGTGATCCGGCAACTGACCCGCGTTGCCCGGCAAGGGCTGATTACCCGGCGTTAAAGCTCACGGGTACTCGATTGCCACGATGTATACACATTGCTCACCCGTCGGTGCCTGGACCCGGACTTCGGCGTCCAGCGCCTTGCCGATCAATGCGCGCGCCAGGGGCGAGTCGATACTGATCAGGCCCTGTTTGAGGTCCAGTTCATCCGGCCCGACAATGCGGTAGCGCGACTCTTTGCCATCCTCGTCCTCGATCGTGACCCAGGCGCCGAAATAGACCTTGTTCGGATCGCTGGGTTTTTCGCTGACAACCTTGAGCGCTTCCAGGCGTTTGGTGAGAAAACGCACGCGGCTGTCGATCTCTCGCAGCATCTTTTTGCCATAGGTATATTCGGCATTCTCCGAGCGATCACCCTGGGCCGCGGCTTCGCTGACAGCCTGGGTAACCTGGGGCCGACGTACATGCCACAACTCATGGAACTCGGCGCGCATCCGCGCTTCACCCTCGGGGGTGATCAGCGCGGTGCCAGCGGTGCGGGGAGGGCGGTAACGGCTCATGACAGCTTCTTGTGGTGAGGATGGCTGGGAGTCTATCAACCCTCGCGCAGAACTGTCAGCGGGCTGGCATTCAATGCCCGACGGGTGCCGAACACTCCTGCACCACCAATGAGCATGGCGCCCACCAATGGGAGCAACAACAGCCATGGATGTGGATGCCACGGCAGGTCAAAGGCGTAGCGGTAGAGCACCCAGCTCACCACTTCCGAACCCAGCGCCGCCAGCAAGCCACTGACCGCGCCCAGCAAACCGAACTCGATACGCCGGGCCTTGACCAGCAATTGCCGCTCCGCCCCCAGCGCACGCAACAGCGCGCCCTGGCGAATGCGTTCATCCAGCGTCGCTTGCAGGCCGGAGAACAGCACCGCCATCCCCGCTGCCAACACGAACAACAACACGTATTCCACCGCCAGGGTTACCTGGGCGAGGATGCTGCGCAGTTGCTCCAGCAAGGCTTCGACCTGCAGGATGGTCACCGCCGGAAAGGCGCGGGACAGGTCGACAATCTGTTGGTCGTGACCCGCTGCCAGATAGAAACTGGTCAGGTAGGTCGCTGGCAGATTCTTGAGGGTGCCGGGCTGGAAGATCATGAAGAAGTTCGGCTGGAAGTTGTCCCAGTTGATCTCCCGCAGGCTGGTGACCTTCGCCTCGCGATTGACTCCGCCAACGCTGAATACCAGGTGATCGCCGAGCTTTATTTTCAGGCTCTCGGCGACCTTGCCCTCTACCGACACGCCGGGAACATCGTCCGGCATCTGTTGGTTCCACCAATTGCCGGCCGTGAGTTTGTTGCCCGACGGCAGGTCCGCGGCCCAGGTCAGGCTCAGGTCGCGCTGGATCGCCCGGTCGCCGGCCGATTCCTTGGTGACGATTTGCTGCACAGGCTCGCCGTTGATGCTGATCAAGCGTCCAGGCACCACCGGGTACAGCGGTGCCGATTGCGCCGATACGGTGATCAGGTGATCGGTGAAGGCCTGTTTGTCCGCCGGCAGGATGTTCAGCGCGAAGTAGTTTGGAGCGTTTTTCGGCAGCTGGTTCTGCCAGGTGTCCAGCAACTCGCCGCGCAGCAGCGCAATCAGCGCCATTGACAGCAGAATCAGGCCGAACGCCAGGGACTGGCCCGCGGCAGCGAGTGGATGACGCAGCAGTTGGCCCAGTCCCAGGCGCCAGGGCAAGGACGCACGAGCAAGCATGCGCCGCAGGCTCTTCAACAGCAGCAACAACAAGCCGCCCAGCACCAACGCTGCAATCACGCCGCCGCCGAGCAGGGCAAAGGTCAGCACCAGGTCCAGGCTCAGACGCCACATGATCAGGGCGAGGGCGCCCAGCGCTGCGCCGTAGACCATCCAGGTGCTGGAAGGGATCGGCAGCATGTCCCGGCGCAGCACGCGCAATGGTGGAACCCGGCCTAGAGCTGCCAGTGGCGGCAAGGCGAATCCGGCTAACGCCACCAGTCCTGTGCCGATCCCGGCAATAGCCGGAAACAGCCCGCCCGGAGGCACGTCGGTCGGCAACAAGTCATGCAGCAGGGCAAACAACCCCAGCTGTGCGAGCCAGCCGAGGAGGGCGCCGCTGATGCTGGCCAGCAGCCCGAGCACAGTCAGTTGCAGGCTGAACAGCACCATGGTTTCCCGGCGCGACAGCCCGAGGCAGCGCAGCAAGGCACTGGCATCGAACCGTCGGGTGGCGAAGCGGGTTGCCGACAGCGCCACCGCCACGCCGGACAGCAACACCGCCACCAGGCTCGCCATGTTCAGGTAGCGTTCGGCTTTGCCCAGGGCGCCACCGATCTGTCGATTACCGTCGCGGGCGTCCTGCAAGCGCTGGTTGGCGGCAAGCCCCGGTTTGATCAGTTGCCGATACGTTTCGAGTGCCTGAGTGTTGCCTCGCCATAATTCGCGATAGCTGACCCTGCTACCGGGCTGCACCACGCCGGTGGCTGCAAGGTCGTCGAGGTTGATCAGCACCCGCGGTGTCAGACTGTAGAAGTTGCCGGCGCGATCAGGTTCGTAAGTCAGCACCCGCGCCAGTTTCAGGGTTTTCATGCCGACATCGATGCTGTCGCCGATCTTCAGGTCCAGAGCGGTCAACAGGCGTGCCTCGACCCAGGCTTCACCGGGTTGCGGTCCGCCACCGACTATTTGCGTGGCAAAGGGGGTGGGCGCGCTTTTCAATTCACCGCGTAGCGGGTAGGTGTCATCGGCGGCCTTGATGCTGGACAACTGAATGCTTTTGTCGGTGGCGATGACGCTGGAGAACTCCACCACTTGGGCGTGCTCCAGACCCAGTTCGGTGCCGCTTCTTATTTGTTCGGGGCGCGCAGGCGAACTGCCTTCGAGCAGCAGGTCGGCACCGAGGAATTCGGTAGCGCGCAGCATCATGGCGCCGTTCAGGCGCGCGCCAAAGTAACCGATGGCGGTGCTGGCGGCCACGGCCACCAGCAAGGCGAAAAACAACACGCGCAATTCACCGGCGCGGGCATCGCGCAGCAATTGGCGGATGGCGAGACTGAACAGGCGCAACAGCGGCAGGCGTGCCATCAAGGCTCCAGAGGGGCGACCAGCAGGCCGGCTTCAAGACGGATCAGGCGCCGGCAACGATGGGCCAGGCGTTCATCGTGAGTCACCAGCACCAGGGTCGTGCCGCGCTCCTGGTTGAGCTCGAACAGCAAGTCGCTGATGCGCTCGCCGGTGTGGCTGTCGAGGTTGCCGGTCGGTTCGTCGGCGAACAGCACATCGGGCTCGGCGGCAAACGCTCGGGCAATCGCCACGCGTTGTTGCTCGCCCCCCGAGAGCTGGCGCGGGGAGTGAGTCAGGCGCTGGCCCAGCCCCACCCGTTGCAGCAATTGGGTGGCGCGTTCGCGGGCGTCTTTGCGGCCATCGAGTTCCAGCGGCAGCATGACGTTTTCCAGGGCATTGAGGCTGTCGAGCAACTGAAATGACTGGAACACAAAACCCACGTGCTCGGCGCGGATGCGCGCACGCTGGTCTTCATCGAGGTTGCTCAGGCCTTGCCCGGCGAGAGTGACTTCGCCGCTGCTCGGCAGGTCGAGGCCGGCAAGCAGGCCCAGCAGGGTGGACTTGCCGGAGCCGGAAGCGCCGACGATGGCCAGGCTGTCACCCTGGTTCAGTTCCAGGCTGAGTTGGTGCAGGATGGTCAGTTCACCTTCCGCGCTGGGAACCACTTTGCTAAGGTCCTTCGCGATGAGAATGCTTGCGCCCATGGAGAGTCCGATGCGTGTCTGGTTTTTGAGTGCTGGCCTGGCCTTGATTTGCATGGCCCAAAACGCAGCGGCGGGTACAGTCCTGATCGTTGGCGATAGTATCAGCGCCGGTTTCGGGCTGGATACCCGGCTGGGGTGGGTGTCGCTGCTTGAGCAACGGCTCAGGCACGAAGGTTTCGACGACAAAGTGATCAATGCGTCCATCAGTGGCGACACCAGTGCCGGAGGCCAGGCGCGCCTGCCCGCGCTGCTTGCAGAGCATAAACCGGAACTGGTGATCCTCGAGTTGGGCGGCAATGATGGTCTGCGCGGGATGTTGCCAACTCAATTGCAACAAAATCTTGCTTCGATGATCGACAGCTCCCGGGCCAGCGGTGCCAAGGTGTTGTTGCTCGGCATGCAATTGCCACCCAATTATGGTGCGCGTTACACCAAGGCGTTCGCCGAGGTCTACAGCAACCTGGCCGAAGAGAAAAAGATCCCGCTGGTGCCGTTTTTCCTCGATGGCGTAGGCGGCCATCCGGACTTGATGCAGGCTGACGGCATACACCCGGCGGCTGGGGCCCAGGACAAGTTGCTGGAAAATGTCTGGCCTACTCTAAAACCGCTGTTATGACACTTTTCTAGAAGCAGGCTTTCGGCTAAGGTGGCGCCCCCGATTTGGAGCCCCCGATGCCGCGTCCCGCCTGGTCACTATTTGCCTATCAACTGATCGAGCCTGACGAACAGCTGGATCTGTTCGCCTGCCAGGAAGTGCGGGTGCATCTGGTGACCCGTCAGCTGGAGTTGGGCGGTTCGGCGGACCGCACCCTGTGCGGCAGTCTGTTGCCGGCGCAACCTCGCTGGTCGAGTGTTGATCGCCGGGTGTTTCAGGACCAGCGGCTGTGTTCGTTGTGTAGGGCCATTCTTGAGTCGCAGAAGCGGGGGACGTCGCCGATCTGGCCTGAATTGCGGTTTGAGCTTTGATCCGTCAGGAGTCGGGGCGGCCTTCGAGCCGACCTGTCTTTCGTTGACCGTGTACATATCCGTTGCTGCGGTAACGGCGGCTGGCGGTTTCGCCCTTACGGCGACTCACTTTTTTACAAGCGTCTAAAAAAGTAAGCAAAAAATGCCCCTTACGTACGGCCCCTCGCTAAAGCTCGGGGTTCCTTCGCTCCGGTATTCATCAGGGCGCATTGCCTCCGGTCTGCTTCGCGACGACCTCCTCTCGATGTGTTCGAATTCGTCGAACGGCGCTGCGCGCCTGTCCCCGGATGAACACCTCCACTCAGCCTTCCGAGGGGGCGGGTGGATCAAGATCAAGAGCTGCAGGCAAGCTAACGCTCGGCCTGATGAGTGGTGAAGAACGTGGGGGTACGCGGCCCTGCTTTTGCTCTGCTCTTCTGTAGGAGCGAGCTTGCTCCGGGCGGCGTTCCGACGATGGACGTCAACGATAACGCGTGCTGCCCGAATGCCCGAGTTGTCCTGGCGTTTTTCGCGAGCAAGCCCACTCCCACACGGGATCGAAGATAATCGCAAAATCGGCCTGCACTGCCTGTAATCGGGCGATCTCCCCGAAATAATGGACTGCAGTGTACAATCGCGCTCTTATACTCTCAGTTGATCATGCATAGGATTTTCCGGATGTTGTCGCGCTTTCCTGCCGTCACCCGCTGCCTGACTCTTGCCGTCCTCTTTGTGGCCGGTCCAGTCGCAGCATTGGAGCTTCCCCTGCCACCGCCCGGTGAGGACATCATCGGCCAGGTGCAGGTGATCAAGGCCAAGTACGAAGATACCTTCGCCGACCTTGGTACCACCTACGATCTGGGCTACACGGAAATGGTCGCGGCCAACCCGGGTGTCGATGCCTGGTTGCCTGGCGTCGGTACGGAAATCATTCTGCCGACTCGCTTCATCCTGCCACCAGGCCCGCGTGAAGGCATCGTGATCAACCTGGCCGAGTACCGCCTCTACTACTACCCGAAAGGCAAGAACGTGGTGTACACGTTCCCGCTGGGTATCGGCCGTGAAGGTTGGGGCTCGCCGATTGCCCACACCAGCATCACCGCCAAGACACCGAACCCTACCTGGACGCCTCCGGCTTCGATCAAGGCCGAGCACGCAGCAGATGGTGATCCCCTGCCCAACGTCGTGCCGGCCGGCCCTGACAACCCGCTGGGGCCGTTCAAGTTTACTCTGGGCACTCCGGGCTACCTGATCCACGGCTCGAACAAGAAGTTCGGTATCGGCATGCGCACCAGCCACGGCTGCTTCCGCATGTTCAACAACAACGTGCTGGAAATGGCGGGCATGGTGCCGGTCGGTACGTCGGTACGGATCATCAACGACCCGTACAAGTTCGGCATGAGTGGCGGCAAGGTCTATCTGGAGGCGCATACGCCGCTGGACGACAAGGGCAACCCGTCGGTGGTCGACAAGCACACCGCGGTCATCAATGCGATGCTCAAGCGTGAAGACATCACCAACAACCTGCGTATGAACTGGGATGTGGTGCGTGATGTGGTCGCCGCTGAAGACGGCCTGCCGGTTGAGATCGCTGTGCCGGGCAACGGCGTTGCACCGATGGTATCGAGCATGCCGATCGACCCGCTGCAGTAACGCTGGCAAATAGCCCGTCGGCGCGGACAGCGTCGACGGGTTTTTTATTGCCTGGAGAAACGCCAGGCAATAAAAAAGCCGACCCAAAAAATGGGTCGGCTTGATAACAATCCCGAAGGATTATTACTTGCGGCTAGCTTTGTCCAGCATGCGCAGAGCACGCTCGTTAGCTTCGTCAGCAGTCTGTTGTGCTTTTTGAGCAGCAGCCAGAGCTTCATCAGCTTTACGGTAAGCTTCGTCTGCACGAGCCTGGGAGCGAGCAGCTGCGTCTTCAGTAGCGGTCAGACGTGCTTCGGTTTCTTTCGATGTGCTGCTGCAACCGGTAGCCAGAACTGCGGCCAGAGCCAGAGCAGAGAATTTCAGAACGTTGTTCATCGTGTTCCCCTTCAAGGACTTTCTATTAAGTAGCTATCTCCTCCGATTGAGGAAATAGCCGGCGTACATACTACCCATTACTTGTAGTAAGTAAAACTGACGTGAAGCAAGAAGCAAAAAAAATTGTAGGCGTTGATTCTTTTTCGAGCAACTTTTAACTGAATTGTTTAAAAAATATCCAGCTGCAAGGCCCGTAGCTGAGCGAACTGGAGAGAAAAAGTTCCTTCGGCACACCGCTCTTTTTACCGTTTGGCTAAAGTCCGCCTACATGGATTTGTCTACACTTTTGTTCGGCTTTTGCGTAGCGCCTCCCAATATCTTTCTCGATGTTCAGGTGACTTTAACAGCGGGCGCTCGTCTTAAGTCTCAACATCCGGCAATGTACAGGCTATCGACCCGAGTGATCTTCGGTCGAGCCAATCCTGCGTGATCCGGAGCAGCACCCGCCAACCCGCACGATGACGAGCGCATCTTGAGCATTTCTGCCAATGGTGCCTACTATTTGTACGTGCTAGGTAGCGCGAGATCGGTGCAGCTCTTCTCGGTGTCCACTCAGGCACGGGGTGGCGTAGATGTTCCTTCGCCGGAAAAACATCGGTAAGGTAGGGGTCGGAATTCCAGACCCGCGAGGAGTAGTGATGAGCGAGGCGTTGTCCATCCACCATGACCAGGCTGGTCATCAGTTCGAGACCAATGTGGACGGTCATCGTGCCTATCTGACCTATATGGATCTGGGGAAACAGACCCTGGATATCTATCGCACCTTCGTGCCCAACGCATTGCGTGGTCGCGGTATTGCGGCAGCCTTGACCGAGAAGGCGCTGGAGTACGCTGACGAAATGGGCTACACCGTCATTCCATCGTGCTCCTACGTCGAGCGCTACATGGAGCGTCACCAGCGGCATGCGGCCAAGCTGAGTCAGTGACCTTCAACAAAACGAATACATAAAAAAACGCCGGGACCAGCCCGGCGTTTTTTTGTGTGTGCTTTTTGCGCGGCTAAACAGGCGATCAGCTGCGATCGCGTTTAGGCAGCACATCCTTGAGCTTGGCATGCATGCTGCGCAAGGTGTTTTCGGTAGCGGTCCAGTCGATGCAGGCGTCGGTGATCGACACGCCGTATTGCAGGTCGGCGAGGTCTTTCGGGATCGCCTGGGCGCCCCAGTTCAAGTGGCTTTCAACCATCAAGCCGATGATCGACTTGTTGCCTTCGAGGATCTGGTTGGCGACGTTCTCCATCACCAGTGGTTGCAGGGCCGGATCCTTGTTGGAGTTGGCGTGGCTGCAATCGACCATGATGTTCGGCTTAATCTTCGCCTTGTTCAGCGCCTGCTCGCAGAGCGCAACGCTGACCGAATCGTAGTTCGGTTTGCCGTTGCCGCCGCGCAGCACCACGTGACCGTAGGCATTGCCCTTGGTGGTCACGATCGACACGCCACCTTCCTGGTTGATACCCAGGAAGCGGTGCGGGCTGGAAACCGATTGCAGGGCGTTGATCGCCACGGTCAGGCCGCCATCTGTGCCGTTCTTGAAGCCGACGGCCGAGGACAGCCCGGAGGCCATTTCACGGTGAGTCTGGGATTCGGTGGTGCGCGCGCCGATAGCCGACCAACTGATCAGGTCCTGCAAGTATTGCGGGGAGATCGGGTCGAGGGCTTCAGTGGCGGTCGGCAGGCCTTTTTCGGCCAGGTCCAGCAGCAACTGGCGACCGATGTGCAAGCCGTCCTGGATCTTGAACGAGTCGTCCAGGTACGGGTCGTTGATCAAGCCTTTCCAGCCGACTGTGGTACGTGGCTTCTCGAAATACACGCGCATGACCAGATACAGGGTATCGGACACTTCGGCGGCGAGAACCTTCAGGCGGTCGGCATATTCGTGGGCGGCCTTGATGTCGTGGATCGAGCAAGGCCCGATGACGACGAACAGGCGGTGGTCGGTGCCATCCAGAATGTTGCGAATGACTTCGCGGCCCTTGGTGACGGTGCGCAGTGCGGCGTCGCTCAGGGGGATATCGCGCTTGAGCTGATCGGGAGTGATCAGTGTCTCGTTGGAGGCGACGTTTAGGTCGTTGATCGGTAAATCAGCCATCGTTTACTCGTCAGGTCACGGGTGCCGGCCGCCAGCGAACCCGCGCGGCGGAGCACAGCAAATTAAGCGCGTCGGGGAGCTGAACCTTAGCGCGTTACACCGTGGCTCGACAATGGGCAGACGCCGGTTTGGTGGGGTTTCGCAGTCAGTTTCCCTGCCGCGAGGGGCAAACCGATCAAGAATGCTTCTATTCCAGCACCGGTTGCGCAAAAGCCTTGCGCACCGAATCGTGAGAGAACTCGTCGGCATGCTCCTGGACCCATTCGAGGGCCAGGGCCTGGATGTCCTGCAAGTCTTCGTGGGCGTCATGCAGGCGGCAGTAGCGTTCGATCTGGCACACCTGTTCGCCCATCCGGGCGCTGAACAGCGTTTGTTCATCGACGAAGGCGATGCCTACCAGGTAACCGTGCTTGCGTCGCAGGCACCAGGCGACATAGCCCAGGTAGCGCATGTCCGGGTTCACGGTCGGCATGCGTACCTCCAGCGCCGTGCCGTGGCGCCAAGCGCGGTGATAATTGCAAGCCATGCCCCCGAGACTGATAGTGTGCAGCTGTCGTCGCGAAAGACACTCAGGTTTCAGCAACGTTAATTCGACGGGCACATCGTCAGGGTGAGGAATGAATCGTCCCATGAACACAGACTCCATGTGTCGGCCATCTGACATTGTTCCTCCCAGTATAGTGGTCGAATTGGAACTGACCGATTTTGACGCCGACCAACGGTTGCTGGCGATGAGCGGTGTATCGCTGGTCATTTTCACCAGTGTCGGCTGCGCCAGTTGCCGTTTTGCCCGCGAGCAATTGCCA
The DNA here is from genome assembly GCF_058791055.1 of Pseudomonas sp. EU05-FHT14B02. Classification (NCBI taxonomy): domain Bacteria; kingdom Pseudomonadati; phylum Pseudomonadota; class Gammaproteobacteria; order Pseudomonadales; family Pseudomonadaceae; genus Pseudomonas; species Pseudomonas sp. EU05-FHT14B02. The sequence goes on along the minus strand of NZ_JBYTDD010000005.1, from coordinate 101,790 downwards.
ATACTCGACCTGGCAGTCGATCGACTGTGCTGGATCGATGCTGGCAATAACGGCGGGGTGGTCGAGCGTTACCAGGTCTTTCACTTGCCGGCGCTGTTTGTCGTTCGCGACGGTGAGTTCTTTGGAACACTGAAATCGCGCCTGACCGGCACCGAGCTCAATCGGGCCGTGCGCCAGGCGCTGAGTCGAACAGCAGAGGAGTTGCCATGATGGGAGCAGTTGCCAGGCCGACGATCGGCATTATCGGAACCGGCGCAATCGGCGGTTTCTACGGGGTGATGCTGGCGCGTGCCGGTTTTGATGTGCACTTTCTGCTACGCAGCGAGTTCTCCGCGGTGGCCGAGCATGGCTTGCGAGTCGATAGCGCGCCCCACGGTGTACTGACGTTGAATCCGGTGCAGGCCTATTCGGACGCGCAAGACATGCCACCCTGCGATTGGCTGCTGGTGGGCGCGAAAACCACCAGCAACGCCGACCTGGCACCTGCCATCCTGCAGGCGGCGGCACCGAACGCCAAGGTACTGCTGTTGCAAAACGGCCTGGACGTCGAAGACAGCCTGCGCGCGTTGCTCCCCGATTCGCTGCATGTGCTTGGAGGGCTCTGCTACATCTGCGTCCATCGCGAGGCGCCGGGTGTCATTACCCATCAGGCGCTGGGCGCGGTGCATGTGGGTTATCACAGCGGTCCTGCCGATGGGCCGGCACGCAGCGCAATTGTCGAGGAGGGCGTCGGGCTGTTTCGCAGCGCCGGCCTCGATTCCCAGGCCATGGCGAATCTGCATCAGGCGCGTTGGCAAAAACTGGTCTGGAATATCCCTTACAACGGTCTCTCGGTTTTGCTGGGGGCGAGCACCACACCGTTGATGGCCGATGCCGACAGCCGCGAGCTGGTCAAGGCGCTGATGGCTGAAGTGGTGCAAGGCGCTTTTGCCTGCGGGCACGACGTACCGGCAGGCTATGCCGAGCATTTGTTCATGGTGACCGAAAAGATGCCCGACTACTGGCCGAGCATGTACCACGATTATTTGCACAAGCGACCGCTGGAACTGGCCGCGATCTACGCCCGGCCTTTGGCGGCGGCGAAGGCAGCCGGGTGTGAGATGCCACGCATCGAGGCCTTGTATCGCAGTTTGAGTTTCATTGATCGACGCAACACCTGAGTCGACCGACCTGAGGGGGAAGGGCATGCCAAAGGCAATTGACGACAAGCTGGTGCTGGCGATTTCTTCGCGGGCGCTGTTCGACCTGAGTGAAAGTCACAAGGTCTACCTGTCGAGTGGCGTCGAGGCTTACCGACAATATCAGATCGAACACGAAGACGAAATCCTCGAGCCCGGCGATGCCTTCCCGTTGGTGCAGAAACTCCTGAACCTCAACAACAGCCTCGGTCGCGCCCGGGTCGAGGTGATTCTGGTGTCGCGCAACAGCGCCGACACCGGGCTGCGGGTGTTCAACTCGATTGACCACTACGGACTGGCCATTTCCCGTGCGGCCTTTGTCGGTGGGCGCAGTCCCTATCCCTACCTAAAGGCCTTTGGCTGCGACCTGTTTCTCTCGACCCACGCTGAAGATGTGCGCAATGCACTGGACGCCGGGTTCGCGGCAGCGACCATTCTGTCGGGCGGTGCCAGCCGCGCGGCCAGCGACGAGTTACGCATTGCCTTCGATGGAGACGCGGTACTGTTTTCCGATGAGTCGGAACGCGTTTATCAGGCCGGTGGTCTGGAGGCGTTCCAGGCCAGCGAGCGTGAGGCCGCCCGCGAACCATTGCGCGGTGGGCCGTTCAAAGGGTTTCTCGCGGCCCTCAACCTCTTGCAGCGTGAGTTCCCGGAGGACACCTGTCCGATCCGTACCGCACTGGTCACGGCGCGATCGGCGCCGGCCCATGAGCGGGTCATTCGCACATTGCGCGAATGGGACATCCGTCTCGACGAGTCGCTGTTCCTCGGCGGCCTGACCAAATCGGCCTTTCTCGAAGCCTTTGCGGCCGACGTGTTTTTCGACGATCAGGCCGGTCACTGCGAGTTGGCCCGAGAAGTCGTCGCCACCGGTCATGTGCCCCATGGCATAAGCAATGAGCAAAAGGTTTAAGCCCGCCATTCAATACGTTGCGCCGGACGTCGCAGTCGCCAAGGCACTGCTAAGCTGAATCAAATCTCCGCCATGTTGGCAGTCGAGGAGGTCATATGATTCGTTCGATGCTGTATGCCACTGACCTTGGTCTGTACGCGCCCGTGGTGATGCAGCATGCCCTGGAACTGGCCAGGACCTTCAATGCCAGTTTGTATGTCGTGCATGCGGTTGAACCCATGGGGTTGTTTGCCGAATCGGTGCTGCAAAGTTATCTCGATGAACAGGCGCTGAACGAGTTTCACAGCCAGGGCCTCAATACGGTGATTGCCAGTATCGAGCAGCGGGTGCTCGACAGTTTTCGTGAGGAGTTGGGGGATGAAGGGGAGCACGACCTGGAGCGGATTCAGGCAGTACGGGTGCTGCAGGGCGATCCGTCGCAGGTGATTCTGGACCAGGCGCAGAAACTCTCCGTGGATTTGTTGATCGTAGGTAGTCACAGCCATGGTGCTGGTGCGGAAACGCCTCTGGGGCGAACCGCCGCCCGTGTGTTGCAACTGTCCAAGGTGCCGGTCTATCTGGTGCCGCTGGTGCAACGTCGTCGTCAAGGGGATCGCTAGAACACGAATAATGGCAATTTGATAAAAAAGTTCTAGATTTATTCTTCGAGCCATTAATATAGTTATATACCGTCGCTGATGCCCGTGGCGTCTACCTGCTTTGAGGGATTCATATGAAGCTTCAACAATTGCGCTACATCTGGGAAGTGGCGCACCACGACCTCAACGTTTCCGCTACAGCCCAAAGCCTTTACACCTCTCAACCGGGCATCAGCAAGCAGATCCGTCTGCTGGAAGACGAACTGGGCGTCGAGGTTTTTGCCCGTAGCGGCAAGCACCTGACCCGTGTCACCCCGGCCGGCGAGCGCATCATCACCACCGCCGGCGAGATTCTGCGCAAGGTTGAAAGCATCAAGCAGATCGCCCAGGAATTCTCCAACGAGAAGAAAGGCACCCTGTCGATTGCCACCACTCATACCCAGGCGCGTTATGCATTGCCGCCGGTGATCAGCAATTTCATCAAGCAATACCCGGACGTGGCCCTGCACATGCATCAGGGATCGCCGATGCAAATCGCCGAAATGGCCGCTGACGGCACCGTGGATTTCGCCATTGCCACCGAAGCGCTCGAGCTGTTCGGTGATCTGGTGATGATGCCGTGCTACCGCTGGAACCGTTGCGTGGTCGTGCCTCAGGGCCACCCGCTGACCAAACTGTCGAAACTGACCCTCGAAGCGCTGGCCGAATACCCGATCGTGACGTATGTGTTCGGTTTTACCGGCCGTTCGAAACTCGACGAAGCCTTCAGCCATCGCGGCCTGACGCCGAAAGTGGTGTTCACCGCCGCCGACGCCGACGTGATCAAGACCTATGTTCGCCTGGGGCTGGGCGTAGGCATCGTGGCAAAAATGGCTGTCGACACCAAGCTCGATAGCGACCTGGTGGTACTCGATGCCAGCGAACTGTTCGAGTCCAGCGTAACCAAGATCGGCTTCCGTCGCGGCACCTTCCTGCGGGGTTTCATGTGCGACTTCATCGAGAAGTTCGCGCCGCATCTGACCCGCGAAGTCATGGCCAAGGCCATTCAGTGCCACAACAAGCAGGAACTGGAAGAGCTGTTCGAGGGCGTCGAACTACCCGTTCACTGATAGCGTTTCCTGCTGGTCAAACCACCTCGGTGACAGCGAACTGTTGCCGAGCGCCTGCCACCATGATCTCCACCTCATCGCCCTCGAACTTGCCCAGCAGGCTTTTGCCCAGCGGTGAGCGCGGGGTGATGACGGTGATCAGTTGCCCCACCAGATCGACCTTCAGCCCGGCGGCATCGGGGGCGAGAAACAGCCATTGTTCGCGGCCCTTTTCGTCCTCTAGCCCGAGCAGCGCACCCACCTCGATGCCCCGCTGATCGTCATACGGGCGAAGGGCCAGGTTCTGGCAGAGGGTCAGTGACTGGCGAATCTCCTCGACCCTTCTGGCTTGTCCGGCCGCGAGATACGAAGCCTCCAGTCCCAGGGTGTCGTACTTGTTCTCGGCGATGTTTTCTTCATGGGTCGCCGTTTCGTAAGCGGTTTGCGCGGCCCGTTCGGCGATGTCGAGATCGATCCGCAGCTTGTCGATAATCAGTTGGTGGACGGTTTGCTTATTCATGATCAATCGCAGAATTGCAGGACGTTGGCGCGGCTTTTTTCGCTGGGTGCAGTCCGGTCTTGTTGCAGCCAGAACTGACAGTTCGGGTTGGCCAGGTTGCGACTGCTGCTGCGCGCCTGATCGAGCCGTTGCTGCTGCTCGTTTTTGCGCAGGTTTTCTTCATATTGCTCGAACAGCGGGCTCTGGGGCGGGATGTCCGGCACCGGTTGAACCACCACCGGCGGTTTTGCCAGTTGCTCCACAGCCGCCGCTACAGGTGCCAGTTGTTCGCTGAAAAGCAGGCGCGAAGCGAGCCAGCAGGTCAGCACAATGGCAATGAATCCCAGCCACATGCCGAGGGCGATGCTGCCGGTCAACTGCAGGGCGTTCAGGCGAAATGGGAAGGATCGGCGCGGAGTGGGGCGGTGGGGCATGGTTGCCTCCTGGCGAAAGGTCACTGGCGAGCGGTGATTGTCGCATGAAGAATAATCGCCGTCGGCTCTTCTGCACGGGGTAATTTATGCGGACAATCGGCGCCTTTGCCAACGGGAGCCTGGAATGCCTGAATTGAAAACCCGCTGGGATATTTTTTGCACCGTGGTCGATAACTTCGGCGACATCGGCGTGACTTGGCGACTGGCCCGGCAGCTGGTAGCAGAACATGGGCTGGCGGTACGCCTATGGGTCGATGATCTGCGAGCATTCGAGCGCCTGTGCCCGGAAATCGACACCCACGCTGCGCAGCAGTGGCAGCAAGGCGTGGAAGTGCGGCAATGGCCAGCCGAGTGGCAGCCGACGGAAGCCGCCGATGTGGTGATCGCCGCATTCGCCTGCCAACTGCCGAGTGCCTATATGGACGCCATGGCCGAAAGGGAAAAGACGCCGCTGTGGATGAACCTCGATTACCTGAGTGCCGAAGACTGGGTGATCGGCTGCCACGGTCTGCCCTCGGTGAAGTACAAAAGCGTACAGAAGTTCTTTTTCTTTCCGGGGTTCCAGAAGGGTACGGGCGGGTTGATACGGGAGCGCGGGTTGCTTGAGCGTCGTCGGCAATTTCAGCAAGACCGGCAGGCTCAAATAGAATTTCTGCAAGGTTTGGGAATTGATCGTGCACCCGGCGCGCAGTTGATCTCATTGTTTGCCTATGAAAACACCGGGCTGGCCAGTTGGCTCGATGCGATGGCAGGCGATTCGACGCCCACACATCTGCTGGTGCCGGAAGGGCGGATTCTCGGGGACGTCGAATGCTGGCTCGGTGTGGAGGGGCTGGCGGCCGGTGCGGTGTATGTGCGTGAAGCCTTGACCGTGCAAGTGCTGCCATTTAATCGCCAGGACCAATACGACAGGTTGCTGTGGTGCTGCGATTTCAATGCCGTGCGCGGTGAAGACTCCTTTGTGCGCGCCCAATGGGCCGGCCGGCCATTTTTGTGGCACATTTATCGGCAGGAAGAAGATATCCATCTGGACAAACTCGACGCCTTCCTCGAACTCTATATAAAGGGGCTTTCGGACCCGGCGCGGGAGGCGATCAGCGGTCTCTGGCGGGCGTGGAACGCCGGTGAGAAAATGACCGACCACTGGCAATTCACCCGTAAACACTGGCCAGAGCTGGAAAAACACGCCGAAGCGTGGTGTCTGGAACAAGCCTTGCAGGCCGATCTTGCCACGGCGCTGGTACAGTTTTATGGAAATTGGATATGATACGCGGCCTAGATTTTTGTAAATCCCATCCAAATTCGGATATTCGCAATGAAAACTGGTAAAGAACTCAAACCCGGTACCGTGATCCGTATCGACAACGATCCTTGGCTGGTTCAGAAAGCTGAATTCACCAAGTCCGGTCGTAACAGCGCGATCATGAAGACCAAGCTGAAAAACCTGCTGACCGGCTACAAGACCGAAACCGTATACGGTGCGGACGACAAGCTGGATGACGTGATCCTGGATCGCAAAGAAGCGACCCTGTCCTTCATCAGCGGCGACTCCTACACGTTCATGGACACCACTGACTACACCATGTACGAGCTGAACGCCGAAGACATCGAAGCCGTTCTGCCGTTCGTTGAAGAAGGCATGACCGACGTTTGCGAAGCCGTGTTCTTCGAAGGCCGTCTGGTTTCCGTAGAACTGCCGACCACCATCGTGCGTCAGGTTGCCTACACCGAAGGCTCCGCTCGCGGCGACACTTCCGGCAAGGTGATGAAGCCTGCCAAACTGAAGAACGGTACCGAGCTGTCGGTTGCTGACTTCATCAATATCGACGACATGATCGAGATTGATACCCGCGAAGGCGGTTCCTACAAAGGCCGTGCCAAATAAGCACAGCTTCAGGAATGAAAAAGCCCGACCATTGAGTCGGGCTTTTTTTTGTCTGAGGGCTCCCCCTGTAGGAGCGAGCCTGCTCGCGATGGTCGTTAACGATAACGCGGGCTATCTGAATGCCCGCGTTGTCTGGGCGTCCATCGCGAGCAGGCTCGCTCCTACAGGGTGGGGCCGTGTTATTTCTTCAAGTGTTGTTTCAGTTCTTCAGACGCCTGCAGCATCGCCGAACGCACCGCTGGCACTTGGCTCACCACGTTGAGCAAACCGTAGTCGTGGATCAGGCCGTTGTAGCGAACCGAGGTCACTGGCACACCGGCCTCGTCCAGCTTGCGGGCGTAGGCTTCACCTTCGTCGCGCAATACGTCGGCTCCAGCGGTCTGCACCAGCGCTGGAGGCAATCCTTTCAACTGGGCGGTGGTTGCGCGCAGTGGCGAGGCGTAGATCTCGTTCCGTTGCTTGGCGTCGGTGGTGTAGTTGTCCCAGAACCACTTCATCATGTTTTTGGTGAGGAAGTGCCCTTCGGCAAACTGGTTGTAGGACGCGGTTTCGAAGTTGGCATCAGTCACCGGCCACAACAGCACCTGGAATTTGATCGCTGGTGTGCCCTTGTCCTTGGCCATCAGCGCAACCACCGCCGCCATGTTGCCGCCGACACTGTTGCCGGCTACCGCCAGGCGCTGGCCATCGACGTTGATCTCTTTACCGTGCTCGGCCACCCATTGGGTCGCCGCGTAAGCCTGGTTGATCGCCACCGGGTAATGCGCTTCCGGCGATGGCGTGTAGTTCACGAATACGGCTGCCGCTCCAGAACCCGTCACCAGGTCACGCACCAGCCGCTCGTGGGTCGGGAAATCTCCCAGTACCCAGCCGCCGCCATGGAAGAACATGAACACGGGCAGCTCACCCTTGACCCCGGCCGGCCGGACGATGGTCAGGCTTAGCGGTTGGCCGTCGACTTGAATGGTCTTCTGGCTGACATCGGCCTTTGGCAGTGTCAGCTTCACCCCGGCCTGCGCGCCCACCAGCACGGCGCGGGCCTCGGCGGGCGTCATTTGCTCCATCGGCTTGCCGGTTCCGGCGTTCAGAACGTCGAGGAACGCCTGGGTGTTGTGTTCAACCCCGGTACTTGCGAACGCGTTGCTGATGGACAAGGCGAGAAGGGTACCGGTCAAGACTTTGCTGAAAGTGTTCATGTTCGTTTCCTGTTCGGGCCTGGGTAGTCAGCGCTTAGACGGTTACGTGCAGACGCACATCAACGTTGCCACGGGTGGCGTTGGAGTACGGGCAGACCTGGTGGGCCGCATCGACCAGTGCTTGTGCATCGGCTTGTTCAAGACCCGGCAGGCTGATGTGCAGGTCGATGTCCAGGCCGAAGCCGCCAGGGATCTGGCCGATGCCGACATGAGCAGTGATCGAAGCGTCGTTCGGGATGCTGCGCTTGGTCTGGCTGGCCACGAATTTCAGGGCACCGATGAAGCAGGCGGAGTAGCCGGCAGCGAACAGTTGCTCTGGGTTGGTGGCTGCGCCGCCGGCACCGCCGAGTTCTTTGGGCGTGGCGAGCTTGACGTCGAGGATGTTGTCGCTGGAAATCGCACGACCGTCACGGCCACCGGTGGAAGTTGCGATTGCGGTGTAGAGAGTTTGCATGGTGAAAGCCTCGTTCAGGGTGTGTTTGTTTTGCGCTAAATGTTTGCGCGCTAAGTAAGTGCGAGATGAATGTATCGCGCAAATATTTAGCGTGCAATATATTTTTTCAAAGAAATTTGAAAAAAGACACAAGGCTGTGGGGTGGTTTAGGTTGAAAGTATTGAACTAGAGCTATCGAGGGGGGGCAGCGGATTTTTTCTGGGGAGGGTGGCGACCCCGGTTTTCTGGTGGGCCGCAGAGCTACTGTGGGAGCGAGCTTGCTCGCGATTGCAGTCTCACATTCAGCAATGATGCTGACTGATACACCGCCATCGCGAGCAAGCTCGCACAGGGGGATTTGTGGTGGATTGGAGGCTAGAGGCTGTCTTGCAGGTGACGACGCAACTCCTGCAACTCCGCTTGCAGGTTTTGCAGACGCTCCAGGGTCATCCCGCTGGCGCCGAGGATGCATTGGGGAATGTCCCGGGCCTTGTCGCGCAACGCCCGGCCCTGTTCGGTGAGTTCGACGATCACCACCCGCTCATCTTCGCGGCTGCGGGTTCGGCTGAGCAGGCCTTCGGCTTCCAGGCGCTTGAGCAGCGGCGTCAACGAGCCAGGATCGGTCAGTAACCGCGTGCTGATTTCACCTACGGTCAAACCGTCTCTTTCCCACAACACCATCATCGCCAGGTATTGCGGATAGGTCAGGCCCAACGCTTGCAGGAAGGGTTTGTAGACCTTGGTCATCATCAGCGAAGTGGAATGCAGGGCAAAGCACGCCTGATTGTCCAGCAGCAGGTTGTCGCAGTTGTCCGGGGTGTTGCGCTCGGTGGTCATGTCGAAGCCTTGATCTGTGATCTGAAGAATCTAGCGGGCGAATCTTTAATGCGCCAGATAATTTTGATCAGTGCCGTTGCAAATGGGTTTGTAGCACCAGATCCCAGGGCGGAATCGGGCTGAAGCGGGGTTTCAGGTACTCCAGCAACAAGCGACTGCGGGAGTTGGGCTGCTGTTCCCGGAGCAAGGCGTAGATACCGGCGTTTTCCGGTTTCGACAGGCCGTTGTTGCAGAACAGCGGCAGCAACTCACCCCGCAACAGGTATTCGCTAGCCAGCCAGGCCGTCCCAGTCGAGTCCGTCGTGTTCCATCAGCTGTGTCGGCTCGGTCGGCACGCCGCGACACCGCAAATAATCAGGGCTGGCGTATGCGATACGCACCATGCTCGCCAGTGGAGTGGCCACCAGCCGGGTATCGGCCAGTTGCCCGGCGCGCAGCTCGGCGGCGGCCTGATCGCGATTCCGCTGCTGGGCGTGCTGTTCGGGTTCGATCAGCAGATTGCCCAAGGCACCGCGTTGGTGGGCACCGGTGTTGACCAGTCTGTTCGGCACGAGCCAAGTGGTTGCACAGGGGCAGTCGTTGGCACTGGCCTTGCCGAGTAAGGGGGGACGCTGGTGACTTACGCCGCGCACCATCAGGTCAGCAGGGTGATCGGCTTGCCCTTGGCGGTCGGTGTGCTGATGGGCATCAGTTGGGGCGTGAAGGTTGCCCACGCATTGCCGGAGTGGCTGCTGCGCGGGCTGTTTTGCGGGTTCCTGGTGTTCTGTGCGGTGATGCTCGCCTTCAAAGTTTGAAGCCTTCGATGATGTGCTCGGCCAGGCATTCGGTGATGGGTGACGGGTTATGCAGGTTGCGCACGAGCATGATGCTGGCCTCGGGCAGCAGCGGCAGGTCCTGGGCCTCACCAAGGATGCGCATGTCCGCGGTGATCAGGCTTTCAAGTTGCGCCGTGACGGCCAGGCCGGCGCTGACCACGGCCATGATCGCCGACAGGCTGTCGCTGTTGTACGCCACTCGGTAATCGCGTCCCCGGGCATCCAGGGCATTGCAGGCCCACTGGCGGCAGAAGCAATCACTGTTGAACATCGCCAGTGGCAGCGGCGTCTGCTCGTGGGCGCTGTAGCATTGTGCCTCGGCCCAGACAAAGCGTTCCTTGCGCAACAACTGGCCGATTTCGCTGCCCGGTTCGCGGGTCACGATGGACAGGTCGAGGTCTTGGCGCATCAACAGTTGTTTGGATGATTCGCAGTGCACTTCGATCTGGATCAGTGGGTAGGACTGGGCAAACCGGCGCAGAATCCCGGGTAGGAATCGCATTACATAATCATCCGGCGTGCCGATGCGCACCGTGCCGACCATGTCGGGCTCACGCAAGGTATTGAAGACCTCACTGTGCAGCTTGAGGATGCGTCGCGCATAGCCGAGCAGCACCTGGCCTTCAGCCGTCAGTCGCACCTGCCGCCCGTCGCGTTGGAACAACTGGCGCTGCAGCACATCTTCTTCCAGTCGTTTCATCTGCATGCTGACGGCGGACTGGGTGCGATTGACCAATTCCCCGGCGCGGGTAAAGCCGCCCTGGTCGGCGATGGCGACGAAGGTGCGCAAGACTTCGGTATCGATACTCGGGTAGGCCGACATTCATCAATCTCCGAGATATGTGACATCAGAAACATTCGTTGGATTGATCTTAGACCCGGCGCGAGACTGGGGCCATCCAAACGGAGGGCAACAAGATGAAAGGTCAACATGAGTTCCAAGGATCAGAAAAACACTCGATTCACGTGATATCCGATCTGCTGCACAAGGTCGGCCGCTGGTACGAATTGCATCGCGAGCGCGAATTGCTGGCGAGCTTGAGCGACGAAGCACTCAAGGACATCGGCATGAGCCGTGCGGATGTGGAGAACGAGTCGATCAAGCCGTTCTGGAATGACCCGATGCATAAATGATGAATGCCACGCTACACAAACCCCTTACCGGTGAGGTAGGTTGCGAGCAGACAAGGAGGCACCCATGCCCGCAACGTTGTCCTTTACCCTCAAACAGGCTCGGCGTCTGGCGCTGGCCGCCCAAGGGTTCAACGGGCGGTCGCCGCCAGCGGCGATCAAGGCTGCTGCGCTCAATCGCCTGATCGAGCGGCTGGGCATTTTGCAGATCGATTCGGTCAATGCATTGGTGCGCTCGCACTACCTTCCGCTGTTTTCCCGCCTCGGTAACTACTCCTCCGATTTGCTCGACCAGGCTGCCTGGAGTCAGGGCCGGCGCCGTACGTTGTTCGAGTATTGGGGCCATGAAGCCTCGTTGTTGCCACTTTCCATGTTCCCGCTGATGCGCTGGCGCATGCAGCGTGCCAGACGTGGCGAGGACATTTATCAGCAGCTGGCGCGCTTCGGTCGTGAGCAACAGGACACAATTCGCCGGGTGCTGGCCTCGGTCGAGGAGCAGGGCGCGCTGGGGGCCGGCAGCCTGTCGACCCGTCAGGAACGGGCCGGCCCTTGGTGGGACTGGAGCGCGGAAAAGCATGCGCTGGAATGGTTGTTCGCTGCCGGTGAAGTGACTGTTGCCGGACGGCGCGGATTCGAAAGGCTCTACGATCTGCCGGAGCGAGTGATTCCCTCGGCGGTGCTTGCGCACCCCGTCCTGAGTGAAGACGAGGCCCAGCGCGGCCTGTTGCGGCATGCGGCAACGGCCTTGGGGGTCGGTACGGAGAAGGATTTGCGTGACTATTTCCGCTTGAATCCTGCGGACAGTCGTCCACGTTTGGCCGAGTTGGTCGAGGCCGGGGAATTGCTGACCTGCGAAGTGCAGGGCTGGCGACAACCGGCCTATTGTCTGCCCGAGCCAAAAGTGCCGCGTAAAGTCGTGGCCAGTGCCTTGCTTTCGCCGTTCGATTCGCTGATCTGGGAACGCAGCCGGACCGAGCGGCTGTTTGATTTTCGCTATCGGCTGGAGATCTACACGCCGCCGGACAAACGGGTGTACGGCTATTACGTCCTGCCGTTTTTGCACAACGAACGGATTGCCGCACGAGTCGATCTGCGCGCCGAACGCGGGGCGGGCCGTTTGGCGGTGCATGCGGTGCATGAGGAGGAGGCGGGGCTGGATGACGAGGGGATGTTGGCGTTGGCGGTCAATCTGCGGCAGATGGCTGATTGGCTGGGGCTGGCACAGGTTCAGTTGAATTGCCCGCGGGCGAGTGCGGCGAGGTTGCGGGTGGCACTGGCACAGATTGAGGGTGGCTGAGCTGGCCTCTTCGCGAGCAAGCTCGCTCCCACAGGGGAACGCGGTCCAATGTGGGAGCGAGCTTGCTCGCGATGAAGGCGCCGGGATTTAGCGCCGAACCTGTTTCAAGGTTTCAGCAATCAAAAACGCCAGCTCCAGCGACTGATCGGCGTTCATCCGCGGGTCGCAGTGGGTGTGATAGCGATCCGACAAGCCATCCTCGGTGATCGGCCGCGCACCACCGATGCACTCGGTCACGTTCTGCCCGGTCATTTCGATGTGGATACCACCGGCATAACTGCCTTCGGCTTCGTGTACCTGGAAGAACTGCTTTACCTCGCCAAGGATCTGCGCGAAGTCGCGGGTCTTGTAGCCGCTGCTGGCCTTGATGGTGTTGCCGTGCATTGGGTCCGAACTCCACAGCACCTGCTTGCCTTCGCGCTGGACGGCGCGGATCAGCTGCGGCAAGTGATCGCCGACCTTGTTTGCGCCCATCCGCGCAATCAGGTTCAGGCGACCCGGATCGTTCTGCGGGTTGAGCACGTCGATCAAGCGAATCAGGTCGTCCGGGTTCATGCTCGGGCCGACCTTGACCCCGATCGGGTTGTTCACCCCGCGCAGGAATTCGACGTGGGCGCCGTCCAGCTGACGGGTGCGGTCGCCGATCCACAGCATGTGGGCCGAGCAGTCGTAGTAGTCGTTGGTCAGGCTGTCGCGACGCACGAAGGCTTCTTCGTAGTTCAGCAGCAGCGCTTCGTGGGCGGTGAAGAAGCTGGTTTCGCGCAGCTGCGGCGAACTGTCCATGCCGCAGGCGCGCATGAATGCCAGGGTTTCATCGATACGGTCGGCCAGGTGGCTGTACTTTTCCGCCAACGCCGAGTTGGCAATGAAGTCCAGGTTCCACTTGTGCACCTGGTGCAGATCCGCAAAACCGCCTTGGGCAAATGCACGTAACAGGTTCAGGGTGGCGGTGGACTGGTGATAGGACTGCAGCAGGCGTTCCGGATCCGGCACGCGGCTTTTTTCGTCGAAACCGATGCCGTTGACGATGTCGCCACGGTAGGCGGGCAAGGTCACGCCATCGATGGTTTCGTCATTGGCCGAACGGGGCTTGGCGAACTGCCCGGCCATGCGCCCGACCTTGACCACCGGACAGCCGGCGGCAAAGGTCATCACTATCGCCATCTGCAACAACACCTTGAAGGTGTCGCGGATTTTCGCGGCAGAGAACTCGGCGAAGCTTTCGGCGCAGTCGCCACCTTGCAACAGAAACGCGCGGCCCTGGGTCACCTCGGCAAACTGACGGCGCAACTCCCGGGCTTCACCGGCAAACACCAGTGGCGGATAGCTGGACAGGGTCTGCTCGACCTGCTGCAAATGCGCGGCGTCGGGGTATTGGGGTTGTTGCTGGATCGGCAAGGCGCGCCAGCTGTCGGGGCTCCAGGGTTGGCTCATCACGGTCTCTAGTGTTTTCGCTCGGACCTCCATGTTATCAGCAAATTAGTGCGTGACCTGTTCCCGTCGCTTCGCCGACAATCTCGCCTTTGCCGCTCTCTACACGCGGTGTTATTGCGTTGCCGGCCCCGGTGACGATCAGGAGATGAAATGACTGAGGAGCGCGTCGAGCATCTGCTCGCCGAGGTACAGGACGAGTTCGGCGTGATTCGTGTGCTGGAAGTGGCCGATTACCGTTTTCTCGAATTCGGTGATGCCATCGAGCAAAGCTGCGTGTTCACGGCCGATCCGAGCTGGCTCGAGTACGACTACACCCGGGCGATGCTGATTGGTGCGCTGTGCCACCAGCAACCGGAAAGTGCGCTGTTTCTCGGCCTCGGTGCCGGGACGCTGACCCAGGCCTGCCTCAAGTTCCTGCCGCTGGAAGATGTCGAAGCCATCGAACTACGCCCGGACGTACCGCGCCTGGCTATTGAATATCTGGGGCTGGATGACGATCCGCGCCTGTACATCCGCGTTGGCGATGCGCTGGAACTGCTGGACACCGCTGAGTCGGCCGACCTGATTTTCGTCGATCTTTATACCGATGTCGGTCCGGGTGTCGGTCATCTGGCCTGGAGCTTTCTGGAAAACTGCCAGAAGCGATTGAATCCGGGTGGCTGGCTGGTCATCAATCAGTGGGCGACCGACGATGGCAAACCCCTGGGCGCCGCCTTGTTGCGCGGTTTGTATCACCGACATTACTGGGAGCTGCCGGTGAAGGAGGGCAACGTGATTCTGATCGTGCCGTCGGAGCTGGACCAGGAACTGGACATGGACGGCCTGATCGCCCGCGCTGAAGCGCTGGCGCCGCGGTTGGGCTACTCGCTGGATTCGTTGATCAAGGCGATTCGCCCGGCTACCTGAGTTGTCAGTGATGGCCCCATCGCGAGCAGGCTCGCTCCCACATTTGACCGCGATTCCCTGTGGGAGCGAGCTTGTTCGCGATAGCTTTCTAACTGGCAATACAAGGCTAAAGCCCTTTGAAGACACCCGGCCGCCGCTCCACCATCGACCGCACACCTTCCTTGACGTCCTCGCTAGCCATCAACTTCTTGACTAGCTGCGGCAGCGCCTGTGCCGCCGCGGTTTCCCCTTCATACCGGGCCTGTCGCGCAGATATCAGCGTCGCCTGTACCCCAAGCGGTGCCTGACGGGCAATCCGTTCGGCCAATTCAATCGCCCGGGGCAGCAAGTCCTCACTGGCCATGACCTCCTGCACCAGACCCAGGTGCAATGCATCACGGGCGTCGAATTCATCACCGGTCAACAACCAGCGCATGGCATTACCCCAGCCGGCCACTTGATGCAGGCGCAGGGTCGCACCGCCGAACGGGAAGATTCCGCGTTGCACTTCCATTTGTGCGAACCGGGTGTTGCTGGCGCAAAGGTTGATGTCGGCGGCCAGCATCAATTCGATGCCGATGGTGAGGCAGTAGCCTTGGGCGGCGACGATTACGGGTTTGCTGACCCGGGGGCCCGCGAATACCGCCCACGGATCGCAGCCGCCGGGTGGAACCTGCCAGCCATCTTTCAGTGTGACGCTGGCATTGACCAGGTCGAGCCCGGCGGTGAAGTGTTCGCCATGTGCGAACACCACAGCCACCCGCGCCTCGCTGTCGGCTTCGAACTCGCCATAGGCCAGGCTCAACGCGTTGAGCAGGTCTAGATCGAAGGCATTGCGCTTGGCCACCCGATCCAGACCGATCAGGAACACATGACCATGTCGTTCGCGGCTGACTCGACTGGAGCTGAGCTGATTCATGGAGCGGTCCTCGGGGTGGGGAAGGCGTGCCAGACCGACGGTCTGCACGGCAAAGGGTGAACCGTTTTAGCGCCATCACCCGCAAGGCCGGGCCTTTGAAAAATAGACGGCTGACCGATTATTCGCAAAGCCTGTTACACAACAGTGTATTCGGTGGATTTCCGATAAAAAAAGCTCCCTTTTTGGGCGAATTCCGGTATAGTGCGCGCCGGCCTTTAACCGGGCCGCGTTTAGGTAGCGCAATTCCCCGAAGCCAGCTTCGGCTGCACGTCCGCCCAGCGGACTCTTCCTTGACGATTCTTTTCATTCATTCGTTTTCGCAAATCCCCGCCGACAAAGCTGCCAGGGCGACTCTTGAGTCTCAACACGGCATGTGCAGCTTTGGAGCATGGGTCTTTGCGGATGCACTTAGAGGCAGACCCATGACCCAGGAAATCGGCGGCTTCGCCGCTCTTGAACTTCATCCAAATATTGTCGCTGCAGTAGTCGCTACCGGCTATGAAGAGCCTTCGGCCATTCAGCAGCAGTCGATCCCGATCATTCTCGCCGGTCACGATATGATTGGTCAGGCGCAAACCGGTACCGGTAAAACCGCTGCCTTTGCCCTGCCAATTCTGCACCGCATTGATCCGTCCAAGCGCGAGCCGCAAGCTCTGATCCTGGCCCCAACTCGTGAGTTGGCGCTACAAGTTGCAACCGCTTTCGAAACCTACGCCAAGCAAATGCCGGGCGTGACTGTTGTGGCTGTCTACGGCGGCGCGCCGATGGGCCCACAACTGAAAGCAATCCGTAATGGCGCACAAATCGTTGTCGCCACTCCGGGTCGTCTGTGCGACCACCTGCGTCGCGACGAAAAAGTACTGGCGACCGTGAACCACCTGGTTCTCGACGAAGCCGACGAAATGCTCAAACTGGGCTTCATGGACGACCTGGAAGTCATCTTCAAGGCCATGCCGGAAACCCGTCAGACCGTACTGTTCTCGGCCACCTTGCCTCAATCGATCCGTGCCATCGCCGAACGCCACCTGCGCGATCCGAAGCACGTCAAGATTCAGAGCAAGACCCAGACCGTTACCGCGATCGAGCAGGCTCACCTGCTGGTTCACGCTGACCAGAAGACTTCGGCCGTTCTCAGCTTGCTGGAAGTGGAAGATTTCGACGCCCTGATCATGTTCGTGCGCACCAAGCAAGCGACCCTGGACCTGGCCAGTGCCCTGGAAGCCAAAGGCTACAAAGCCGCTGCGCTGAACGGTGACATCGCCCAGAACCAGCGTGAGCGCGTGATCGACTCCCTCAAGGATGGCCGTCTGGACATCGTTGTGGCGACCGACGTTGCCGCTCGTGGCCTGGACGTTCCGCGCATCACTCACGTGTTCAACGTTGACATGCCGTACGATCCAGAGTCCTACGTTCACCGTATCGGCCGTACCGGCCGTGCCGGTCGCGAAGGTCGTGCACTGCTGCTGGTGACTCCGCGTGAGCGCCGCATGCTGCAAGTGATCGAGCGTGTAACCGGTCAAAAGGTTGCTGAAGTTCGCCTGCCGGACGCTCAAGCCGTTCTGGATGCGCGCATCAAGAAGCTGACCAACAGCCTGTCGCCGCTGGTGGCTGAAGCTGAATCGACCCACGGTGATCTGCTCGATCGCCTGACTGCCGACATCGGTTGCAGCCCGCGTGCCCTGGCCGCAGCCCTGCTGCGCAAGGCTACCAACGGTCAAGCGCTGAACCTGGCCGCTATCGAGAAAGAGCGTCCACTGGTGCCGAACAATGCACCGCGTGGCGATCGTCCTGAGCGTTCCGGTGATCGTCCTGAGCGTGGTGACCGCGAGCGTCGTGCTCCGATGCCACTGGGCGAAGGTCGTGCACGTTGCCGTACCGCGCTGGGCGCGCGTGACGGTATCGCTGCCAAGAACCTGCTGGGCGCCATCCTCAACGAAGGTGGTCTGGCGCGTGAAGCGATCGGTCGCATCCAGGTGCGTGACAGCTTTAGCCTCGTCGAGCTGCCGGAAGATGGTCTGGAGAAGTTGCTGACCAAGCTGAAGGACACTCGCGTTGCAGGTAAGCAGTTGAAGCTGCGTCGCTACCGCGAAGATTGATCCGCTCTCGGGCTGATTGATCGAACATGAAAAATCCCCGACTGGTTCGGGGATTTTTTTTGCCTGCAGTTCAAGCCCGGCTGAAGAATGGCGGTGGCCCCTTCGCGACACGGTCTGTCTGTCAGCCGAAGCGGTAAATATCCATGCCCAGCGCTCCCATGGTGAACCCTTGGTGAGCAACGCTGAACTGCCCGCCAGCGGCGCGGGCAAAGTACAACGGCAACAAGTGCTCATCACTCGGATGATTGCGTACAGCGTTTGGCGCCTGAGCGCGATAGTCATGTAGCGCGGCTTCGTCGTTCGTTGCGAGTTTGTCGATCATCCAGTCGCGAAACGCCAGGGCCCAGGGCTCAACGCTCTCGGGGCCGGCATGCCAGTCCAGTTCCCGCAGGTTGTGAGTGATGCTGCCGGAGCCGATCAGCAGGACGCCATGCTCGCGCAGGCTGGCCAGCGCGTGGCCAACACGGGTCTGCAGGGCGGGACCGCCACGGGTGGGCAATGAAACCTGGACAATCGGGATGTCTGCCAGCGGATACATCAGCGATAAAGGCACCCAGACGCCATGGTCGAAAGGCCGATTGCTGTCGATACGTGCAGCAAAGCCAGCAGTTTTCAATAGTTCGGCAACCTCGGCGGCGAGTCGTGGATCGCCGGGAGCCGGGTACTGGACCTCGAACAGGGCTTTGGGAAAGCCACCGAAGTCATGCCAGGTTTCCGGTTGTGGATTGCCGCTGACCAGCAGCTCATTGCTTTCCCAGTGCGCGGAAACAATCACGATGGCCTTGGGCTTCGGTATCTCGGCGGCCAGGCGGGCAAGTGCCGGCCCGCTGGCACCGGGTTCCAGGGCGAGCATGGGGGAGCCGTGGGATATGTACAGGCTGGGGAACATGAATGAGCTCCTGAGAGTTAAGATGCAACATCTTCAGTCAGATCATTAATCTAAATCTAATATAAGTTTTAGAGTGTTTTGATCGAATTTTCGGGGTTATTTATGCAGCCGGAGTTTTGGCACAAGAAATGGGCGGCGAACCAGATCGGCTTTCATCTGCCGCAGGTGAACCCTCATCTGAAGCGGTTCTGGCCAGCGTTAAGCCTTGAAGAAGGCGCACGCGTGTTGGTGCCGTTATGTGGAAAAAGCCTGGATTTGCTATGGCTCGCCCATCAAGGCCATGAGGTCTTGGGAGTCGAACTGTCGGAAAAAGCCGTCGAGGAGTTTTTCAGCGAACATGGCTTTGATCCGGCCATCAGCGAGCAGGGGCCGTTCAGGGTTTATCGGGCAGGCTCCATTGAACTGTGGTGTGGCGATTTCTTCGAGCTGACGGCAGGCGATGTGGCTGACTGCTCCGCGCTTTATGATCGCGCGGCGTTGATCGCGCTGCCGACGGAAATGCGAGAGCGCTACGCTGCCCATTTGAAGCGGATATTGCCTAAGGAGTCCCATGGCCTGGTGATTACCCTGGACTATGACCAGGCGCAAATGTCCGGCCCACCGTTTGCTGTGCTCGATGATGAGGTGCGGCGGTTGTTCGGGGATTCATGGTCGCTGAAGATCCTGGAAGATCAGGATGTGTTGAGCGAGAGCGGGAAATTCCTGGAGGCGGGTGTCACGCGGCTTGAGGAGCGGGTGTATCGGGTTTCCACGCGGTAATCTGCAGACAAAAAAAGGCCCGCATCGCTGCGGGCCTTTTGCTTTGCTGTGGCGTGTATCAGCCCCGACGACGAGCCAGAGCGTCGATGCGCTCTTCCAGCGGCGGGTGGCTCATGAACATGCGAGCGAAGCCTTGCTTGATGCCACCGTTGATGCCGAAGGCGTTCAGGGTGTCGGGCATGTGCACTGGCAGCCCTTGTTCCGCCCGCAGGCGTTGCAGGGCGCCAATCATCGCGGCGGTGCCGGCCAGGTTTGCACCGGCTTCGTCGGCACGGAATTCACGCTTGCGCGAGAACCACATGACGATGGCGCTGGCCAGTATGCCCAGAACCAGTTCGGCGAAGATGGTCGCCACGTAGTAGGCAATACCCTGGCCTTCTTCGTTCTTGAAGATCACCTTGTCGACGAAATTGCCGATGATCCGTGCGAAGAACATCACGAAGGTGTTCACCACGCCCTGGATCAACGCCAGGGTGACCATGTCGCCATTGGCCACGTGACCGATTTCGTGGGCCAGGACGGCTTTCACTTCATCCGGCGAGAAGCGCTCGAGCAATCCCTGGCTGACCGCGACCAATGCGTCGTTCTTGTTCCAGCCGGTGGCGAAGGCGTTCGCCTCGTAGGCCGGGAAGATACCGACTTCGGGCATCTTGATTCCGGCTTCGCGAGACAGTTGCTCGACGGTTTGCAGCAGCCATTGCTCGTGACGGGTGCGTGGCTGGGTGATGATCTGGGTGCTGGTACTCATCTTCGCCATCCACTTGGAGATGAACAGCGAGAACAGCGAACCTGCGAAACCAAAGACCGCACAGAAGATCAGCAGCTGATTGAGGTTGAGGTCAACCCCATTGGCCGCCATGAACCCGTTGAAGCCGAAAAGGCTCAGGGTGATGCTGGCAATCAGCACGACCGCCAGGTTAGTGGCCAAGAACAGCAGGATGCGCATCATGGTTGTAGAAATCTCCTCATGCTAAAGATGTGGCGTACTGCGGGGTAT
Organism: Pseudomonas sp. EU05-FHT14B02; assembly: GCF_058791055.1. Classification (NCBI taxonomy): domain Bacteria; kingdom Pseudomonadati; phylum Pseudomonadota; class Gammaproteobacteria; order Pseudomonadales; family Pseudomonadaceae; genus Pseudomonas; species Pseudomonas sp. EU05-FHT14B02. The sequence goes on along the minus strand of NZ_JBYTDD010000005.1, from coordinate 81,527 downwards.
ATAAGGTGCTGCACCGGGGTATTCAACCGGGTGACTATTTCAAACTGTGTCCTACGGCAACAGTCTAGCTGCTTGCAGGGCATTTCCGACAAGTATGCGGGAAGTGTTTGTCAGTCAATTCATGTCGAAGGCCCCGCCTTTGTTAGGCGCGAGCAGGCAAGGCGCGATCCGGCAGCGGTCAAGGCGACTGTCAGTGGCGCAATGCAAACAAATGTTGCCGGATGAATCACCGTGCGACGTTCGGGAACGTCGCACGGTGACAGATCGCTTACTGGCGGTAGGACTTGAGGAAGCCGCCAATGCGTCCGATGGCCATCTCCAGGTCATCGACACGGGGCAGGGTCACGACGCGGAAGTGGTCTGGCCATGGCCAGTTGAAAGCGGTGCCTTGAACCACCAGCAGCTTCTCGGAGAGCAGCAGGTCGAGGACGAATTTTTCGTCGTTATGGATCGGGCAGACCTTGGGGTCGATCCGCGGGAATGCATACAGCGCCCCCATCGGCTTGACGCAGCTGACGCCCGGAATGTCGTTGAGCAACTCCCAGGTGCGGTTGCGTTGCTCCAGCAGGCGGCCCTGGGGCAGCACCAGGTCATTGATGCTCTGATAGCCCCCCAGGGCAGTCTGGATCGCATGCTGGCTCGGCACGTTGGCACACAGGCGCATGTTGGCCAGCATATCGATGCCTTCGATGTAGCTCTGGGCGTGGTGTTTCGGGCCGGAGATGGCGATCCAGCCGGAACGGAAACCGGCCACGCGATAGGACTTGGACAGGCCGTTGAAGGTCAGGCAGAGCAGGTCCGGCGCCAGGGAGGCGGTGCAGATGTGCACGGCGTCATCGTAAAGGATCTTGTCGTAGATCTCGTCGGAGAACACCACCAGATTGTGCTGGCGGGCCAGTTCCAGCATGCCCAGCAGGACTTCTTTGGAGTAGACCGCGCCGGTCGGGTTGTTCGGGTTGATGATCACCAGGGCCTTGGTGTTCGGGGTGATCTTGGCCTTGATGTCGGCCAGGTCCGGCCACCAGTTGGCTTGCTCGTCGCACAGGTAATGCACCGGGTTGCCGCCCGATAGGCTCACCGCTGCGGTCCACAACGGATAGTCCGGCGCTGGCACCAGCACTTCGTCGCCGTTGTTGAGCAGGGCCTGCATCGACATCACGATCAGTTCGGAAACGCCGTTGCCCAGGTAGATGTCTTCAATGCCGACGCCTTCCACCTGCTTTTGCTGGTAGTACTGCATGACGGCCTTGCGCGCACTGAACAGGCCCTTGGAATCGCTGTAGCCCTGGGCGGTCGGCAGGTTGCGGATTACGTCCTGGAGGATTTCGTCCGGTGCTTCGAAACCAAAGGGCGCCGGGTTGCCGATGTTCAGCTTGAGGATGCGATGGCCTTCCTCTTCCAGGCGCTTGGCGTGCTTGAGCACCGGGCCGCGAATGTCGTAGCAGACGTTGGCGAGCTTGTTCGATTTGCTGACCTGCATGGCGATGTGTTCCCGAAAATGAACGATCCAGACGGCGTTTGGGCAGCCGTGCTGGGAATCCTGCGTATTCACACAGGCCTGACGCCTTGAGATGCAGCACCCATATTTCCGTTTGAATGCGCGTGGTCTGGCTGCCAGACTGGCGTTTGACGAGGCGCAATCATACGTGCCGCCCGATCCGTGGAAAAGGTACAGATCGGGCTTTTTCAGCCGCTGAGGTGTGATGATGGAAAAGTTGGAAAAAACCCTGGAAGAATGGAAGGCGATGCTCGACCCGGAGCAGTACAACGTGTGTCGCCTCAAAGGCACCGAACGACCGTTTTCCGGCAAGTACAACGCCACCAAGACCGACGGAATCTACCACTGCATCTGCTGTAACGAGCCGCTGTTCGACTCCAAAACCAAGTTCGACTCGGGTTGCGGCTGGCCGAGCTTCTACGCGCCTATCGGCGACAGCGCCATGACCGAAATCCGTGATGTCAGCCACGGCATGATCCGCACCGAAGTGGTCTGCGCCAAATGCGACGCGCACCTGGGGCACGTTTTTCCCGACGGCCCGCCGCCAACGGGCCTGCGTTACTGCATCAATTCGGTGTGCCTGGACCTGGTGCCGCGCGTGTAATGCGAGTCCTGTAGGAGCGAGCTTGCTCGCGATGGTCGTCAACGATAACGCGGGAAGCCTGGTGCCCCGAGTTGTTCTCTGGTCCATCGTCGGAGCGCCGCCCGGAGCAAGCTCGCTCCTACAGTGGATTGGCGTTCGATAATTTAAATTGCACGCAATTCAATTGCTCGCTATTTTGTTGTCTCTTCCATTCAATCGGAACCTCAAACATGAGCGACAACCTGCTGAGCATTCCTTGCACCACGATCAAGGGTGAGCAAAAGACTCTGGCGGATTTCGCCGGCAAGGCCGTGCTGGTGGTCAACACGGCCAGCAAGTGCGGTTTCACTCCGCAGTACAAAGGCCTGGAAGAGCTATGGCAGACCTACAAGGACCAGGGCCTGGTGGTGCTCGGCTTTCCCTGCAACCAGTTCGGCAAGCAAGAGCCAGGCAGCGAGGGGGCGATCTCCGAGTTCTGCGAGCTGAACTTCGGTGTCAGCTTCCCGCTGTTCAAAAAGATCGACGTCAATGGTGCCGATGCCCATCCGCTGTTCGTGCAACTGAAAAAGCGCGCACCGGGGGTGCTGGGTTCCCAGGGCATCAAGTGGAACTTCACCAAGTTCCTGATCGGCAAGGACGGGCAACTGGTCAAGCGCTTCGCTCCGGCGACCAAGCCGCAGGACCTGACCCGCGATATCGAAGCCCTGCTCAAATGAACACCTTGCCGGTCGATTCCCTGAAGCTCGACAGCCAGTTGTGCTTCAAGCTGTACGCGGCTTCCCGGGCGGTGATTCGCGGCTACAAGCCAATGCTCGATCAGTTGGGCCTGACCTACCCTCAGTACCTGGCGATGCTGGTTTTATGGGAGTGGCAGGAGGCGACCCCAGAGCAACCGACCGTCAAGGCATTGGGGGAGCGTTTGGCCCTGGATTCCGGCACGCTGACACCTTTGCTCAAGCGCCTGGAACAACTGCAACTGGTGCAGCGTCAGCGTTCGGCGCGCGATGAACGTGAAGTACACCTGAGCCTGTCGCCAGCCGGCACGGCCTTGCGCGAACAGGTCGGGCCACTCAGGGCGCGCCTGTTGTGCGACAGCGGGGTCGATCTGAATCGACTCAACGAATTGCGCGATGGCCTCGATCACCTGTTGGGGCAGATCAAGGCGCTGTCATAGAGGGGATCCACAGGTCCAGCAGGGCGGCCAGTTCTTCGCGCCGGAAGGGTTTGGCCAGGTAGTCGCTCATACCCGCGGCACGACAGCGTTCACGCTCCTCCGACATGGCGTTGGCCGTCAGGGCAACGATGGGTAGTTGGGGCCAGCGTCCGCTGCGGCGGATTTGCCGGCTGGCTTCATAGCCATCCATTACCGGCATATTGCAGTCCATCAGCACCAGGTCGAAATCCCGTTGCTCGAGTTGATCCAGTGCCTCGCCACCATGAGCGGCGGTGGTGACCTCGCAGCCGAGTTTGCCGAGCATGCCCTTGGCCACCAACTGGTTGACCGGGTTGTCTTCCACTAACAGCACGCGCCCGCGGCGTTGCGGGCATTGTGTGTCGAGCCGAGCCTCGTTGACCGGATGGGTTTGCGGTTGCAGGATCCTGCGCAACGTTTGAAGTAGCATACTGCGGGCCAAAGGGCGGGCCTGCTGTTGCAAGGGGGCGAGTGCGTTGACCTCTTCGCTGGGCATGAAGTTGCCATACGCGGTGATCAGCAGGATCGGCGCGCTGAGGGTGGGGCGCAAGCTGAACAGGCATTCGGGGCAGTCGGTGATGAGCACGTCGGCTGACAGGCCAAGCAATGGGTCATCCATGGAACGCCGTTCATAGTCCAGTCCCCAGACAGGCAACAGGCTGTTCAACAGTTCCCCCAGTCCGCTGCTGGCGGCCGTGATGGCAATGACTTTGCCCTTGAGCGAAATAGCAGGCATTGCACGGGTATGACTGGGCAATGGCAAGTCTGCGCAGAACTGGCTGCCAAAACCCGCCTCGGAGCTGATGGTCAGGCGCCCCTGCATGGCTTCGCAAAGATTGTAGGTCAGGGCTAGGCCCAGCCCGGTACCGCCAAACTGACGGGTAATACCGGCACCGGCCTGGGTGAAAGGCTGGAGGATCTTGACCTGGGCCTCCTGAGGGATGCCGATGCCGGTGTCGCAGACTTCGATCCTGACGCCGTCGCCGAACGTCGAGAGGCGCACGTCGACCCGCCCGAAACGGGTGAACTTGAGGGCGTTGGACAGCAGGTTACTGACGATCTGCCGCACCCGGGTCGGATCGCCGAGCACCAGTGCCGGGAAATGCGGATCGATCAGGCAGGTCAGTTCGACGCTGGGGGCGGCGTTCTGCGATAACAGGTTGGCGGTGTCTTCGATCAGCGAACCCAGGTCGAAGGGGATGTGTTCGAGTTCGAGTTGGCCGGCATCGAACTTCGACAAATCGAGAATATCGTTGAGCAATTCCACCAGCACTTTGCCCGAGTCATGGGCGATCGACAGTTGCTGCTGTTGTTCAGCATTGAGCGGTCCGTCGAGCGAGAGCGCGATCATCCCGAGCAAGCCATTGAGGGGCGTGCGGATTTCATGGCTCATGTTGGCCAGGAACACCGAGCGGGCTTCGGCCATATCGAGGGCAGTACTGCGGGCGGTTTCCAGTTCCTCGTTGGATTGGCTCAGCCGGTCGTTGATCGCCTTGAGTTCGGCAGTGCGGGCCGAGACGATGTTTTCCAGTTGGCCAAGATATTCGGTCAGGCGGTTTTCCGCATTGCGCCGCTGCTGGATTTCGGTGGCTATGTTCCTGAATTGCTGGTTGGCAACCTTGACCAACACGCCGATCTCATCGTTGGCGTGCCCGGCGGGACACTCCAGCGAAGTCGGCTCGGTGCTGCTCGGGTCGCGACCGCTGAGTTCACGGATGACCCGCACCAGAGGTTTTGTCAGCATCACATAGAACAGCGCCAGCAGGATGCCGGACAGCAGCAGGCTGCGGGCGAAGCCATTGAGCAGGGTCACTTCGGCCCGGCGCAAGAACCGGTTGCCGAAGGCGTAAGTATCGACTTTCAGCCGCAGCGTACCCAGGGATTCGTTGGGTAAATGATCCAGGTAAAGCCGGTCTTCGAACTGTCGGCTGGCGCCGAACAGGAAGTCACTGAGCATCCGGTAACCGTTTTCCACACCAGGTCGCTTGACGTTGGCCAGTACGGTGCCGTTGTTGTCGATCAGCTTTGCGCTAATGATCGCTGGCGAGCGCAGCAGGCCCAGGGTCAGTTCCTTGGCGAGTTCGGCGTCGATGTTGTAGGCGATTCGCGAGGCCGGGTTGTGGCTGATTTCCAGCAATGAAAGGATTTCACGATTGATGGAGGCGTCTTCACTGGCATAATCGATGCCTATTTGCAGCAGGCTGAGCAGCGTGCCCAGAATGAAACCGACCAGCACGGTAAGCCGGGCTTGCTTGAATGACAGCCGGTTGGTGAATTTGATGTCCATGGGGGGGTGAACCACTTCCGTTTCCTTTCGCTGCTCAAGCATAGTCGATCATGCCTGTCTGCTGATGTTCTCGCGAGGGCTGTACCGCGGGGGCAGCCGCTTGTGTGACGCTGTGTTTCGTCGCTGTATCACCATCATTACTGTGAACGTGCCCGAGGAGAAGTCGTGGATTCCCGATTGAATGCTTTTCTTGAACGCGCCGATGCCGTTCTGGCCCGTATCGAGCCGTTGCTGCCGGCGCCACGACCCGCCATCGACTGGACGCAATGCCTGGCCGCGCGCTGGCAGCGTGAGTCGCGCGGCGGTTATCTGATGCCGCTGGAGGTCAGCCTCGACATGCGTTTGTCGGATCTGATCGGCGTCGACCGGCAAGTCGAGCAGCTTGGGCGCAATACCCGGCAATTCCTTGACGGCATGCCGGCCAACCATGCCTTGCTCTGGGGTTCGCGCGGCACCGGCAAGTCGTCGCTGGTGCGCGCTTTGCTGGCCGAGCATGCTCAAGCCGGTTTGCGCTTGATCGAGATTGAACGTGATCACCTGGCAGACCTGCCGCGGGTGGTCGAACAGATCGGCAAACTGCCCCAGCGTTTCGTGCTGTTTTGCGATGATCTCTCGTTCGAGTCGGGCGAGGGGGATTACCGAGTGCTCAAGAGCGTCCTTGATGGCTCGTTGGAACAGGCGCCGGACAACGTTTTGTTGTACGCCACGTCCAACCGTCGCCACCTGGTGCCGGAAAAGGAAAGTGACAACGAAAACTGGAAACGGGTCGACGGCGAACTGCATCCGAGCGAGGCGGTGGAAGACAAGATCGCACTGTCGGATCGCTTCGGCCTGTGGCTGTCGTTCTATCCGTTTACCCAGGAACACTTCCTCGACGTCGTCGAGCACTGGATCGGCCAGTTGGCCGGCAAGGCCGGACTGGCGTGGCAGCGCACCGAAGATCTGGACATTCTGGCGGTACGCTGGGCCACCGGCCGAGGCAACCGCAATGGGCGTTGCGCCTATCAATTTGCCCGTTACTGGGTCGGGCTGAAACTGTTGGAGCACAAGGCATGATCGATTTACAAAAGAGCGGCCAGGGCCTCGAAGGCTACGGCATGCTACACGCGCAGCTGGAGTCATTGCTTGCGGACGAGCGGGATTTCATCGCCAATGCCGCACAGTTCTCGGCGTTTCTGTTCAATCAACTCGATGATTTGAACTGGGCCGGTTTCTACCTCAACCGTAATGAAGAACTGGTGCTGGGCCCGTTTCAGGGGCAGATCGCTTGCGTGCGGATTCCGTTCGGTCGTGGCGTTTGCGGGGCGGCGGCGGCCACCCTGAAGACTCAACGAGTCGAAGATGTGCACGCGTTTCCCGGTCACATCGCCTGCGACAGCGCCTCGAACAGCGAACTGGTGGTGCCGTTGGTCAAGGACGGCCGATTGATCGGTGTACTCGACCTCGACAGTCCGAAACTCGCGCGTTTCACCGCGCAGGACCAGGCTGGAATCGAACAGCTGGCGGCGATTTTCCTGCGCCTGACTGACTGCTGATCAAGAAGCCAGGCCGGCCTTGGTCAGCAGGCCCGACGCGTCCACCGCATCGATCTGCTCAGGGGCAAGGAAGCGCCTGGCGTACTGCAAATAGACCTGTGCCTTGATGAACAGCCCGAACAGCTCCGGGTCGATGTGGGCATCACGGCACATGAACGCCATGATGCCCAGCGCCTCGCTCAAGGTCTTGGCTTTTTTGTAGGGGCGGTCGGCGGCCGTCAACGCTTCGAAAATATCGGCAATCGCCATCATCCGCGCCGGCAAGCTCATTTCTTCTCGCTTCAAGCGTTTCGGATACCCGGTGCCGTCCATTTTTTCGTGGTGCCCGCCAGCTATTTCCGCGACGCTGCGCAAATGCCCGGGGAACGGCAGATGGTTGAGCATCAGAATCGTCTGAACGATGTGGTTATTGATGACATAACGCTCCTCGCTTGTCAGGGTGCCCCGGACAACGCTCAGGTTGTACAACTCGCCCCGGTTGTATTTGTGGGGTGGAACGTCGAGCTTGAAGCCCAGGGGATTGTCTTGTGGTATCGCTTCGTTTTCGCTGCGTTCGAACAGGTGCTCGGGTTTGTCCGCCAGTAACGGTTCGCTGACGGGCAGGCTGGGGGCGGGCGTTCGGGTCTGACGCCGATTTTCTTCCCAGGACACGCCCAGCCGGTCATCCAGGGTCCGGGTCCAGGTTCGTTCAGCCAGGCGACGCAGGCGTTGCAGGTCAGCGTCGGCCATGGCTTCGCCGCCGAGATTGCAGCGGGCAACGAAGGCGAAATCATCATCAAGCCCGGCCAGGCTGGCATTGCGCAGTTCCGCCAACGGTTGCTCATCACCGCCCAGGGCAATGCCCCGCCAGTAGCTGATCCAGGCATCGCACTTGAGTACCTCGAAGCGGGTACGGATTTCGTGGATACGATCGGTCAGGGTTTCCAGCTTCGTGGCTTTGTCGACGACATATTCCGGGGTGGTGACCTTGCCGCAATCGTGCAGCCAGGCGGCGATGTGCAGTGCCTCCCATTCATCTTCGGTCGGCTGATAGGCGCTGAAGGCGGGCTCCTGGCTCGCTGCCGCCGCTTGGGCGAGCATCAGGGTCAGTTCCGGCACGCGCTGGCAATGGCCGCCGGTGTAGGGGCTTTTGGCGTCGATGGCGCCGGCCAGCAGTTGAATGAAGGCGTCCAGCAGCTGTTTTTGCCGGGTTTGCAGGCGCTGGCTTTCGATGCACACGGCAGCCGCGCCGGACACCGCCTGGAGAAACGCAATGCGGTCCGGCCGCAGCTTGTCCAGATCGCTCTGCTCACCGCTGTCGGCTAAGAGCAACACCAGCAGACCCACGGTTTCGTTGTGGCGATTGTGCAGGCGAATCCCGATCAGATGGACCCGAGGACTTTCCAGCGCGAGCAGGATTTTCTGCAGATCACCCGCCTGCTCGAACCCCAGGTTGCTGACGACATTGTCGACGTTGGCCAACTGGTGCAGCCATGGAGGGCTTTGCGGGTTCTCGAGTGAGTGTCCGTGGATGTCGAAGGCTTGCAGGTTTTTGGCGGTGTTATTGATGACCAGCCCGTGGGGCTCCATGTGCTCGCCATCACCTTCGCGTAGATAAATCAGGCCGGCCTGGGCCTGGCCGATTTTCACTGTTTCAAACAACACCCGTTCCAGCAGCGGGGCGAAACGGGTTTCGGCGCTGAGGCTGTCAGTGATCTGGAAAAAGCTCGCCAAAGTGTCTTTCATTCGTGCCATCGACACACTCAACTGGTCGACTTCGAGCACCGGCGAGCGACGCGAAAGCGGAAAATTGAAATCGAAACTGCGAATCGCATCGGCCTCCTGCACAAGGGCGCGCAAGGGTTTGACGAGGATTCTTGAGGTCAGCCAACCCAGCGGCACACATAACAGCAAGGTTGCCAGGGTAATGAGCGCACCCTGCCAGCGCATCCGGTAAGCGTCGACGAGCAACTCGTCTTCCGGTACCAGCAGCGCCATTTGCAGGCCTCGGGGGCCGCCTTCCTGCATGCTGCTGCGGGCCACGATCCACTGCCGGCCGTCGGCGTTCAGACGACTGCCCTGAGGCGGACTGTTGAGCAATGCGTCCAGGACGGGGCTCAGGTCCGCCGCCTTGACCAGGCGGGACGTCTGATCATCGATGATCAGCTTGCGGCTGTCGGGGTAGGCAATGGCATTGCCTTCGGCGTCGAACAGTACGATTTCGGTACTGGGGGTCACGACGTGCTTGGCCAGGGTCGCGCTGAGCTCGGCCAAAGTCAGGTCGGCGGCCAGGATTGCCTTGTCGCCGCTGCGTCGTGCCAGCGTCGTACCGATGTTGTGGGTGGAAAAGAAGATATAGGGTTCGGTCGTGATCTGGTCGTTGTTGCCGCGGGCGCTGGCAAACCAGGCGCGGTTGCGTGGGTCGTACGTGTCGTTCAGGTTGTCCTGACGGCTGACAATTGCCAGGTTCCGGTCGAAAAACAACGACTGGGAGCGGGGCTGGCCGTTGCTCTCGTGCTCGATGCTCCAGACTTGGAAAACCGCCATGTCCGGAGCCTTGACCAGGGCTTTGACTTCCGGGGTGCGCAGCGGGCGGACCATGAAGAAGTCACCATTGTCGTAACCCAGGTACAGTGAAGCCAGGTTGGGGTTGTCCTCGAGTGACTGGCTGAACGGTTCGAGCAGTGCCAGGCGCTGTTCCAGATCAGGGGACTGGCCCGCCGGATTGAGTGCCAGCAGGCTCAACAGGTGACGAATAGGGTCATAGGTAGCGTGCAGGTCCAGGCGGACATCCTGCTCAATGCGGTTGAAGAGTTTTTCGCTGCTGGACAAGATGATCTGTGTGGTTTGCCGGTAGTTGAAAAGCCCCAGCACCGCTCCGGTCAGCAACAGCAAAAAGGTGAACATCACGCTGATATGGACATGCAGTGGAAACCGGCGTGGATCCGTGCGCAGTGGGTCAGGCATTGCGGGTTTCTCCATGATGGTCAACACACCGCTGAGGGACCAAGCATAGTTAAGGCTCTGGCATTTTGCCTTCGTCGTAATGCTCGATCTGACGTAGCAATGCGTCCTCCAGTTCGAGCATGGTGCGCTCCATGGATTTGCAGCATCCGGCCACTTTTTCGCGATCGGAATCCTCGTGGCAGGCGGCTTCGAGCGCCTCGCAGCGGTCGATCAGGCGGGAGGCCTGTACTATCCGGGCTGCGCCTTTGATTTTGTGGGCAATGTCCTGCAGCGCTCGTGTATCCCCAGAGCTGGATAGCGACAGCAGCGTTGGCAGATCCTGGCGGTTGCTGTTCACCAACTCGTTCAGCAATCGTCGGTTCAATATCGGGCTGCCCCCGGTCAGCAGTTTCAACCCGTGAAGGCTGAACGCCGGGGCTACATGGGTTGGTTCAATGCCTTGCACCCATTGACTCAAGGCTCCGAGGCTGAGGGGTTTGAACAGGCAGTCGTCCATGCCGGCCTGTTTGCAGCGCTGTATTTCTTCCGGTTGGGCGTTGGCGGTAAAGCCGAGAACGGTGCAGGGGGGGCGATGGAGTTGTCGCTCATGCTGGCGGATGGCACGGGCAAGCTCATAACCGTTCATGACCGGCATGTTGCAATCGGCGATCACCAGATCAAAAGGCTGGTCCTTCCATGCCTCCAATCCCTCCTGTCCATCGGCGGCGACGGTAAATCGATGCCCAAGAAACTCCAGTTGCTGGCACGTGAGCAATCGATTGGCCGAGTGGTCGTCGACTACCAGAACATTCAATGGGGTTGTGGCGACGACGACTTGGGTTTCGACTGCATGGGCCGATTGTTGCCGCGGCAACGTTTCCAGCTGCAGCAACACCTCCACTTGGGTACCGATGCCCTGCTCGCTGCGCAATTGCAGACTGCCGCCCATCATCTCGCAGAGATTGCGGCTGATCACTAGCCCCAGCCCTGCGCCTCCCCTGGCCGATTGCATGGCGTGGTCGGCCTGAGCGAAAGGTTCGAACAGGCGTTGTTGATCCTGTTCGCTGATCCCGATACCACTGTCGTGAACCTGCACTCGCATCTGCACATGCTCGGGTTGCGTTGCCGGGTGCAGGTCGACAATGACCCTGACCTGGCCTTGCTCGGTAAACTTGATGGCATTGCTGATCAGGTTGGACAGCACTTGTTTGAAGCGCAATGGGTCCAGCAACACATCGAAGCTCGGGGTTGCCGATGAAAACTCCAGCACCAGCTCGAGTTCCTTCTGTCGGGCCAGACCTTCGAAAATCCGGACGACCGAGGTCACAAGTTCACCCGGATCAACCCGCTCCGGAGTCAGGCTCAAGCGTCCTGATTCGATTCTGGCGATGTCGAGGATGTCGCCGATCAATTCCAGCAACCCTTTCGCCGAGTTGTACGCGACATCGATGGCCGGACGCTCCGGGTGCTGATGATCAAGACGCTTGAGTGTCAGTTCAAGCATGCCGATGATTGCATTCATCGGCGTGCGGATCTCATGGCTCATCGTGGCCAGAAACGTGCTTTTGGCCCGGTTGGCATTATCGGCGCGTTCTTTTGCGCAACGCAGATCATCGAGCAGTTGCCGCCGTTCGCTGATGTCGATCCAGCCACCGATAATGCCTTGCACTTTTGCGCTGGAATCCCGATAGGGAAGAATCCAGTGATAGATCGTCAGTCGCCGGCCACCAATGTGCAGCTCGCGATCGACGATCAACGGTCTGCCCTCGGCCACCACGCGCTGGTAGTCGGCCTGGTACTCCCGGGCTTCGAACACATTGCTCATCGATCCCTGCATGACGCTTTTGCCAATGACATCTTCACGCCGGGCGCAGAACGCTTGCAGGTAACTGTCGTTGCAACTTTGCAGCAGCCCCTGGCGATCACGTACGTAGATCGGATGGGGCGTGCCATTGACCAGCGATCGCATAAACTCGAACTGGTCGTTCAGCGCACGCTCGGCGGCCTTGCGCTGCTTGATCTGGCGTCGCATGTAATCGTTCCACGCAATGGAAATCAGCAATAGCACGCCGGCACCGATGACGATTTGGTAGAACAGTCTTTGATAGTTGCGCCATGTGCTTTGCGAGGACGCCGAATAGCCGCGCCAGCGACTGTTGATGATGCCCAGTTCTTCTGGCGAGATGCTCAGCAATGCCTTGTCGAGAATGGCGTTCAGCTCTTTGGCGCCCCGAGCGGTGGCAAGGGAAAAAGCTGCCTGCTCGGTGCCGATGGTGGTGCTGATTTGCAATGTGTGCTCGAACAGCCGCGAAGAAATAAAGTAATTGGCAATGACCAGTGAGTTCACCGCGCCCTCTGCCTGGCCTTCGGCGAGTAACTCCACGGCGCTGAAGGAATCCGGGGTCTCGATCAAATTGATTCGGGGAAACTCTCTGCGCAGGTAATCCATGATTGGATTGCCGCGGGCAATGGCCAGGCGCTTGTCCTCTAACTGCGCGAGGTTGGTCGAGCTGTCGGCGGCCTTGCGGGTCAGCAGGACGTAGGAATTTTCCAGAAAGGGGCGGGTAAAGTTCAGCTGGGTTTGACGCTCGGCACTGGGGAGCAACGCGGCGATCACATCCACCTTGTTGTCCTTGATCTGTTTGATCATCTCGTCATCGCTTCGACTGCTCCGGATATCGAAGCGCAAGCCGGTACGCAGCCTGATAAGCTCAAGCAAATCTGCGGTGACCCCGCGAAAATTGCCATTGCTATCGAAAAATGTCAGTGGTGCAAAGGCTTCGTTGACGACAACGCGCACAACCGGGTGGTGGCTCAGCCAGCGTTCTTCGCGGTCAGTGAGTTGCAGCTTTTGATCGGTCAGCAGAATGTCGCTACCGGCGCTCCAGCGTTTGGCGATGTTTTCTCGTTCACTGGAGGGGATGGCCGTGATCATCGCGTTGATGATGCCGAGCAGTTCAGGGTTGTTCCGATTGACGGCGAAGCTGAAACCAAAGGCTTCATGTTTGCCGAAGTTGGCCATGCGGATGTTGTTCAGGTACCCCTTGTTGATCATGTAGTGAGTTGAAATGGTGTCACCGAGAAACACGTCTGCCTGATCGAAAGCAACGGCATTGATCGCATTCTGGTAGGACGGATAGGACGTGATGATTGCCTTCGGATACAACGCCTTGACTTCCGCCAGCGGCAAGTAGTGATACACCATGCTCAGGCGCAATCCGGCCAGGCCATCGGTGAGGGATCGTGTTTCTCCTTCGCGGGTGACCAATACGGGTTGGTCGACTGCATAGGGTATGGACAGTGCAATGTCGGCGTTGCCAGCTTCGAATCCATTGGCGGTACCGAGCAGATCGACTTCGCCATTTTCCAGTGCAGTGATCGCGGCCCCTCGGGAGTCGAAACGCTGAACCGTGACGGGCAGACCGGTTACTTTTTCCAGGATACCGGCGTAATCGGCGGTAAAACCTTCATAGTCCTGACCACTGGTGGTCAGGTCGAATGGGGGATAGTCCGGGGCCGACGTACCGAGCGTCAGTTGGTTTTTTTGTTTTATCCATTGTCGCTGGGATTCATCCAGCCGAACCTCCAGCGCTCCGACCTTCGAGCGGCTGAGCAGCATGTAGTTTTCGCTGCCCTGTGCCCCGAACAACGAGGTGCTCACGCATAGACCTGCGGTCAATTGAATCAGATAGACCTTCAAACGTCTGGGCATCCAGGTTCTCACACGAGTGCGTTACGTTTTGCCATCTCGATCAGTTCAACCAGGGATTTGGCTTTGAGTTTCTGCATGAGGCGCTTTTTGTAGGTGCTCACGGTCTTGTTGCTCAGAAACATGCCCTTGGCGATTTCCTTGTTTGTGCGGCCTTGGGCAAAAAGTTGCAGGACCATCAGTTCCCGGTCGTTTACGGATTTGAACAGTTCCAGTTCCATGCAGCGTGTTTCATCTCCGCGGATGGGGTTCAAGGCCTCGCTCGGAAAATAGTTGTAACCTGCAAATACCGCTTTTATGGCGCTGACCAGTTCACTGATGTCCTCTTGTTTGCAGACATAGCCCGATGCACCCGATTGCATGCAACGAATACCGAAAAGTGTCGGGCATTGTGCTGTCAGTACCAGAGTTTTAAGAGGGGTGCTCATTGCATTGAATCGGGATAGTACTTCCAGGCCATCCAGTTTTGGAATGCTGATGTCGAGAATGACCAGGTCAGGCATGCATTCGCGAACCATCTGCATGGCATCGACCCCATTGTCAGTTTCGCCGACGACTTTGTAACCTTCATGTTCCAGTAGCATTCGAACGGCAAGGCGGATAACCGGGTGATCGTCGACAATAAAAACGGAGTTCATAATCAAGTCCCATGCGAGCTCAAATAAAGCGCGCACCATAGCTCAGATACTTAGAGGGACGCATGAACTGACCAGTCTGTAGCAGCAATATAGGAGAAATCCTACAAATGAAAAAGAATGGGACTACGTATTAACTAGGTTTCTTATTAGGAAGGCTGAAAGAAATCCAATATGCGGGTGTGCTTTAAATGGAAGTTGTTTGTAAGATTTTCAATGTGTGGTTGTCCGTTTTTATATGTTTTTTTCTATAGTGGTGTTGAGGTCAACAAATCTCTAAATTCAGATTGTTTCAGTGGCTTTATCAAGTAACCCAATAATGGCAGCCCCTGTTCAGAGGCTGTTTTTTCAAGCTCATCCAGTTCAGATGTCGTCAGGCTACTGAGAATGATCGCCTGCCTGATCAACCCTCGTTGGCTGGCGAACCGGACCAGATCGAGTCCCGTCAGGTCGGGCAGGCATTGATCGCATAAAAGGATGTCGAACGGTTGGTCGGCCCCGAGCAGTTGATGCAGGGCGCCTTTGGCGCTGTCGGTGGTCGTCAGCCGGGAGAAGCCATAACTTTCCAGCAGGCATTGAGTGGCTATCAGTTGGAAGGGATGGTCTTCCACCACGAGGATGCGTAGTTCGTCTTCGGCCATGGCGCGCACTTCATCTGTCGAACGGAAGGGAGGGCGATTGTTTCGCGAGAGTACCGGGCAAGCGATCAGTTTGCTCGACATGTGCTGTAGGGCAATTCGACGAAACTTGAGTGCAGTTGGATGCTGAAGGGGGTATCAGCCATAACGAATGCCGTAATGGCTGATCGATCGATATATCTCAGTGGCTGGCGCGGCCGGTCATTTCCAAGGCCATGTCACTGGCATAGCTGTCGGTCATGCCGGCGATGAAATCAATCATGCGCAAAAACGAAGTGTGCAACGGACCGTGAGGGTCGGGTGCATTGTTGCCCAGCAGGTCAAGGATGCGGCGGCTCTTGAACGACGGCGTACGCCCATTGTGCTGCTCCAGCGCGGCACCGCAAAAGGCGTTGAGCAGAATTTCCAGTGTGGTGTAAGCGCCGATCTCATGCAGGGTCTTGCGCTTGTCCTGGAAGATTTTCTTGCGGGCCATGTCCTTGGCATTGAGCACGCAACGCTTGGCGGGACCGTGCATGTGTTCCACCAGATCGCCGGGCAGTGTACCGGCCAGCAGCGCATCCTGTTGCTCGACGAAGGCGCGGGCCGCAGCATTGGTCAAGTGCTCGATGGCTTTACCGCGCAGGATAGCCAGTTTGCGTCGGCGCGAATCGTCGGGACCGAGCTGGCGATAGGTCTCCGGCAAGTCATCGCCCACCAGGCCTAACAGAAGGGATTCGACTTCGGCGTATTCCAGCAACTCCATTTCCAGGCCGTCTTCCAGGTCGATCAGCGCATAGCAGATGTCGTCGGCAGCCTCCATCAGGTACACCAGCGGGTGCCGCGCCCAGCGCTGCTCCTCCAGTTGTGGCAGGCCGAGTTTATGGGCGATCTGCTCCAGCAGTGGCAGCTCGCTCTGATAACAGCCGAACTTGTGTTTCTTGTAGCCCAGCGAGTCGGCGTGCCTGGCCGTCCATGGATACTTCAGGTACGTGCCCAGCGTTGCATAGGTCAGGCGGGTGCCGCCGTCGAACTGGTGATACTCAAGTTGGGTGAGTACCCGAAAGCCTTGGGCATTGCCTTCGAAATTCAGGAAGTCATTGCGCTCGGCTTCACTCATTGCATCCAGCCAGCCACGGCCGGCAGCTTGCTGGAACCAATGGCGGATCGCGTCTTCACCGGAATGGCCGAACGGCGGGTTGCCGATGTCGTGTGCCAGGCAGGCCGATTGCACTACCATCCCCAGGTCGCTGGGTTCGCACCATTCGGGCAGGGTCCTGCGGATGGTTTCGCCGACGCGCATGCCCAGTGAGCGACCCACACAACTGACTTCCAGCGAGTGGGTCAGGCGCGTATGAATGTGATCGTTGCTGGACACCGGATGGACCTGGGTCTTGCGTCCGAGACGGCGGAAAGCTCCCGAGAAAATGATGCGGTCGTGGTCTTTGTGAAAAGGGCTGCGGCCGAGTTCTTCTGGGCTGTGCAAAGGTTTTCCGAGGCGTTCGCGAGTAAGCAGGGTATGCCAATCCAAGGCGGGTCACTCCGTCAGGTGTCTGATGGCCTAGCTTCCCGTTTCGCGCCATGACCTGCAAGCGGAACTACAACCCGGTGGCGTTGATATCGAGGTCTCCTTGCAAGATCATTTTCTGGAGGGTGCCTGTTGACCGGGTAGGCGCACAGGATTGCACCCCTCGATAGAGGAGCGCATCCCGTCGACTTTGCAAGCATGCAGCCAGAAAGAAACTGATCAGTCTCTGCGCGAAGAGCCCTGCATGATCAGTTTGATCAGCGGCCCCAGTGTGGTGCCGAGGCGGATCAGCCGGGTCAGACTGCTGAGGCCGCCCCCGTTTTTCGCACCCTTGCCGGTCAGAAAGCCCAGCAAGGTGACGGCGGCCACGCCCCAGAGTGGAGCGTGCTTGATGCCGAAGCTGTCCTGCAGGTTTTGCGTCATCCCGCGCACCCGTTGCAAGGGCTGCAGCAGTTGCGAGGATTCGTGGCGGATTTCCTGGCGGTGCATTTCCATGCGCAGGCGGATCAGGGCCTTGCGCATTTCCGTGCGTGAGCTGTTTTGTGGCAATTCAGGCAGGTTCATGGCAGCAGGCGCTCCCGATCGTTGGCCAACTCTTCCAGAGTGCCATGGAAGGGCGAGGACTCATCGAAAATCGCCGCTCTCAAACGCATTCCACAGAATATCGCGGCGAGGGAGTAGAACACACAGAGCCCAATGATGGCGGTCAGGCGATACGTGTCCCAGAACACGATAAGCACCAGCGTCGACAGCCCCACCAACAGCAGCAACGCAAACACCAGCGCCAGGCCCGCAAACAGCAAGAGGCTGACGGTGCGGGCTTTTTGTTCCTGCAGTTCGATGCCGAACAGCTCGACATGGCTGTGCAGCAACCCAAGGAAGGCAGCACCCAGGCGCCGCGATGAGGAGCTTGTTCCCGTCACGGACGGGCCGGATTCGCCGATCGACATATCAGCGCCGGCTGGCCAGCAGGCCGATCAGGAAACCCACGCCGGCCGCGATCCCGACAGATTGCCAGGGGTTGGCCTGGACATAGTCTTCCGTGGCGGTGACAGCAGCCTTGCCGCGTTCGCGCAGGGAGTCTTCGGTCAGCTTCAGGGTTTCACGGGCACGCAGGAGACTTTCGTGGATCTGCTCGCGCAACTCGTCGGCCTGATCGCCGGCCAGGGTCGCGGTGTGCTCCAGCAAGCGTTCGGTGTCACTGACCAGTGTCTGAAAGTCGTTCATCAGGATTTCTTGAGCAGTCTTTGCCTGGGGGCGGGCCATGGTGGATCTCCTTAAGTGGCTTTCTGATGCGTTCGAGTATGAGCCTTCGGCGAAGGTTCAGTACAAATGACTGGTACAACTTTTGCTGAGTCGTGGTGCGCCGGTCCGCACCATTGCGCTATTGCCGGGCATGATTTCAGTAAAACCGTAGGACCAACAATCAAAAACTCGCGTAAACGTCCGGGGCGCGTTTTTCCTGGACGGCGTCCGTGCGCCAAAGTGGTTCAACGAGATCAGTGCGCTGATGTCTTGAAGCTGCAACTTGGTGCATGGCCAGTCATCGCGAACTGCTTTGGTGCTTTTTTCTGCCATAAGGTCTGCCCATCCCATGGAAAACCTGCAAAGCGCTGTGGATACCCTGGTCCATAGCTCCAACACGCTGTTCATTCTGATCGGTGCGGTCATGGTTCTGGCCATGCACGCCGGTTTCGCCTTTCTCGAAGTCGGAACCGTGCGACAGAAAAACCAGGTCAATGCGTTGTCGAAAATCCTCAGCGACTTCGCCGTTTCGACACTGGCCTACTTCTTTATAGGCTATTGGATTTCCTATGGCGTGACGTTCATGCAACCAGCGGCGGTGCTCAATGCCGACCATGGTTATGGTCTGGTGAAGTTTTTCTTCCTGCTGACCTTTGCCGCGGCGATCCCGGCGATCATTTCCGGAGGCATCGCCGAGCGCGCCCGGTTTGTTCCCCAGTTGTGTGCAACCGCATTGATCGTCGCGTTCATCTATCCATTCTTCGAAGGTATTGTCTGGAACGGCAACCTGGGTCTGCAAGCCTGGTTGCTGGAGCGCTTTGGCGCCGGTTTCCATGACTTCGCAGGATCGGTGGTGGTGCATGCCATGGGCGGTTGGCTGGCACTGGCGGCGGTGTTGTTGCTCGGACCGCGTAATGGCCGCTATCGCGACGGTCGGCTGGTCGCGTTCGCGCCATCGAGCATCCCGTTTCTGGCACTGGGCTCGTGGATCCTGATTGTTGGCTGGTTCGGCTTCAACGTCATGAGCGCGCAAACCCTGCAAGGTGTCAGCGGACTGGTGGCGGTGAATTCGTTGATGGCCATGGTTGGCGGTACGGTGGCGGCGCTGATTGTCGGGCGCAATGACCCCGGCTTTCTGCACAACGGCCCGTTGGCGGGGCTCGTGGCAATCTGTGCCGGTTCCGACCTGATGCATCCTGTGGGGGCGCTGGTCACCGGTGCCGTCGCGGGGGCGCTATTTGTCTGGTGCTTCACCGCGGCCCAAGGCAAATGGCACATCGACGATGTGTTGGGTGTATGGCCGTTGCATGGTTTGTGCGGCGTGTGGGGTGGCATCGCCTGCGGCATTTTCGGCCAGACCGCTTTGGGCGGGTTGGGCGGGGTCAGCCTGATCAGCCAGTTGATCGGCACTGCGCTGGGCATCACTGTGGCACTGGCCGGCGGGTTTGCGGTGTATGGCGTGATCAAGGCGCTGCATGGATTGCGCCTGAGTCAGGAAGAGGAGTATTACGGCGCGGACCTGTCAATCCACAAGATCGGCGCCGTGAGCCAGGACTGACTCAGGTCTTTTCATGGTCGGCGGCATCATGGCAGGGGCCGCAATGGCTCGACGGTTTTTCGGGGCAGGCCTAGAATGATCACTTCATTTTCTGGTTGAGCGCTCATGCTTCCCGAATGTCAGCTGTTCGGCACCCTTGGATGCCATCTCTGTGAAGTAGCCGAAGCCATGTTGATGGAATTCGTCGAGCGCGGCCTGCTGGTGGAGCTGGTGGATATCGCTGACGATGAAAAATGGTTCGAAGACTACAGCCTGCGAATTCCGGTGTTGCGGCGAGTTGATACCGGTGCTGAACTGGGCTGGCCTTTCAGTGCCGATCAGGTGGTGGCGTTCCTGGGTTGAGCGGTTTTTGCGTTGGTGGCGTGTCCCGCCTGTCGAACTTTACGATTGATCCCCTTGGCTTATTCAGTGTTGATCGGATACTGTATGCGTATACAGTTATTCGAGGAGTCTGTCTTGCCGGTCCTGATTTTCGGGAGTGAGCAGGCAAGCCCGGGCGTGAGAGGGATGAATCGTGGTCAATGTCGAACAGTTGAAGAATAGCGTGAACCGGATGTCCGCGGACGTCGTGCGCGAGGCTGTCCTTGAGTTGCGCCTGGATGGTCTGGTGACCGAGGGGAAAACGCCCTTCAACAAAACGCATTTCAATACCTGTTTCGCAGAAATCGAAGCCTTGTTTCAACGCGCGGGTTATCACCGGCAACTCGATGTCGTGGGTTATCAGGGATTGTTGTACGCCCTGTATGATCCCGCCCGCTGGGAGGCGGTCGATGTACTGCGCTGGCTCAAGGAGTACACCGAAGCGGCGGCGCGCGCGCAGATCACGGCTTGAGGAATCTTAGGGGGCGCTCTCAATTGGTTTTCACGCCGCGACGGGAAAACTAATTGAGAACGCCCCCTAGGTTCATTCCCCTTGCTGTTGGATAATGCCGCTCTGCACTGAGGTTAGAGCTTTCGTATGTCCACTTCTTCTTTTTCCGCGGCACACAGTCAGGCCAGTACGCTCTACTTGCCACCTGGCCCGTGGCAGACCGTTGTCGATTGCCTGTGCGAGCATTTCAGCGCCATCGGTCGTGAACAATGGCTGGACAGAATTGCCCGTGGCCGGGTCCTCGATGGGCAGGGCGTGCCGATTGCCCTCGACCTGGCCTACAGGGAAGGTTTGCGGATTCATTACTTTCGCGAAGTGCCGGATGAAAAACCGATCCCGGTGATCGAGTCGATTCTGTACGCGGATGAGCATCTGGTGGTCGCCGACAAGCCGCATTTCCTGCCGGTGACCCCGGCTGGTGAATACGTCGAACAAACGCTGCTCCGGCGCTTGATCCGTCGCCTGGACAATCCGCACCTGGTGCCATTGCATCGCATCGACCGGCACACCGCGGGGCTGGTGCTGTTTTCCGCCAATCCGCAGAGTCGTTCGGCTTATCAGTCGTTGTTTCCAACCCGGCAGATCGAAAAGCGCTACGAGGCCATCGCAAGGGCGCTGCCCGGCCTGGCTTTTCCGTTGGTGCATAAAAGCCGACTGGTCGATGGCGAACCATTCTTCCGCATGCAGGAAGGCCCGGGGGCCAGCAATACCGAGACGGCGGTTGAAGTCAGGGAGAAGCAGGGGGAGCTCTGGCGTTATGGTCTTTACCCGGTGACGGGCAAGAAACATCAACTACGGGTACATATGGCGGCGTTGGGAGCCGCTATCTGCAACGACCCGTTTTACCCCGAGGTGCTCAAGGATGCGCAGGATGACTACGCCAATCCTTTGAAGTTGCTGGCTCAGGGGCTGAAGTTTATCGACCCGGTCACGGGCCAGGCGCGTGAGTTCGAGAGTGAAATCACCCTGCAATGGTGATCAGGAAGCGATCCTGAAGCGCCGTTCTCCAGGCATGAAAAAGCCCGCATCAAGCGGGCATTTCTGTATCCGGTGGCACCAGGATTACAGCTCCTTGACGGTCCGAACCTGATCTTTGTTGATACGGGTCTGCTTGCCGTCGAGCTGTTCGAATTCGTAGAAACCGGAATCCTTGTCGAATTGCGGCGTGTCGACGGCCTGGATTTCGCGACCGTCATTCAAGGTGATCACTGTAGGCGATGCACAACCGGCGAGGGTGGCAAGCCCCAGTGCGAGCATGAAAGTGGCGAGGGTCCGTTGAGTCATGAGTTGTGTCTCCGAATAAGAATTCTGTGGTTGCTGAACTTGAGACGTGCAGCGTCCGCGCAAGTTCCTGATCGATATCAGTCTGACACAGTGTCATGACCGCTTAATAGTTCTGGCGTGTTGAGATTTGCCAGTCGAGGGTCGTTGTCGGGGCATTGCAGCGCGGTCGCGCCGAGATTGCGCATCAACCGGCCAGGGCTGCGCTCACCCTCGTTCCAGGCATTTTCGAATGCTGCCCTGTGTAGCACAGGAATCACACACAACAACGGCTCCCAGTGGTGATCATGCCGCACCATCAGCGGCTTGTCCGGATGCAAGTTGGCGGCCTCGCGCATATTGCCGATCAGCGCCGCATCGATGCCCGGAACGTCACAGGGCATGACCAGCAGATGGGTATGGCGAGCAGCTTTCAGGCCTGCGCGAATACCGGCCAGCGGCCCGGGGAAGTCACCTTCATCATCGTGGACCAACTGGTCGGCGTAGGGGGCGTACTTCTCAGGGTTACGATTGCAGGAGATGATCAGGTCATCGGTCAGCGGGCGGGTCTTGCGATGCAGATGCACAATCAGCGGTTCGCCGTGCCAGTCCAGCAACCCTTTATCCCGCCCCCCCATACGTTGGCCGCGGCCGCCCGCCAGGAGCAGAATGGAGCAGGGTGGCAATTGTGAATTCGTGGTCATGGCAAGCCTCCATGGGGGCGGCGAAAAAACGGAGCGCTGTGATATAACACCGGGCTGTTTCTCCTACAACTGGACGAGCCTATGAAAGCCAAGGCTGATGTACCTTTCGCACCGCTGAATATTGCAGTGCTGACTGTCAGCGATACCCGCACACTGGAAACCGACACCTCAGGCCAGGCCTTTGTCGATGGCTTGACCGCTGCTGGTCATTACCTGGCCGCCCGGGTGTTGCTCAAAGATGACCTCTACAAAATTCGCGCGCAAGTCGCCAACTGGATTGCCGACGATGTCGTGCAGGTGGTGCTGATCACCGGCGGCACCGGTTTTACCGGTCGTGACAGCACGCCGGAAGCCGTCACGTGCCTGCTGGACAAACAGGTCGATGGATTTGGCGAGCTGTTCCGTCAGATCTCGGTTGCCGATATCGGTACCTCGACCGTTCAGTCCCGGGCGTTGGCCGGTCTGGCCAACGGCACGCTGGTTTGCTGCTTGCCGGGCTCGACCAATGCCGTGCGCACCGCTTGGGACGGCATTTTGGCCGAGCAGCTGGATGCGCGGCATCGGCCGTGCAATTTCGTGCCTCATTTGAAACAGGCCGCGCCTTGTGAATCCCGTGGGTAAGCCTGGCAAGTCTGGCAGCCTGATGCCTGTCGAGCAGGCGTTGGCGCGCTTGCTGGAAATGGCCGAGGCCTCAAGGATTGTCGAGCGTGAACGCTTGCCGTTGGCGCAGGTACAGGGGCGTGTACTGGCGCAAGATCTGGTATCGACGCTTGATCTGCCGCCTTGGCCCAACAGTGCCATGGATGGTTATGCCTTGCGCAGGGTCGACTGGACGGGAGAGCCGTTGCCGGTCAGTCAGAAGGTGTTTGCCGGCCAGGCCCCCGATCCGTTGCAGCCAGGAACCTGTGCGCGCATTTTCACCGGGGCGCCTGTTCCCGCCGGTGCCGATTGCGTCGAGATGCAGGAGAACGCCGAGGTTCAGGCCGATGAGCGAGTACGTTTCACTCAAGCCTTGACCCAAGGCCAGAACATCCGTCCGCAAGGCCAGGAAACCACTGTCGGCGAGCTGATTCTGCCAGCAGGTACGCAGATGGGGCCGATCGAGCAAGGATTGGCTGCCTCCCTGGGATGCGCTGAGCTGGAGGTGGTTCGCAAGGTGCGCGTGGCAGTGCTGTCTACCGGCGACGAGTTGATTGAGCCGGGGCAGACGCTGGGACCAGGACAGATCTACAACAGCAACCGGGTGTTGTTGTGCAGCTGGTTGCAGCGTTTGGGGTGTGAGGTCGTCGACGCGGGAATCCTGCCGGACAATCTGGAAACCACTCGCACCCGATTAGGTGAGTTGAAAGATGTCGACCTGATCCTCTCGACCGGTGGCGTATCGGTGGGGGAAGCCGATTTCCTGGGTATCGCCTTGCGCGAGGAGGGCGAACTGACGCTTTGGAAACTCGCCATCAAGCCCGGTAAACCGCTGACGTTCGGGCATTTTCGCGGTGTGCCGGTGATTGGCTTGCCGGGCAATCCCGCGTCGACCCTCGTGACCTTTGCCTTGTTGACCAGGCCCTATCTCTTGCGTCGTCAGGGGGTAATGGACGTTGAGCCGCTGAAGGTGCAGGTGCCGGCAGGGTTTGACTGGCTCCAGCCAGGCAATCGGCGTGAGTATTTGCGCGGACGGCTGGAAAGCGGCAGGGCGACGATCTACAAAAACCAGAGTTCCGGTGTTCTGCGCAGCGCTGCCTGGGCTGATGGACTGGTAGAGGTCCTGGAAGGTCGCACGCTGGTTCAGGGCGATAGCGTTGGCTTCATTCCGCTGAGCGAAGTTCTGAGCTGATAGCTTCAGCGGCTTTGTCACACAAGACCCGGTTGATTGAGTCGGGTCTTGTGTGTGGGGCCGCTCAATGCGCCAAAAGCAATGAAATAATCTGCTCGAAACGGCTGTTGGCGATCCAGCCAAGGAGACAGAGAATCACGGCTGTTCCGCAGGCGGAATAGACAAGCCGGTGCCTGATGGATTTGACGTCATCCCGGGCTTCTTCAATGTCCCGGCGTATGCACTTGAGGTGTGTTTCCAGCTCGGTGACGCGAGGTTCCATATCAATTTCTCCCGTGGCTTTTGTGCTATTGCGGCATTCAGCTTGATGGCCTGTATTTTTGTTATATGCGAGCGGCAAGACCAGGATGGCCGGTGATGCGAAGTTTTGGTGTTGCATGGCACGTCCTTGTGATGTCCAACTGGATCCTCAAAGTCTACCAATTCAGATTTTCGGTCAATTGAGCCGATTCCTAACGTGTTGTAAGAAAAGTCCTGCCGTGCGGGGGGCAAGACTTTCCTATTGGAAATAATTCGATTTCTGGCGACTTTTACTGGAGCCTTTGCGGTCAACATCTCCCAGATGCCATTCAAACCGGGGGTGAGTAATGAGCGATCGCAAGGCGCTATTGATTCTGCATGGCAAGCAAGCGCTCAACGAGGCGGTTCGCACCGCCGTCGAAAGCCAGCGTGAGCGAGGTTGGGAGCTGGCTGTTCGATTGACCTGGGAAGCCGGTGATGCGCGAAGGCTGGTGGGCGAAGCGTTGGCGGCCGGGTATCGATACATCATTGCCGGGGGGGGCGATGGCACCTTGCGCGATATTGCCGAAGCTATGGCGCAGCATTCGATAAAAGCCAGCCTGGTACTGATGCCGCTAGGTACCGCCAATGATTTTGCGCGTGCGGCGGGTGTGCCCCTGGAACCCGACCAGGCGCTGGAGTTGCTTGATAGCGTGCCGACTGCCATTGATCTCGGGGAGGTTGATGGGCAGATATTCCTGAACATGGCGACCGGTGGGTTCGGCAGTCATGTCACAGCGAACACCCCGGAGGATCTGAAGAAAATCCTCGGCGGTGCGGCGTATCTGTTCACCGGCCTGTCACGCTTCAATGAGCTGCATACCGCGTACGGTGAATTGCAGGGGCCGGACTTTCACTGGCGCGGCGATCTGCTGGCACTGGGCATCGGCAATGGTCGGCAGGCCGGAGGCGGGCGGGAATTGTGCCCGCAGGCACTGGTTGATGACGGTTTGCTGGATATCAGCATCCTGCCGGCACCGCAGGAGGTGGTCAGTACTTTGAAAAACCTGCTGACCGAAGGCTTTGGCATCGACAGCATGTTTGTTCGGGCGCGCCTGCCCTGGGTCGAGATCAAGGTTTCGGAAGGGCTGTACATCAACCTTGATGGTGAGCCGCTGGAAGGGGACCGTCTGCGTTTCTCGGTTCGCCCAGCGGCTTTACTCGTGCATCTGCCTGAGAATTCGCCGTTGTTACGCGACAGTGAAGTGCCTAGTCATCGAGGCTGATGATTTGTTCACGCACGGCAAACAGCACCAGGCCGGCCACATCGTAGATCTGCAAGCGCTTCATGATCTGCGAACGGTGGGTCTCGACGGTCTTGACGCTCAACCCCAGGCCGTTGGCGATCTCTCGGGTGGATTTTCCGCGAACGATCAACCGCAGGATTTCCAGTTGACGCGCCGTCAGGTTGTGCGAGTCGGCAGGTTCGGGTGGGTGCTTCTGGTTTCGGGTCAGTGCCTGAGTGATCACCGTGTGGGCAATGGCCGGGCTCAGATAGCGCTCGTTTTTGCACAAGGCTTCCAGCGCGTGCTCGAGTTCGGTCGCCGTGGTGTCCTTGAGCAGGTACCCATGGGCTCCGGACTCCAGCGCCTGCATGATCAGGGCAGGGTCGGTGTGCATCGAGAGGATCAGAACCTTGCTCTGCGGGCGCACCCGCTTGAGTTGCTGCAAGGCTTCGAGGCCTCCGGTCTGGCGCATCGAAATATCCAGCAGGATAATATCCGGGGACAGATGCCCAACCATTTCGAGCAGCTGCGAGCCGTCACTGGCCTCACCGATGACGGCGTAGCCAGGCAGATCCATTACCAGGGCGCGCACGCCAGCCCTGATGAGCGAGTGGTCATCCACCAGTAGTAAATTACAAGTCAATGCATAACCTTATTCGAACTGGCCCGTTCGAGCGCACGGGGCGCCCAGGGAAAAAGAGCTTCGATTTGAGTGCCTTTGCCTGGCTCGCTGGTAACGGACAGTGTGCCGCCCAGTTGATCGATCCGTTCCGACATCCCGGCCATACCGCGCTGCCCTTCACGACCGGGATCTGTTGCGGGCGCGAAACCCTGACCATCATCGCTGATCTGCAACTTCAGGCCTTGGGGCAGGCGCTGCAGGCATACCAGCAGGTTCTTGGCCTGTGCATGTCGCAGGATGTTGGTGACCGCTTCCTGGGTAATACGGAAAGCCGCCACGGCCATTTCCTCCGGTATGCCGGTCAGGCGCTGCTGGCATTCCAGGCTCCAGTGCACCGGGGTGTTGGCCAGGGTCTTGAGCAGGTGCGCCCGCAGACTGGCTTCCAGCCCAAGGCTGGTCAACTGCCGGGGATTGAGAATGGCGGATACGTCACGAACTTTGGCCAGGGTTTCTTCCAGCGTGTCGCAGAGGACCGCGCATTGTCCCTGGAGCGCTTCGGGCATCCGGCGTTTGAGCCAGTCGCTTTGCAGTTTGGCGGCGGTCAGCAATTGACCGATGTCGTCATGCAGTTCGCGGCTCAGCCGGTGACGCTCGTTTTCCTGGACCTGCAACAGCCGGTCCGCCAGTTCCTGAGGCTGGAATTTGATCGATTTGCGCGAGAGGCAGTACTGCACGGCAACACTGGTCAGCGCGGCAACGTTGAGCACAAGCAATGACAGGGGTAACGGAATGGACAAGCCATGGACCAGCAAACTGCCGAGGGTCGAGCAGGCGCATAGCAACAGCGTGAATGTGCGTGCATTTGCTCGGGAGGGTGGCCACGTGGCGATTGACTTGAGGCTGGCGTGCATAGCGGATGGAGCCAATGGATGTTCGCTGCGGGCTGACCGGTCATGCTGGCTGACAGGCCCCTGTTTTTTTATGTGGAGCGCCGACGAGTTCAGCTGCGAACTGCAGCGACCTGTATTCGGCTGCGATCACACTGCCATTAATTGGCGTCAACTAACAGGCGGCATAGTAGCACCTAAGATACCGTTGGTCGCGTCCGTATGTATGTCCGAAAAGTCAGGGATCCAGTCGTTTTGACGATGCTTCCATAATGGAACAAGTGGGTTGTTGCCGTCGCAAAATGCCGGTTGTTTAAATGTGTCGCTTATAGCTACGAAATATTCATTTGCGACATGTGCGCACTCAAGTTACAGCGCGGTATGGATAACCAAAACACGCCATGCGGCATGGTTTGGCAAGTTCAGGCCTGTCGCTCTGAATAGGATACGAGGGTGAAGGGCCTGGAGTTGACTGGGGGTTGAAACCGGCTTTGGCCGACCTGAAAGGCAAAGGCTTCGATCAGGGTGACCTGCTCGCTGTCGTCGAGACTGAGCTGTCCGGTGGTCTGGTCGATGAGTTCGAGTTGCCAGGCAATCAGGGTCAGGCAGTCTTTCAGGGCACTCAGCGCCTCGTCGTGCAGACTCATGGTGTTCTGTGCGTGGTTCAGCAGGCCATGAATATGCAGAGAAAATTCAGACACGGCCGCCAACGCCAGGGCATCAGCCTTGTTGGCCAGCTTGAGCAGTGTGCTGAGCAAACAGTCGATGGCGTCCTTGTCATTGCTGATCAACTGCAGATGACTCAGGCATTCCTCGGTTTTAGCCAGGAGTGTTTCAGCCTCGACAAGAAACCCCGTGAGCCGCTGGGCCCACTCTTTACGATCGTTCGGCATACTTATCTCCACAACGTCATGTCAAATGAGGGGATATCGTGTGTGTCGACGAGGGCGGTCGGAACTCCGGCATTACCGAGTCGTCGGATGAACGAGTAGCGGCTGGCCCGGAAGCAGGCTGGGCAACACGAGAGGGTGGTTGGCCACTGACTTGCGATCGCACACAAAAGCCTGACTCCGTTCATGCAATGAGAATGGCGTCACATTAATGGCTATCGGATATTGCGAATATCAGGTTGCGCCTGATTATTGATAGGGGAATCCCTTACGCAGGGGAACCTTTCGCTCGAACAGTGGTCGCGGGGCGCAGAAGTGCAGCAGATGTAATCTGCCGCGCCAGTAAAGCATGATGTTAATGTGGCATCAATGGCCGGGCGTGGCATTTTAGAGAGGGTCAAGCTTCGGCAAAAACAGCCGATAACCTTCCTTGAGTGAATTCATCCGAACAAGACCTGGAGTCATTGATGGCCGGCATTCTCGACACGGTAGACCAACGCACGCAACTGGTGGGTGAGAATCGCCTGGAAATTCTCATGTTCCGGCTCGCCGGACGGCAATTGTTCGCGATCAACGTCTTTAAAGTACAGGAAGTCCTGCAGCTGCCAAAGTTGACGCTGATGCCGCAGCGGCATCCTTTTGTGTGCGGCGTGGTCAACCTGCGTGGCCAGACCCTGCCGGTGATCGACCTTTCCCAGGCCATTGGCATGCGCCCGTTGGTGCCGGGGCCTGGCAGCACGATTATCGTCACCGAATACAACCGTTCGGTTCAGGCCTTCCTGGTCGGTGGCGTGGATCGGATCGTCAACATGAACTGGGAGGCCATCCTGCCGCCCCCGAGCAGCGCCGGCCGTCAGCATTACCTGACGGCCATCAGCAAGGTTGACGATCAACTGGTGGAAATCATCGACGTCGAAAAGGTTCTGGCCGAAATCGTCCCGTACAACGCCAAAGTCTCCCGCGACAAGCTCGAAGATCCGGTACTGGAACGTGCCCGTGGCCGTGAGGTGCTGCTGGTGGATGACTCGAACGTGGCCCTGGCGCAATTGCGCGATACCCTGGGACAGCTGGGCGTGAAGATGCATATTGCCAGCGACGGGTTGAAGGCCTTGAACATGCTCAAGGCCTGGGCTGATACCGGCGTGGACATGACCGAAAAACTGCTGATGGTCTTCACCGATGCGGAAATGCCGGAAATGGATGGCTATCGCCTGACCACCGAGATCCGTAACGACCCACGCCTGCGTGGCTTGTACGTGGTGCTGCACACCTCGCTGTCCGGCAGCTTCAACGACTCGATGGTGAAAAAGGTCGGCTGCGACAATTTCCTCTCCAAATTCCAGCCGGACAAACTCGTCGACGTGGTGCGCCAGCGTTTGATGCTCGACGAAGTACCGGCCTGATCAGGCCATGGTCAACCTGTAGGAGCGAGCTTGTTCGCGATGGTCTTGAACGATAACGCGTAAAACCAGATGTCCAGCGGCGTCCCTGGGTTTTTCGCGAGCGAGCTCGGTCCTGCAGGGTTTTTGCACTTTGATTCGCTGACCAAGCTCGTATAGGGTGGCGTTTTTACCTACCAGGGAACTGGCCATGTTGCGTCTGAGCGCGCTTTATCGTTATCCGTTGAAATCCGGCAAGGGCGAGGACTTGCAGCAAGTCGGCCTCGACAAGCTGGGGCTGGACGGCGATCGCCGCTGGATGCTGGTGGATGAGGTCAGCGGTCGTTTCCTGACCCAGCGGGCGGTGGCGCAGATGAGTCAGTTGTCGGCGCTGTGGAATGCCGAAGGTGGCTTGACCCTCAGCGCGCCCGGCCATTCGCCGATCGACATTGCCTTACCCGGTAGCGATGCAGAACTGCGTGGCGTGACCATCTGGCGCGATACCTTGCGTGTGCCGGATGCAGGCGATGAAGCAGGTGCCTGGGTCAGTGAGTTCATCGGTAAACCGACGCGTCTGGTGCAAGTGCCACTGGAGCGTGCGCGTACAACCGAGGCGGGTTACGGCAAGGATGACGACCAGGTGGCGTTCGCCGACGGCTATCCGCTGTTGCTGATTGGCCAAGCCTCTCTCGAGGACTTGTCGCAACGGGTCGGGCGCCCGTTGGAGATGCTGCGTTTCCGGCCGAACCTGGTGATTGAAGGCAGTGCAGCGTTCGCCGAGGACGGCTGGAAGCGTGTCCGTATTGGCGAGGTCGAGTTTCGCGTGGTCAAGTCCTGTTCACGCTGCATCCTGACCACCATTGACCCGCAAACCGGGGAGCGCAGCGACGATCGCGAACCCTTGGCCACCTTGCAGAAGTATCGCTCGCAGGCAGACGGTGCAATGTTCGGCCAGAACCTGGTCAACGACGGCAACGGACGACTCGAAGTCGGCATGCCGGTGGAGATCCTCGAGTAGTTTTGCGCAGAACGTAAAATGCCCGTGTCGAAAAACACGGGCATTTTTTATTGCAGTGAAGCCTGCGGGTTTTAGCCGCGGTATTCGCACAGGTAAGCGGTGTCGACGGCGACTTTCAGCTGGAACTTGCTGTTGGCTGGCACGTTGAACTGGCTGCCGGTGGCGAAGGTTTCCCAGTCGCTGCTGTCGGGCAGTTTGACGGTCAATGCGCCGCTGACCACGTGCATGATTTCACGCTGGCTGGTGCCGAATTCGTACTCGCCCGGAGCCATGACGCCGATGGTCGCTGGACCTTCTGCGGTGCCAAAGGCGATCGACTTGACGGTGCCGTCGAAGTACTCGTTGACTTTAAACATGGGCGATTCCTCGAAAAGGGCTGAAAAGGGCCGGCCAGTATGCACAAGGCCCTTGACCTCGTCACCTGTCTAAAGCGGCAGAACCAGCGGCAGCAGGCGTGCGGTATTGCGCGCATCTTCCAGCGCCCGGTGTTGTTGGCCGTTGAACTGCAAGCCGGCCAGTTGCAACGCGCTGTTTAATCCCAACGGGCGTTCCAGGCGCCTGGCCTTGGCAAAACGCTGTTTGAGGTTTATGTGCGGCACGTTGGCCAGCATGCTGGCGAGTCCCAGTTGCTGCCAATCCTGAAGCAGTTGTTTGCGATCGTAATCGCCCCAACTGGCCCAGCCCTCAAGTCGCGTGTGGTGTTGGCCGAGCCAACGTTCGAACGCCGGCCAGACTTCGCCCAGCGGTTGCGCGGCATCGATGTTGGCTTGGGTGATGTGCGTCAGCTCGCGGCAAAACGGCGTCAGCAACGGCCGCCGAACAGGACGGACAAAGCGCTGGAACTGATCCAGTTCACGCCCCTTGCGGTCCACCAGAGTTGCGCCGATTTCAATGATTTCCATATCTGTTACGGGCCATCCACCCTCATCGGTGGTGGCCTCCAGATCAATGACCAGCCAATGAGGCATTGCAGGGTTCCTGGTATCCGCGTCCTGATAGCTTTGAGCGTAGCCAACCCCGGCGGTTCCGCCTAGCGCCTTATTCGACCTCCAATAGAATCTGCCGGTTTTTCACCTGATCCCCGACTTTGACTTGCAAGCGCTTGAGAACACCGTCGATGCCCGATTTCAATGGGTGCTCCATTTTCATCGCCTCCAGTACCACCAGCAGTTGGCCCTTGGTTACCCGGCTGCCTTCGTTGACCAGGACGTCGACAATCGCCCCATCCATCGGTGCCTTGAGGGTGCCGGAGCTGACACTGGCCTGGCCGGTAACCTGCGCCTGAGTGCGATCCACGAATTGCAGACTGCCCGGTCGGGTAAACAGCCAGAGACGCCCGGCCTCCAGGCGATAAGCGTGGCGTTGGCGAACGCCTTCGATTTCCAGGGTGGCCCAGCGTCCGTCGCTGTGGATGATCTTCAGTTCGAGGCTGCGCTCGGCGACCTGAATGCGCAACGGCTCGCCCGGGATCGCCTGCAACGCTACCGGCCAGTCCTGATCCTCAAGGCCGATGCGATAGTGCAGCGGCACGCTGGCGTTGTTGCGCCAACCGCCAAGCGGGGCCAGGTGAGCCTGCGCCGTAGCTTGATAGAGCAGGGCGGCGGCGATGGCCAAGTGGTGCGCGCCAGGGGTTTCGGGATGCAGGCAGGCGTGATCGGTGAAGTGCTGCGCGATGAACCCGGTATTGAAATCACCGCTGGCGAACTGCGGATGTTCCAGCAGGCTGGCAAGCAGGCGTTGATTGCTTTGCAGCCCCAGCAACACGCTGTCTTGGACCGCCCGCAGCAATTTGCGAAGGGCTTCTTCGCGGGTGGCACCGTGGGCGATGAGCTTGCCGAGCATCGGGTCGTAGAAAGGGCTGATGACCTGGCCTTCGATCAAGCCGTGGTCGATCCGCACGCCGTCCTGCAATGCCGGTTCCCAGGCCACGACGCGCCCGGTTTGCGGAAGGAAACCCTGAGCCGGGTCTTCGGCATACAAGCGCACCTCCATGGCGTGGCCCGTGAGTTGCACCTGTTCCTGGCGCAAGGGCAGCGGTTGCCCTTCGGCGATGCTCAACTGCCAGGCCACCAGATCCAGCCCCGTGATCAGTTCGGTCACCGGGTGCTCCACTTGCAGTCGTGTGTTCATCTCCAGGAAGTAGAACTGCCCGCGCGCATCCAGCAGAAACTCCACAGTGCCCGCGCCGACGTACTTTACCGCTCGCCCGGCCTTGAGCGCCGCTTCGCCCATGGCCTGACGCAGCTCGGTGGTCATCACCGGGCAGGGCGCTTCCTCGATGACTTTCTGATGCCGGCGCTGCACTGAGCAATCGCGCTCGCCGAGGTAAATCAGGTTGCCATGCCGGTCACCAAACAGCTGGACCTCGACGTGACGGGGTTCGACCAGTGCCTGTTCGAGGATCAGTTCAGCGCTGCCAAAACCGTTCAGGGCTTCGGAGCGCGCGGTGCGAATCTGTTCCAGCAAGTCGCTGGCGTCGTGCACCAGGCGCATACCGCGTCCCCCGCCGCCGGCGCTGGCCTTGATCATCAACGGATAGCCGATGCGCTCGGCTTCACGGCCCAGGGTGGCATCGTCCTGCCCGGCGCCTTGATAGCCGTTGATGCACGGCACACCGGCTTCGATCATGGCGATTTTCGACAGGCGCTTGCTGCCCATCAGTTCAATGGCCTCGGGGCTGGGGCCGATGAAGGTGATGCCAGCGTCCCTGCACGCGAGGGCAAACCCGGCGTTTTCCGAGAGGAAACCGTAGCCCGGATGAATCGCATCCGCGCCCGTGCGCCGGGCTGCGTCGAGGATGGCCTGGATGTTCAGGTAAGACTGTTGCACCGGGGCCGGACCGATGTTGACCGCCTCGTCGGCTATCCGTACGTGCAGTGCATCGGCGTCAGCGTCGCTGAACACGGCGACCGTGCGATAGCCCAGCGCCTGAGCCGTGCGCTGGATGCGGCAGGCGATTTCACCGCGGTTGGCGATGAGGATTTTTTTGAGTCCGGGCATGGGTAGGCTCTCTGATTTTTAGCGGTGTCTGGTCGGGCCTCATCGCGAGCAAGCTCGCTCCCACAGGGTTTATGAACGACACAAATCAACTGTGGGAGCGGGCTTGCTCGCGAAGCTTTTAAATGGCCCACCCCGGTTTGCGTTTTTGCACGAAGGCCATCGTTCCCTCGATGCCTTCGGCTCCGGTCACCGCTTCGCTGAACCATTCGGCAGCCTGATCCAGCAGGGCATCGGAGGGCTGACCCGCACTTGCCAGCAAGAGTTTCTTGGTCGCCGCATTCGCCCCCGGCGCGCAACACAACACATGGGCCAACACCTCATCGAGACGTTCGGCCAGGGCCTGCGGATCATGTTCGACAAAATGCACCAGCCCCATGCGCCGTGCCTGGGTACCATCAAAACGCGCCGCCGTCAGGGCCAGACGCCGGGCTTGGGTCAAGCCGATGCGTTGCACCACGAACGGTACGATCTGCGCCGGCAACAGGCCGAGACTGGTTTCCGGCAGGCCGAATTGCGCCTGGTGATCGGCCAGGGCGATATCGCTGACACAGGCCAGGCCGAGACCGCCGCCGAGCACCGCGCCCTGCAGCACGGTAATCACCACTTGCGGAGCGTGTTGCACTTCTTGCAATAGCGCGCCGAACACCCGGTTCAGATCCCGGTGCGCAGTTGGGCCTTGAGCCCGGGCGTTGGCCATGTCCTTGATGTCACCGCCGGCACAGAAGTGCCCGCCGACACCGCCGATCACCAGTGCGCGAACCCCTGGTTTATCGCGTACCGCGGCCAGCACCGAGCGCAACTCGGCGACCATCTGCAAGCTCATCGCATTGCGGCTTTCGGGGCGGTTGAGGGTGATGTGCAACACGCCGTTGTGCAGCTCCAGCAGCAAAGTCTGGCAAACCGGCAGGCTGTTCATTTCTTTTTCCCCGGCAGAATGCCCATGAGTTTGCAGATGATTCCCAGCATGATTTCGTCGGCGCCGCCGCCGATCGACACCAGCCGTACATCGCGGTAAGCCCGGGCCACCGGGTTGTCCCACATGAAGCCCATGCCGCCCCAGTATTGCAGGCAACTGTCACTGACTTCGCGGCCCAGCCGCCCGGCCTTGAGCTTGGCCATGGAGGCCAGGCGCGTGACGTCCTGGCCTTTGATGTATTGCTCGGTGGCCTGATAGACCAGCGCCCGCAGGCATTCGATCTCGGTTTGCAGTTCCGCCAGACGGAAGTGGATCACCTGATTGTCGATCAGCGCGTTGCCGAAGGTTTTGCGCTCCTTGCAGTATTCGATGGTGCTGTCGACGCAGTACTCCAGGCCCTTGATCATGTTGGCCGCGCCGAACAGGCGTTCCTCCTGGAACTGCAGCATCTGCATCATGAACCCCGCACCTTCATGACCAATGCGGTTGCGCTGCGGTACGCGCACGTTGTCGAAAAACACCTGGGCGGTTTCCGAGCTGCGCATGCCGAGCTTGTCCAGGTGCGAACTCAAGCTGATGCCCGGTGTGTTCATCGGCACCATGATCAGCGACTTGTTGATGTGCGGTTTGTCGTCCGAGGTGTTGGCCAGCAGGCAGATGAAATCGGCGCTCGGTGAGTTGGTGATCCACATCTTGCTGCCGTTGATCACGTAATCGTCGCCGTCCTTGCGCGCCGTGGTTTTCAGCCCGGCGACATCAGAGCCGGCACCGACTTCGGAGACGCCGATGCAGCCGACCTGCTCGCCGCTGATGGCCGGGCGCAGGAATTCCTCGCGCAGTTCATCGGAACCGAACCGGGCCAGCGCAGGCGTGCACATGTCGGTCTGCACGCCGATGGACATTGGAATGCCGCCGCAATGGATGGTGCCGAACTCTTCGGCGGCGACGATCGAATAGCTGTAGTCGAGCCCCATGCCGCCGAATTTTTCCGGCTTCGAAATACCCAACAATCCGAGGTCGCCGGCTTTGCGGAAGATATCGTGGATGGGGAAGCGCCCGGCCTTTTCCCATTCCTCGACATGCGGGTTGATCTCGTGCTCGACGAACTGGCGAACGGTGCGACGCAGTGCTTCGTGTTCCTGGGTGAAGATCATTTTTATTGTTCTCCTGATAGTCGGCTTAGAACCGCGCCACACCGAAACTGTTGGCCTGCAATGGCCGCACCTCGGCCTCGTGACAGATATCCAGCAAGTAACCCAGCAAGGTCCGGGTATCGCGTGGGTCGATCAAACCATCGTCCCAGAGGTTGGCGCTGCCATAGAGCGCCGTGGACTGGCTGTCGAGTTTCTGCGCAGTGACCTGTTCGAGCATGTCGAGCATTTTCGGATCGGGCACCAGGCCGTCCTTGGCCTGTTTGGCCTCGGTGACGATGCGCAGGACCTTGCCCGCTTGCGCACCGCCCATCACGGCGGTACGGCTGTTGGGCCAGGCGAAGATGAAACGCGGGTCGAGACCGCGACCGCACATCGCATAGTTGCCCGCGCCGTAGGAGCCGCCAACCACGATGGTCAGCTTCGGCACCCGGGCGTTGGCCACCGCCTGAATCATCTTCGCTCCGTGCTTGATCACGCCTTGCTGTTCCGATTCGGTGCCGACCATGAACCCGGTGGTGTTGTGGAAAAACAGTAGCGGCGTCTGGCTCTGGTCGCACAACTGGATGAACTGGGCGGCCTTGCTCGCGCCTTTTGGCGTGATCGGGCCGTTGTTGCCGATGAAGCCACAGGCGCGGCCCTGAATTTTCAGATGACCGCACAGAGTCTGCTGATCGAATTCGCCCTTGAATTCAAGAAAGTTCGAAGCGTCGGCGAGGCGGGCGATGATTTCGCGCGCGTCGTAGGGTTTTTTCGGATCATCCGGGATCAGGCCCAGCAGTTCGTCGATGGGGTAGAGCGGCTCCTCCCAGCGACGTTCGGGGAGTGGAGGCAACTGCTCGTTCCACGGCAGCAGGCTGATAATCTCGCGTACTTGTCGCACGCCATCGGCGTCGTTTTCAGCCAGGTATTCGGCGGTGCCGGCGGTTTGTGCGTGCATCTCGGCACCGCCCAATTCTTCATCGGTGGCGACTTCGCCGGTCGCGGCTTTGAGCAGTGGGGGACCTGCGAGAAACAGCTTGGCCTTGCCGCGCACCACCACCACGTAATCCGACAGCCCCGGCTGATAGGCGCCACCCGCCGTGGCGGAGCCGTGCACCACGGTGACCTGGGGCAACCCCATGGCCGACATCCGCGCCTGATTGGCAAAGCTGCGCGCGCCTTCGACGAAAATTTCCGCCGCGTAATTGAGGTTGGCGCCGCCGCTTTCGGCGAGGGTGATCACTGGCAGTTTGTTTTCCATGGCGATCTGTTGCAGGCGCAGGGATTTCTTCAAGCCGCTGGGGGAGATGGTCCCGCCCCTGATAGCGCTGTTGTTCGCCACCACCAGTACACGCACGCCGGACACGTAGCCGATACCGGCGATCAAGCCGCCACCGGCGGAGCTGCCATCCTTGTCATCGTGCAGCTTGTAGCCGGCCAGGCTCGCCAGTTCAAGAAACGGTGCGCCGGGGTCCAGCAGCAGATTGAGGCGCTCCCGGGGCAGCAACTGGCCGCGTTTTTCGAACCTGGGTTTGGCTTCGGCTGCCTTGTTCAGTAAGTTCTGTTCGAGCGCGCGCACTTGTTCGATGGCACCCAGCATCGCCGCACGGTTGCGAGCGAACTGCTCGCTGTGGGGATCGAGTTGCGACTGAATCACCGGCATGGGTTATTCCTTGTCCTTCAACACGTCTGGTATGTAGGCGCGGTGGAAGCCGTTGTACGACTCGCTGTTGGTCGCCTTGTGGATCGGCCAGGCGCGGCCGCCGAGGCTGGCGGCGCCGTCGATGCGCAAGGTGCTGCCGCTGACAAACGCCGCTGCCGGGCTGAGCAGGAAAACTATCGCCGCGCTGACTTCCGATTCGGTGCCGATGCGTTTGAGCGGCACGTGTTCGCGCAGGGTCGGGATCACGGCCTTGAAGGCGCCTTCGTAGGTGTCCATGCCGCTGGAGGCAATCCAGCCCGGCGCCACGGCATTGACCCGCACCCCCGCATGACCCCATTCGTACGCGGCTGTCTTGGTCAGGTTGTCCATGCCCGAACGTGCCGCGCCAGAGTGGCCCATACCGGGCATGCCGCCCCACATGTCGGCGAGCATGTTGACGATGGCCCCACCGTGCTTGCTCATGGACTGGTTGAACACTTCCCGGGCCATCAGGAAGCCGCCCACCAGATTGGTACGCATCACGGTTTCGAAACCCTTCTGATTGATCGAGGCCAGGGGCGAGGGGTACTGCCCGCCAGCATTGTTGACCAGGCCGTGGATCGGACCGTGCTTGCGGATAAGCTCGCTGACCAGATGCGTCACCGCTTCTTCCTCGCGGATATCACAGGTGCTCCAGTCGGCCTTGCCGCCGTCGTCGGCGATCTCCTTCGCAACGTTTTTCAGCTTCTCGGCATTGCGCCCGACCAGCAGCACATGGGCGCCGAGGGCCGCCAGTTCGTGGGCAGTACAGCGGCCGATGCCACTGCCGCCACCGGTGACGATGATGTTTTGGCCGGCAAACAAATCGGCTTTGAAAATCGAATCGTAGGCCATGGCGGCAATCCTCTAGTTGAACTGGTCGGCGATGCGCTTCGGCACCGGGATCTGGATTTCCAGCAACTGCTGGGCGAAGGCCTTGCCTTGCGGATCGATTCGCAGGCTGGCGACACCGCCGCCGCCGAGGGCGTTTTCCAGCAGGAAATTCAGGCTGTGGCTGGCGGGCAAGTACCAGCGCTCGACCCGCCCGTGGATTGGATCGAGGACGTGGCCCATCCAGTCGACGATCACTTCCGGGGTCAGGGCTTCGGCGATCCATGGCAGGAATTCCGGCTCGCGGGCCATGACGCCGATGTTGCTGTGGTTACCCTTGTCGCCCGAGCGGGCGACCGCCAGTTTGATCAGGGCCACGCTGGCGTCGGCCAGGCCAAGCGGTTTCGGTGGGGCGAGCGGGGCTGGCAGGTCCAGCGGGTCGAGTACATCGAGGGCGGGCAGGGCACACGGGTGGCGTTGCCCCATGAAATCAATGTCCAGCGAGCAGGCGGTTTTGTCGATCAGGAATGAGAACAGCCGGATCAGCGGGTACACCGTCGGCCGGCCACCGACAATGCCGGTCAGCCCCGGCGCCATGCCGGTGGCGGCCTGGGCGATTTCCCGGGAGAACACGACCAGTGCCTGCTTGTCCGGATGGCGCACCGCGAGCTTGATCACCACTTCGCGGCTGTCCTGACGCTGGCCGTGGGGGCCGTAGGTGGCCTCGCTGCCCAGCAACTCGATATTCACCTCGCTGTACGGCGCCCAGCCGCGCTGGCGGAACATTTCCGAGGTCTTGTTGATGATCGCATCGCCGACACGCCGCGCCTTGTCGACGGCATCGATGCCGGCGATCAGGCAACTGGCGGTGCAGCGAAAACCATCGGGGTACGTGGCGCTGACTTTGTATTGAGCGGTCGGCGGCAGGCCTTTGGCACCGTGCACCTGCACCGCGTTCTTGCCTTGTTGCAGCAGTTTGACCTGAGTGAAATCGCACACCACGTCGGGCAGCAGATACGCGCGCGGGTCACCGATTTCATACAGCATCTGTTCGCCCACCGTCAGCGGCGTGACCAGCCCGCCCGTACCTTCGGGTTTGCTGACGATGAACTGGCTGTCGGCGTTGACTTCGACGATGGGAAAACCGATGTGTTCGTAGTCGGGCACGTCGCGCCAGTCGGTGAAGTTGCCGCCCGTGCACTGGGCACCACATTCGATGATGTGCCCGGCCAATGCCGCCTGGGCGAGCTTGTCGTAGTCGTGCCACGACCAGCCGAACTCATGCACCAGCGCGGCACTGACCACTGCACTGTCCACCACGCGCCCGGTGATCACGATGTCCGCCCCCAGGCGCAGGGCTTCGACAATGCCGGGTGCGCCGAGGTAGGCGTTAGTCGAGACGCACAGCGATGGCAGGGGCGCGCCGCTGAACATTTCATGAATGCCCAGGTTGCCCAGCTTTTTGAATTGCGGCTGCAGGTCATCACCCAGCAGCACGGCGATCTTCAGCGCCACCCCGGCCTTGTCGCAGGCCGCTTGCAGGGCGGCGGCGCAGGCTTGGGGGTTGACCCCGCCGGCATTACTGATGACCCGGATGTTTTGCTGCGCGAGTTGCCCCAGCAAGGGCGCGAGCACTTCGATGAAGTCACCCGCATAGCCGGCCTGGGGATCTTTCATCCGCGCGCCGGCCATGATCGACAGGGTGATTTCGGCCAGGTAATCGAACACCAGATAGTCCAGATGCCCGTGTTTCACCAGTTGCGCGGCAGCGGTCGAGGTATCGCCCCAGAAGGCGCTGGCACAACCGATGCGAATTGTTTCAGGCGCAGTCCCTTCCATAGTCACCTCCAACCGAAGTGTGTCGACATTACCAAGCAAGCGCTTGGTTTGTAAATGGCTTGATTATCTTCTGCCCAAGCGCTTGCTTGGTTGCATCCTTGCGCTTAAATTGCCCGCGCAACCCCGTTGTTTTCGGGGGATCGGCGTTATTGATCGAACGACTGTAGGAGAGAACGGGTGGACGAGCAAAAAGCCCTGAGGGTGATGCGCCAATTGGTGGACGACGGCCAATTGACCGACCCGGACAGCGCCCGTGGCAAATTGCTGCAAGTGGCGGCCCACCTGTTCCGCAATAAAGGCTATGAGCGCACGACCGTGCGCGACCTGGCCGGCGCCGTGGGCATTCAGTCCGGGAGTATTTTCCATCACTTCAAGAGCAAGGACGAAATCCTGCGCGCCGTGATGGAAGAAACCATACGCTACAACACTGCGTTGATGCGTGCGGCCATCGCCGAGGCCGGCAATGTGCGTGAGCAGGTGCTGGCGCTGATCCGGTGTGAATTGCAGTCGATCATGGGCGGCAGCGGCGAGGCCATGGCCGTGCTGGTCTACGAATGGCGCTCGCTGTCCGAAGAGGGCCAGGCCAAGGTCCTGGCGCTGCGGGACATTTACGAAGACATCTGGCTGCAAGTACTGGGCGAAGCCAAGAGCGCCGGGTTTATCCGAGGCGATGTGTTCATCACCCGACGCTTCCTGACTGGCGCATTGTCCTGGACCACCACCTGGTTTCGCGCCGGTGGCAGCATGAGTCTCGATCAGTTGGCCGATGAGGCGTTGATTCTGGTGCTGGAAGACCGGCAATAAGCTTGTATTGACCAGCATTAAACTGGCTAACTGGACGAAACCGCCTAGCTTGAATGCATTGGTACCGTTTTATTAGGGGAGTGGGGGCGTTTTGATGGGTTCGCCAATTCGGTCAGCCTCGCGGCTTTTGCTGACGATGCTTGCGGTGTCAACGATGATGCCGTCCCAGGCTGCGCAACTGGTGCGCATCGGTGCTGCGCACTTTCCGCCCTACACCGTGCGCCCGGAATCCGGGGCCGATACCGGATTACTGCCGCAACTGGTGGAGGCCCTGAACGCATCGCAAACTGACTACCAGTTTGTCCTGGTGCCCACTTCCATTCCCCGGCGCTTCGGTGATTTCAAGCAGGGCCGGGTCGACATGGCCATCTTCGAAAATCCCGCCTGGGGTTGGGAAGAGATCCCCCACACAGCCGTCGACATGGGGCTGGAGGACGCCGAGATTTTTGTCGCGCAACGCTTGCCCGGTCGACAGCAAAGCTATTTTGCCGACCTGAACGGCAAGCGCCTGGCACTGTTCAGCGGCTATCACTATGAGTTCGCCAATTTCAATGCCGACCCCCTGTACCTGGCGAAAAACTACAACGCCACGCTGACCTATTCCCATGACAGCAATCTGCTGATGGTATTGCGCGGCCGGGCCGACGTCGCTCTGGTCACGCGTTCGTACCTGAGCGATTACTTCCTGCGCAATGAAAAAGTCGCCGGCGAGTTGCTGGCATCCCAACGCATCGATCAGGTCTATCACCATTACGCCATCCTGCGCCCGACGGCTCCCATCAGCGGCGAGGCATTCGCCAAGGTGCTACAAGGCTTGCGGGACAATGGCCAGATGCTGAGGATTTTCGATCCGTACAAGATTGCCCTGGTGCCGGTCCAGCGCAACGCACCGGCGCCAAAAGTCGCCAATTAGCAGTATTTGGCTAAATTTCCCGCCCTGGCTCACGTCACTTCGTTGAACTGTCGACGACTATCGTGAGCCCGACCCATGCCCAATCTGAATGACCTGACTGCCCTGTGTCTGCCGACAGGCAATCGTCTTGCCTCTGATGAAACCGATTGCCGCCTGAGCCTCAGCCTGGAAGGGCAACCGTTGCTTGCCCTGCGGCTGAATCGTGGCCCCGAGTTGCACGTGCAACTGGAGGAGCGTTTCAGTCGCCCTGAAGGACAGACATTGTGGGTGGCCTGTTACTGGCTGTTCGCTCGCAACCCCGGCTGTCAGCGCCTGGTTTGGCAACTGCAAGAGGTGCCGGACGAAGCCGTGTCCGGCGGTCTGCTGATTCCGACTCCCGTCAACGGCCAGTATCACTGCGAGCGCACCTTGTTCTGGCAGTTACCGCAGCCTTGGCTGGGGCATTCCCTGACCGGCAGCTACCCACAGCAAATGCTCATCACCGACGGTAAACGTCATCCACGGCGGCCGGTCAAACCCCGTGGTGAAGTGTATCAACGCTTCGATGCGCGGCTGGGTGCCCGGGTTTCCCTGCGCACGCTGGACATCGAGCAGGATCTGGCACGCTTCAATCGTTGGCAGAACAGCCCGCGTGTCGCGAGTTTCTGGCAGGAGGAGGGCAGCCTCGAGCAGCATCGCCAATACCTGAGCAAACTCGAAGCCGACCCGCACACGCTGACGCTGATCGGTTGTTTCGACGATCAACCCTTCGCTTATTTCGAAGCCTACTGGACCAGGGAAGATCGCATCGCGCCGTTCTACGAGGCCGGCGATTACGACCGTGGCATTCACATGCTGGTGGGCGAAGAAAATCACCGCGGTCCGCACAAGGTGGCGAGTTGGTTACAGGCGCTGGTGCACTATCTGTTTCTCGATGATCCGCGCACCCAGCGCGTGGTTGCCGAGCCCCGTGCCGATAACGCCAAGATGATCGAATACATGCAAGAGCAGCGCTTTCACTGCGAGAAAGAGTTCGATTTTCCGCACAAGCGCGCGGCCCTGATGGTGTTGGGGCGGGAGCGGTTTTTTGATCGGTGCGCACTGGCCTGAGGCTTGAGGGTCAAGATTTGTTGCTGTCTTGAGCGCGCCTTCGCGAGCAAGCCCGCTCCCACATTTTTCCTGTGTTCGCAGGACACTGTGGGAGATTGCTTGCGATGGGCGCGATGCAGATCCCGGATCTTATTGGCGAACAGCCATATCGCCACGCTTGCCCGACACCTTGCGGCAGTGCACCAGTGCATCACGGATCATGAAGTTCACCAGGGTCGGCGAGACGCCGAGCTCCTTGGCGATGTCTTTTTGCGGTACGCCGTGCAGGCGGTACATCTCGAAGGCGTAGCGGGTGCGGCTCGGCAACTCGGTCAACGCATCGGCGATGTGCTCCAGCGTCGAGAAATTGATGTGCGAGGTTTCCGGAGACGCACCCTGGATCACCACATTCAGCCCTTCCTCTTCGGGGCCGGAATACTTTTGCTCCAGCGCCTGTTTGCGGTAGTGGTCGATCGCCAGGTTGCGCACGATCTGGAACAGGTAGCTGAGCTGAGCCTTGATCGAACTGGTGATGGGCGGGGCCGATTGCAGCCGGAAGAATGCATCCTGCACAACATCTTCGGCACGTGAGCGGCAACCGGTAATTCGGGCTGCGATCTTCACCAGAATCAATCGATTGTCGACGAATGCCTGAAGTAGCGGTGTATCGCACCTGCTTGTGGATACTGGTTCCATCATGGAAATCACCTTGCTGCCAAAAGGTTAGTGGGACGGCGAATGAGCCGGGGGGGGGCCGTCCTACACATCGAGCGACAAATTAGGCTTAATGATAATGATTGTCAAATGAGAAAAAGAACTAATGCGTTGCAAGGGTAAAGAGTGAGAACTGCGACACGCTGACTCACTTCAGTCCGCTTTGCGTTCCAGCCTGGCGACTAATTATTTCCAGACGTCATCCGTTCTCATTGGTGAATTGCACAGCGCAACCCTCATCACCCTGTAGGAGCGAGCTCGCTCGCGATGGTCGTCAACGATGACGATGGGCGCCTGATAGCCCCGCGGCGTTCTTCGGATTTTCGCCAGCAGGTTCGCTCCTACCAAGCCGAATTCAGGCAGGAAACCTCATGACCGACGCGTTCGAACTCCCCAGCACAATGGTCCAAGCCCTTCAGCGCCGTGCGGCGCTGACGCCGGATCGGGTGGCCCTGCGCTTTCTCGCCGAGACCCCGGACCAGGCTGTGGTGCTCAGCTATCGCGAACTGGATCTGCGGGCACGGACGATTGCCAGCGCGTTGCAGGCCCAGACGGATGTTGGCGACCGCGCGGTGTTGCTGTTCCCCAGTGGCCCGGATTACGTCGCGGCGTTCTTCGGTTGCCTGTACGCCGGGGTGATCGCGGTGCCGGCTTACCCGCCGGAGTCGACACGCCGTCATCACCAGGAGCGCCTGTTGTCGATCATCAGCGATGCCCAACCGCGCTTGCTGTTGACCAGCGCCGGGCTGCGCGATGGGTTGCAGCAGATCGAAGGTGCGCCGCCGCTGCTGTGTGTCGATACCCTCGACGGTGCACTGGCCGAGCGCTGGGTCGCGGTGGACTTGCAGGACGATCACATCGCCTTCCTGCAATACACTTCTGGCTCCACCGCGCTACCCAAAGGCGTGCAAGTCAGCCACGGCAATCTGGTGGCCAACGAATTGCTGATCCGCCACGGTTTCGGCATTGACCTGAACCCCGACGATGTCATCGTCAGCTGGCTGCCGCTGTATCACGACATGGGCCTGATCGGCGGCTTGCTGCAGCCGATTTTCAGCGGCGTGCCTTGCGTGTTGATGTCCCCGGCATATTTTCTCGGTCGGCCGTTGCGCTGGCTGGAGGCGATCAGTGAATACGGCGGCACCATCAGCGGCGGGCCGGATTTTGCCTATCGCTTGTGCAGTGAGCGGGTCAGCGAGTCGACTCTGGAACGGCTCGACCTGAGTGGCTGGCGCGTAGCGTATTCCGGTTCCGAACCGATTCGTCTCGACACCCTGGAGTGCTTCGCCGGGAAGTTCGCGACCTGCGGCTTCACCGCGGACAGTTTCATGGCCTCCTACGGTCTGGCCGAAGCCACCTTGTTCGTGGCCGGCACAGCGCGCGGCCAGGGCATCGGCAACCTGCGGGTTGACGATCAGGCTCTGGCGCAGAACCGCATCGAAGCGGGCGAGGGCAGCCCGATAATGAGTTGCGGTATCAGCCAGCCGGCGCACGCGGTGTTGATCTTCGATCCTGTCTCGCTCAGCGAACAGGCCAACAACGTCGTCGGCGAAGTCTGGGCCAGCGGGCCGAGCATCGCCTCAGGCTATTGGCGCAACCCCGAGGCGTCCGCCAAGACCTTTGTCCAGCACGCCGGGCAGACCTGGCTGCGTACCGGTGACCTGGGTTTTCTGCGCAACGGCGAACTGTTTATCACCGGGCGCCTGAAGGACATGCTGATCGTGCGCGGGC
The DNA here is from genome assembly GCF_058791055.1 of Pseudomonas sp. EU05-FHT14B02. Lineage (NCBI taxonomy): Bacteria > Pseudomonadati > Pseudomonadota > Gammaproteobacteria > Pseudomonadales > Pseudomonadaceae > Pseudomonas > Pseudomonas sp. EU05-FHT14B02. Next base: position 36,618 of record NZ_JBYTDD010000005.1, on the reverse strand, counting down.
ATAACCTGTACCCGCAGGACATCGAGCAGACTGTCGAACGCGAAGTGGAAGTGGTGCGCAAAGGACGCGTCGCTGCTTTCGCTGTCACGGTTGACGGTCAGGAGGGCATCGGCATCGCCGCTGAAATCAGCCGCAGCGTGCAGAAAATCCTGCCGCCTGAATCCTTGATCAAAGCCATTCGCCAGACCGTCGCCGAGGCGTATCAGGAGGCACCGAGCGTGGTGGTGTTGCTCAATCCGGGCGCGCTGCCCAAAACCTCCAGCGGTAAATTGCAGCGCTCGGCGTGTCGTAATCGTCTGGCGGAAGGCAGCCTCGACAGCTACGCGGTGTTCCCATCGGCCAGCAACGAAAGCACGGGCAATAGCGAGTCGGGATCGACGCTGCAAAGCTTGATCGCACGTATCTGGTGTGAGCAGTTGCAGGTGGCGCAGGTGGGCGCCGACGATCATTTCTTCCTGCTCGGCGGCAACTCCATTGCAGCGACGCAAGTGGTGGCGCGTCTGCGGGAAGAGTTGGGTCTGGAGTTGAGCCTGCGCCTGCTGTTCGAAGCGCCGACCCTCGGCGCATTCGCCGATGTCGTGACCCGTCTGCAACAGGACGGTGGCCTGGCCCAGGGCGCGATCACGGTACTGTCGCGCCAGCAACCGATGCCGCAATCCCTGGCACAAAACCGCCTGTGGATCACCTGGCAACTCGACCCACACAGCAGCGCCTACAACATTCCTGGCGGCTTGCGCCTGCGCGGCGAGCTGGATGAGCACGCCTTGCACACCAGTTTCCAGCAGTTGATCGAGCGCCACGAATCCCTGCGCACGCGATTCTTCGAGCGTGATGGCGTGGCGCTGCAACAGGTCGATCCGGCCGGTGAGTTCAACCTGCAACTGATCGATATCAGCGACCTGCCGGCCACCGAACGTGAGGCCCGGGCGCAGCAGATCCGCGAGGACGAAGCGCGGACCCGGTTCGATCTGGAGAAAGGCCCGTTGATGTGGGTGACGCTGGTGCGCCTCGACGACGAAGACCATCAGTTGTTGGTGACCCTGCACCACATCATCTCTGACGGCTGGTCGCTGAATGTGTTGATCGACGAGTTCTCGCGCCTGTATGCGTCCGCCTCCCAGGGCCTGCAAGCGGTGCTGGCGCCATTGCCGACGCAGTACGCCGACTACGGCAGTTGGCAACGGCAATGGCTGGCGCAAGGGGAAGGCGAGCGGCAACTGGCTTATTGGAAAGACCGCTTGGGTGATGAACATTCAACCCTGAGCCTGACCACCGACCATCCACGCTCAGCACAACAACTGCACAGCGCCGCTCGCCACACCGTGCGTCTGGGCGCTCCCCTGAGCGATGCGATTCGTCAGACCGCCCAGGCCCATGAGTCGACCGTCTTCATGTTGTTGCTGGCTGCGTTCCAGACCTTGTTGCACCGCTACAGCGGCCAACGAGATATCCGCATCGGCGTGCCCAATGCCAACCGTCCACGCCTGGAAACCCAGGGGCTGATCGGCTTCTTCATCAATACCCAGGTGCTGCGTGCCGAGGTGGACTCAAGTCTGCCCTTTGTTGAATTGCTGGCGCAGACCCGTCAGGCGGCGTTGGGTGCGCAAGCGCATCAGGACCTGCCGTTCGAGCAACTGCTCGAAGCCTTCCCGCAAGCCCGTGAGCAGGGCTTGTTCCAGGTGATGTTCAACCATCAGCAACGCGACCTTGGCGCCTTGAAGCGTCTGCCGGGGCTGTTGGTCGAAGAGTTGCCGTGGCATAGCCGCGAAGCCAAGTTCGATGTGCAGTTGCACAGTGAAGAGGACCGCAACGGTCGCCTGACCTTGTCCTTCGACTACGCCAGCGAATTGTTCGACGCCGCGACCATCGGGCGCCTGGCCGACCATTTCAGCAACCTGCTGCGGGCTGTCTGCGAGCAAGCGGACATCGCCATCGGTGACTTGCCGCTGTTGACGGCCGCCGAGCGGCATCAGCAATCGGACTGGGCCAGCGCCCCCTGCGCAGCGGCCAGTCAATGGCTGCCCGAATCGCTCAACCAACAAGCCCGGCTGACACCTGGGCGCCCGGCGTTGATCTGGGAGGGCGGCCAGATGGACTTCGCTGAACTCCACACCCAGGCCAACCGTCTGGCCCATTACCTGCGCGACAAAGGCGTCGGCCCGGACGTCTGTGTGGCCATCGCCTGCGAGCGTTCGCCGCAACTGCTGATCGGCCTGCTGGCGATCATCAAGGCCGGTGGCGCCTACGTGCCGCTGGACCCGGATTACCCCGCCGAACGCCTGGCCTACATGCTCAGCGACAGCGGTGTTCAATTGCTGCTGACGCACACCCGACTGCTCGAGCGCTTGCCGGCCAGCGAGGGGGTCAGTTCGATCGCCATGGACACCCTGCACCTGGACAGTTGGCCAAGCCATGCGCCGGGGCTGCATCTGCACGGCGACAATCTTGCCTATGTGAATTATACCTCCGGTTCCACCGGCCAGCCCAAAGGCGTCAGCAACACCCACGCGGCGCTGGCCGAGCGCCTGCAATGGATGCAGGACACTTATCGCCTGAACGAAACCGACGTGCTGATGCAAAAGGCGCCGATCAGTTTCGACGTGTCGGTGTGGGAGTGCTTCTGGCCGCTGATCACAGGTGCACGTCTGCTGATCGCCGGTCCTGGCGAACACCGCGATCCACATCGCATCGCGCAGCTGGTGCAAGCGTACGGCGTGACCACGTTGCACTTCGTGCCGCCGCTGCTTTCGCTGTTCATCGACGAGCCGCTCAGTGCTGAATGTACCAGCCTGCGTCGGATGTTCTCCGGGGGCGAGGCCTTGCCCGCGGAGCTGCGCAACCGGGTGCTGGCGCAGTTGCCGGCGGTGCAACTGCACAACCGCTACGGACCGACCGAAACCGCGATCAACGTCACTCACTGGCAATGCTCCAGCGCCGATGGCGAACGCTCGCCGATTGGCCGGCCGCTGGGCAATGTGATCTGCCGCGTGCTCGATAGCGATCTGCATCCTGTTCCGGTCGGTGTGCCGGGTGAGTTGTGCATCAGTGGCGTTGGCTTGGCCCGTGGTTACCTCGGTCGCCCGGCGTTGACCGCCGAGCGATTCGTGGTCGATCCGTTGGGCGAGCCGGGCGCACGCTTGTATCGCACCGGCGACCGGGCACGCTGGACGGCGGATGGCGTGATCGAATACCTCGGCCGTCTCGATCAACAGGTCAAGTTGCGCGGGTTCCGCGTCGAGCCGGAGGAAATCCAGGCACGGCTGTTGGCCCAGGGCGGCGTTGCGCAAGCCGTGGTGCTGGTGCGCGACACCGTAGCCGGTGCACAGCTGATCGGTTACTACACCGCTGCGGACAATGCCGGGGACGAGCTCGAGCAATCCGCGCGCCTGAAAAGCGCATTGGCCGCCGAACTGCCGGAATACATGGTGCCGACGCAACTGATGCGCCTGGACCAAATGCCCCTCGGCCCGAGCGGCAAGCTCGACCGCCGCGCGTTGCCGGAACCGCAGTGGCAGGTTCGCGAGCACGTCGAGCCTGTGACAGAACTGGAACAACACATCGCCGGCATCTGGCGCGAAGTGCTGGGTTTGACGCAAGTCGGTTTGCGCGATGATTTTTTTGCCCTCGGCGGTCACTCGCTGCTGGCCACGCAAATCATCTCCCGCACCCGCCAGGCCTGCGACGTCGAGTTGCCGCTGCGGGCGCTGTTCGAGCACAGCGAACTCGGTGCGTTTGCCGAACAGGTTCGCCTGATCCAGGCCAGTGGCAGCACCAACAAACAACCGCCGATTGAAAAAATAGACCGCGGGCAGCCGGTGCCGCTGTCCTATTCCCAGCAGCGCATGTGGTTCCTCTGGCAGATGGAGCCCGACAGTCCGGCCTACAACGTCGGCGGCATGGCGCGGCTGCGTGGCGTGCTTGACGTGGCGCGCTTCGAGGCCGCGCTGCAAGCCCTGATCCTGCGTCACGAGACCCTGCGCACCACGTTCCCGAGCATCGACGGCGTCGCCCGCCAGCAAGTACACGCACAAACCGGCGTGCGCATGGCGTGGAAGGATTTCACCGCGCTGGATGCCGAGGTCCGCGAGTGGCAGGTCCAGCAACTGGCCGACGACGAAGCGCACCAGCCGTTCGATCTGGAGACCGGACCCTTGCTGCGCGCCTGCCTGGTCAAGACCGCCGAACAGGAACACTACTTCCTTCTGACCCTGCACCACATCGTCACCGAAGGCTGGGCGATGGACATTTTTGCCCGGGAACTCAGCGCGCTGTACGAAGCGTTCGTCGATGGCCGTGAATCACCACTGGCGCCGTTGCCGGTGCAGTACCTGGATTACAGCGTGTGGCAGCGTCAGTGGCTGGAGTCCGGCGAGCGTCAGCGCCAGCTCGATTACTGGACCACGCAACTGGGCCGCGAACACCCGCTGCTGGAGTTGCCGGCCGACCGTCCGCGTCCGCCGGTGCAAAGCCATCAGGGTGAGTTGTATCGCTTTGACTTGAGTGACGACCTCGCGGCACGGGTCCGCGCCTTCAATGCGCGACACGGTCTGACCCTGTTCATGACCATGACCGCCGCCCTGGCTACGCTGCTGTACCGCTACAGCGGCCAGACCGATCTGCGCATCGGCGCACCGGTGGCCAACCGCATTCGCCCGGAAAGCGAAGGGCTGATCGGCGCGTTCCTCAACACGCAAGTGCTGCGCTGCCAGCTCGACGGGCAGATGTCCGTGGGCGAGTTGTTCGAGCAGGTTCGCCACACGGTGATTGAAGGCCAGTCCCATCAGGACCTGCCGTTCGATCATCTGGTGGAAGCCTTGCAACCACCCCGCAGCGCGGCCTACAACCCATTGTTCCAGGTGATGTGCAATGTGCAGCGCTGGGAGTTCCAGCAAAGCCGCACTCTGGCCGGCATGACGGTCGAGTACCTGGCCAACGATGCCCGCGCGACCAAGTTCGACCTCAACCTGGAAGTCACCGACCTGGACCATCGCCTGGGTTGCTGCCTGACCTACAGCACCGATCTGTTCGACGAGCCGCGCATTGCGCGCATGGCCGGGCATTGGCGCAACCTGCTGGAGGCGTTGATTGCCGATCCGCAGCAGCGCTTGAGCGAACTGCCGCTGCTGGCGGATGGCGAACAACAACATCTGCTCGACAGCCTCGGCGTCGAGCCGGGCGAGCATCGGCTGGACCAGTGCCTCCATCACCTGTTCGCCGAGCAAGCCTTGATGCGCCAGGACGCTCCGGCCCTGACCTTCGCCGGGCAAACCCTGAGCTATGCCGAACTCGACGGCCGGGCCAATCGCCTGGCCTGGATGCTGCGCGAGCGTGGCGTCGGACCGCAGGTTCGTGTGGGGCTGGCACTGGAGCGCTCGCTGGAGATGGTCGTCGGCCTGCTGGCGATCCTCAAGGCCGGTGGCGCCTATGTGCCGCTGGATCCGGAATACCCGCTGGACCGCTTGCATTACATGATTAAAGACAGCGGTATCGGTTTACTGCTTAGCGACGCGGCGATGTTCAAGGCCCTGGGCGAGTTGCCGACGACCGTCGGCTGCTGGTGTCTTGAAGAAGACGTCGCGGCACTGGCCAATTACCCGGCTACCGAGCTGCCGTTGATCAGCCTGCCGCAGCATCAGGCTTACCTGATTTACACCTCGGGCTCGACCGGCAAACCGAAAGGCGTGGTGGTATCCCACGGTGAAATCGCCATGCACTGCCGTGCCGTGATCGAGCGTTTCACCATGTGCCCTGACGATTGCGAACTGCACTTCTATTCGATCAACTTCGACGCCGCCACCGAACGTTTGCTGGTGCCGCTGCTCTGCGGTGCGCAGGTGGTGTTGCGTGCTCAAGGGCAGTGGGACGCGGAAGAAATCTGTGGCCTGATCCGTCGTCATCACATCAACGTCCTCGGTTTTACGCCGAGTTACGGCAGTCAGTTGGCGCAATGGCTGGCGACCCAGGAGCAGACCTTGCCGGTGCGCATGATCATCACCGGCGGCGAAGCGCTGACCGGTGAACACCTGGCGCGCATTCGCGCAGCCTTCAAGCCGAGCCTGTTCTTCAACGCCTACGGCCCGACCGAAACCGTGGTCATGCCGCTGGCCAGTCTCGCCCCTGAAGTGCTGGAAGAGGGCGCCGGCAGCGTGCCGATCGGCAGCATCATCGGCGACCGCGTGGCCTACATTCTCGACGCCGACCTGGCGCTGGTGCCGCAAGGCGCGACGGGCGAGTTGTACGTCGGTGGCGCGGGTCTGGCCCAGGGTTATCACCAGCGTCCGGGCATGACCGCGGAGCGCTTTGTGGCCGATCCGTTTGTCGCCAGCGGCGGGCGTATTTACCGCACCGGCGATCTGGTGCGTCAGCGCGCCGATGGCCTGGTGGAATACCTCGGACGCATCGACCATCAAGTGAAGATTCGCGGTTTCCGCATCGAATTGGGCGAAATCGAAACCCGTTTGCTGGAGCACGAGTCGATTCGTGAAGCGGTGGTGCTGGCCCTCGATGCTCCGAGCGGCAAGCAACTGGTGGGTTACCTCGCCACTGACGTCGCCGAACAGAGCGAAGCGCAACACACCGCATTGCGCGAAGCCCTCAAGGCACACTTGAAATCGCAGCTACCGGATTACATGGTGCCCACGCACCTGATCCTGCTGGCGAGCATGCCGTTGACCGCCAACGGCAAACTCGACCGCCGTGCGCTTCCGGCGCCGAACCCGGAGCTGAATCGCCATCACTACGTAGCGCCGAGCAGCGAGCTTGAAGTCATCCTCGCGCAGATCTGGTGCGAAGTGCTGAACGTTGGACAAGTCGGCCTCAACGACAACTTCTTCGAACTGGGTGGCGACTCGATCCTGTCGATCCAGGTGGTCAGCCGGGCGCGGCAGCAGGGCCTTCACTTCAGCCCTCGCGACCTGTTCCGGCACCAGACCGTGCAGACCCTCGCCGCCGTGGCCAGCCGCACCGAGCAGGTCAGCGCCGAGCAGGGCTTGATCATGGGTGAGTCGCGTCTGACGCCGATCCAGCACTGGTTCTTCGACACCGACATCCCGCAACGCCAGCACTGGAACCAGGCGTTGTTGCTGCAACCGACCGCACCTCTGGAGCCCCATCGACTGGAGCAAGTGCTACTGGCGGTAATCGAACAGCACGACGCCTTGCGCCTGCGTTTCAGCAAGGTCACCGGCCAATGGCAGGCCACACACCAGCCGATTTCCGATGTGCCGGTGCTGTGGCAGGTGCGCGTTTCGTCCATGGACAAATGTGCAGCCTTGTTCGCCGATGCCCAGCGCAGCCTCGACCTCGAAGAGGGACCGTTGCTGCGCGTGTTGCTGGTCGATGGCCCTGAAGGCCAGCAACGCTTGTTTATCGCCATTCACCACTTGGTGGTGGACGGTGTGTCGTGGCGGGTACTGCTGGATGACTTGCAGACCGTGTATCGCCAACTCGACGCCCGGCAGTCGGTGAAACTCCCGGCGAAAACCAGTGCCTTCAAGGACTGGGCCGCACGGCTGCATGCCTACGCCGGCAGTGAGTCTCTGCGCGAAGAACTGGGCTGGTGGCAGGCGCACCTGGCCGGGCCCACTGCCGATTTGCCCTGTGATCACCCCGCAGGCGGGCGGCAGAACCGACATGCGCAAACCGTCAGCGTGCGCCTCGACAGCGAGCGTACCCGGCAGTTGCTGCAACAGGCACCGAGTGCCTATCGCACCCAGGTCAACGACTTGCTGCTGACCGCATTGGCCCGCGTGCTGTGCCGCTGGAGCGGTCAGCCATCGGCGCTGATTCAACTGGAAGGCCACGGCCGCGAAGCGCTGTTCGACGAGATCGACCTGACCCGCACCGTCGGCTGGTTCACCAGCGCCTACCCACTGCGCCTGACGCCGCTGAACATCGAAGAAGCCGCCGGGCAGGGCGTGTCGATCAAGGCGATCAAGGAGCAATTGCGTGCCGTGCCGCACAAAGGCCTGGGCTATGGCGTGCTGCGTTACCTGGCCGATGACCTGAGCCGCCACAGCATGGCGCAGTTGCCGGTGGCGCCGATCACCTTCAACTACCTCGGCCAGTTCGACCAGAGCTTCGGGGCGGACGCGCTGTTCCATCCACTGGATGAAGCCATTGGCGCGGCCCACGATGCCAATGCCCCGTTGCCCAACGAGCTGAGCGTCGACGGCCAGGTGTATGGCGGTGAACTGGTACTGCGCTGGACTTTCAGCGCCGAACGCTTCGATGGGCAAACCATCGACGAGTTAGCCGGTGCCTACCTCGGTGAGTTGAACAGCCTGATCGAGCATTGTCTGCGCGACGACGCGGGTGGCCTGACGCCGTCGGACTTCCCGCTGGCGAATCTCAGCCAGACTCAACTGGATGCGCTGCCGGTTCCGGCCGCCGTCATCGAAGACGTCTACCCGCTGACCCCGATGCAGGAAGGCATGCTGTTGCACACCTTGCTGGAGCCGGGTACCGGCCTGTACTACATGCAGGACCGCTACCGCATCAACAGCGAACTCGACCCGCAGCGTTTCGCCCAGGCCTGGCAAGCAGTGATCGCCCGCCACGAAGCATTGCGCGCGTCGTTCTGCTGGAACGTCGGCGAAGACATGCTGCAAGTGATCCACAAACCGGGCAGCACGCCGATCGAATACCTCGACTGGAGCGCTATCAGCGAAGCCGAGCAAGAGCCGAAGCTGCAAACCTTGCTCAAGACTGAACGCGAGGCGGGGTTCGATCTGCTCAACCAGGCGCCGTTCCACTTGCGTTTGATCCGTGTGGGCGCTGCGCATTACTGGTTCATGATGAGCAACCACCACATCCTTATCGATGCCTGGTGCCGTTCGCTGCTGATGAATGATTTCTTCGAGATCTACAGCGCCCTCGGCGAAGGTCGGGAAGCGCAGCTGGAGGTGCCACCACGTTATCGCGACTACATCGGTTGGCTGCAGCATCAGAGCCTGGCCGAAGCACGGCAGTGGTGGAAAACCAACCTGCAGGGGTTCGAACGGACCACGCCGATCCCGAGCGACCGGCCATTGCTGCGTGAACATGCTGGCGACAGCGGCGGCATGATCGTCGGCGACCGCTATGCAAGGCTCGATGCCCGTGACGGTGCGCAATTGCGCGAACTGGCCCAAGCCCATCAGTTGACCATCAACACCTTCGCCCAGGCGGCGTGGGCGCTGGTGCTGCGGCGCTTGAGCGGTGATCGCGACGTGCTGTTCGGCGTCACCGTGGCGGGGCGACCGGTGGACATGCCGCAGATGCAGCGTACTGTCGGCCTGTTCATCAACAGCATCGCGCTGCGGGTGAAGATGCCCGAGGACGGCCAGCGTTGCAGCGTGCGCCAGTGGCTCAGCGGTCTGCTCGACCACAACATGCAACTGCGTGAATACGAATACCTGCCGCTGGTGAACATTCAGGAACAGAGCGAATTGCCCAAAGGCCAGCCGCTGTTCGACAGCCTGTTCGTGTTCGAAAACGCCCCGGTGGAAGTCTCGGTGCTGGACCGTGCGCAGAGCCTCAACGCGACCTCGGATTCGGGCCGAACCCATACCAACTTCCCGCTCACGGCCGTGTGCTATCCGGGCGATGACCTGGGCTTGCACCTGTCCTACGACCAACGCTACTTCGATGAGGCCACGGTTGAGCGCATGCTCGCTGAGTTCAAGCGTCTGCTGCTGGCATTGGTGGAAGGTTTCCATGGCGACATGGCCGACCTGCCGTTGCTGGGGGCTGAGGAGCAGGACTTCCTCATCCATGGCTGCAACCAGAGCGAACACGATTACCCGCTGGAGCAGAGCTACGTTTCATTGTTCGAAACTCAGGTCGCCCGGCACCCACTGCGGATTGCCGCCAGTTGTCTGGACCGGCAATACAGTTATCTGGAGCTGAATCAGCGCAGTAACCGCCTCGGTCATGCGTTGATCGCCGCGGGTGTCGGGTGCGATCAACCGGTGGCGTTGCTGGCCGAACGCAGCCTCGACTTGCTGGGCATGATCATTGGCAGCTTCAAGGCAGGGGCGGGTTATCTGCCGCTGGATCCGGGTTTGCCGAGTCAGCGTCTGAGCCGGATCATCGAATTGAGTCGCACGCCTTTGCTGGTGTGCACGCAAGCGTGCCGTGAGCAGGCGCAGACCCTGCTCGACGAATTCGCCTGCGCCAATCGGCCACGGCTGCTGGTCTGGGAGGAAGTTCAGGCGCTTGCACTGTCGGCGGACAATCCTGGTGTATACAGTGCCCCGGATAATCTGGCCTATGTGATCTACACCTCCGGCTCCACCGGTTTGCCGAAAGGCGTGATGGTCGAACAGCGCGGCATGCTCAACAACCAGTTGAGCAAGGTGCCGTACCTGAACCTGAGCGACGCCGACGTGATCGCGCAAACCGCGTCGCAAAGCTTCGACATTTCCGTGTGGCAGTTCCTCGCCGCGCCGTTGTTCGGCGCACGGGTGGACATCGTACCGAACAGCATTGCCCACGATCCGCAGGGCTTGCTGGTCCATGTGCAGAGCCAGGGCATTACTGTGCTGGAAAGCGTGCCGTCGCTGATCCAGGGCATGCTCGCCCAGGAGCGCATGAACCTCGACGGCTTGCGCTGGATGCTGCCGACGGGGGAGGCGATGCCGCCGGAACTGGCGTATCAATGGCTGTTGCGCTATCCGCAGACCGGGCTGGTCAATGCCTATGGCCCGGCGGAGTGCTCGGATGACGTGGCGTTCTTCCGCGTCGATATGGCGTCGACTCGCGGCAGTTACCTGCCGATTGGAACACCGTCCGACAACAACCGTTTGTACCTGCTTGATGGAGTACTGGAACTGGTGCCGCTGGGCGCGGTGGGTGAACTGTGTGTGGCAGGCACCGGTGTCGGCCGCGGCTATGTGAGTGATCCGCTGCGCACGGCCCCGGTGTTTGTGCCGAACCCGTTCGGCGCACCGGGTGAGCGCCTGTATCGCAGCGGCGACCTCGCCCGCCGTCGCAGTGACGGCGTTCTGGAATATGTCGGCCGGGTCGATCATCAGGTGAAGATCCGCGGTTACCGCATCGAGCTCGGTGAAATCGAAGCTCGCCTGCACGAACAACCGCAAGTCCGCGATGCGGCGGTGGGTGTGCAGGAAGGGGCGAACGGCAAGCACCTGGTGGGCTATCTGGTCGCGGCGGATGTTGCGCTCGATCCGGCTGAACGCCTGGAGCGCATCAAGCAACGCCTGCGTGTTGAGTTGCCGGAATACATGGTGCCGCTGCACTGGTTATGGCTGGACAAGCTGCCGCTCAACGCCAACGGTAAACTGGACCGCAAGGCCCTGCCGACGCTGGAGATCGGTCAATTGCAAAGCCAGGATTACCAGGCGCCGCGCAATGAGCTGGAGCAGACCCTGGCAGACATTTGGGCCGAGGTACTGAAGGCCGAGAAGGTGGGCGTTCGCGACAACTTCTTCGAGTTGGGTGGGCATTCGCTGCTGGCCACGCAAATCGCGTCACGGGTGCAGAAAACCCTGCAACGGGATGTGCCGTTGCGGGCGATGTTCGAATGCAGCACGGTGGAAGAGTTGGCCCGGTACATCGACGGGTTGACCGCCAGCGAACTCACCGAGGAGAAGGTGGATCGTTTGAATGATCTGATGGCGGAGCTGGAGGGCTTTTGATTCCCTGGCGTCAGTACTGGCCTCATCGCAAGCAAGCTCGCTCCCCCAGTGGGCGGTGGTGAACACATCATTTGTGATCAACATAAATCCCTGTGGGAGCGGCGGTGCGGCGATCGGGCGGTTGTACAAACGCATACATTCTCGCGATTGACTGCGATCCGTCAGCCGTTCAGTCTTCCGGCTCCATTTTTACTCGCGCAGACAGTCTATGCCCTTCGTAACGATAGACGGACAAGCCCTTCACTACATCGATCAAGGTACCGGCCCGGCGGTGCTGCTGGCCGGTAGTTACCTGTGGGACCAGGCCATGTGGGCGCCGCAGATTGCCGCGCTGTCGCAACAGTATCGTGTGATAGCCCTGGACCTGTGGGGACACGGCCAATCCGGGCCGTTGCCTGTCGGTACGACGACGCTGGATGACCTGGCGCGTCAGGCTCTGGTCCTGCTCGATCATCTGGACATCGAGCGGGTCACGCTGGTCGGCCTGTCGGTCGGCGGTATGTGGGGCGCGCGCCTGGCCTTATCGGCAGCGCAGCGGATCAACGGACTGGTGCTGATGGACACCTACGTTGGCGCCGAACCGGAGCCGACTCGCCAGTACTACTTTTCACTGTTGAAGCAGATCGAAGAGGCGGGTGTCATCACGCCAGCGCTGCTGGATATCGTGGTGCCGATTTTCTTTCGGCCGGGCATTGATCCGCAGTCGGCGCTCTACCGGGATTTTCGTGCTTCCCTCGCGGCTCTACCCGCGGATCGCCTGCGTGAAAGCATCGCGCCGATGGGGCGGATCACTTTTGGGCGCGATGACCAGTTATCGCGTCTGGGCGAACTGGACGCAGCGACCACGCTGGTGATGTGCGGCGATCAGGACAAGCCTCGGCCACCCGGTGAAGCCCGTGAAATGGCTGAGCTGATTGGCTGCCCGTGGGTGCTGGTGCCGGAGGCAGGGCATATTTCCAATCTGGAGAACCCTGGGTTTGTGACTGAAACCTTGTTGGCATTTTTGGCCAACAGAAATTAATCGAATCTACCGACGCTATCGCGAGCAAGCTCGCTCCCACAGGTGATCACCTTTCCCTATGGGAGCGAGCTTGCTCGCGATGGGGGCGCTGAACTCACTTCGGCCCTAGAATCTTCAGCAGTTTGTCCGGCGACGGCGCGCCTTGCTGCTGTTGCAGATTGCCCTTGTCATCCATGTAGAAAATCGCCGGCGTCGCCTGCAACTCCAGTTCTTCCATCAATTGCATGTTGGCCGCGAACTTTGCCTGAATCGCCGGCGGCACTTCCTTCAAGGCCTTGAGCGAACTCTCCTTGCCAGCGGCTTCGTGTTCCTGCAGGGCTTTTTCCGGATCTTTGGCGGCGAGCAGTGCGGCGGATTTCCCTGGGCTGTCTTCGCGGATGATGCCCACCATGATGTGGCGCAACTGCACCTTGCCGGCCTTGACCCACGGCCGGGCCTGTTCCCAGAACATGTTGCAGTACGGGCAGTTCGGGTCACTGAACAGGTACACCACGCGCGGCGCATCCTTCTTGCCGTCACCGATCCAGTTGCTTGTCTCGAACTTGGCCCAGACTTCCTTGGCCATCGGTGCGTACACCAGTTTCTGCAATGGTGCGCTGCTCAGGTCATTGCCCTCGGCGTCATACAGGTTGCCCAGCAACACGTGTTTGCCATCCGGGGTCAGGTACAGCGCCATGCCACGGTTCTGGTATTGCGCGGCATAGCCGCGCAAGCCATCGGGGGCGTCGAACTGGCCGACGATTTTCGCGCCCTTGGCCTCGATTTTCTTGATGGCATCGGGCAATTCTTCGGCCTGCACCGATGGCAGGTGCAGCAGGGCAGCACCGAGGCTCAGGGTCAGCAAGTGGCGGAGGCGGGGCATGGCAGTTTCCTTGAAGAGGTGGCGGGTACGGTGTCGAAGTTTTCCAGCGCGCGGGCCAGGCTGGCATCCGACAACTCGCCCAGGTGGCTGCCCAGCAGGCGACCTTCGGGACTGTAGAACAGCGTAGTCGGCAATGCCATGGAACCGACGGCCTGGCTCAGGCGCCCGCCACCGTCAAACAGCACGTTGGACAGGCTCAGGCCCTGGGTTTCCAGGAAGGTCGCGACACTTTGCATGCTTTCCGCCTGATTGACGAACAGGAACGTCAGGTCCGGCCGGTGTTGCTGGGCGTTTTCCAGCACCGGCATTTCCCGGCGGCACGGCGGGCACCAGGTGGCCCAGAGATTGATCACCAGCGGGCCGCCCTTGTAGTCGGCCAGTTGCACGGTTTCGCCGGAGGCATTGCGCAGGGCGATTTCCGGCAGGCGTGTGCCTTGTTCATAAATCGACAGGGAGAACGTCGCCAACAGCCAGAACGCCAGGCCACTGGCCACGCCAAACCCCAATGGTCGGCGCAAACCCGGGCGACGCCAGCCGCGATACAGTGTGGCGAGCAAAACGACAATCACCCCCGGCCAGGCGAGGAAGCCGCCATCGCGCAGGTCGATGATCTGCCACGGATCGTTGTGATAGTGCGCCCAATAGGCCGCCACGAAACCGATTCTCGCCGCCAGCATGCCCATCAGAAACAGGCTGAACAGCACCGACTCGGGGTTGTCGCCGCCACGCTTGGCCACCCGCCAGCCTACAAAAGTGGCCAGCGCCAGCGCACTGATCAACAGCAGGTGATTGAGCGCGATGGCAAAGGTGCCGAGGGTGAAAGTCAGCATTAACGGGCGTCTCGGGTGGTGGTCAAGCGTTGCAGGAATGTATCGGCATCGACCTCGCCGGTGATGCGCTGGCTGCGCCGCTCTTCACCGTCCACGCCAATCCACAGAAGGCTCGGTGGCCCTGGCACTTTGTAACGGCCGAGCAGTTCGCGGCTGGCGGCATTGTCGGCGGTGACGTCCAGTCGCAGCAAGCGCACATCGCTCAAGGCCTCGAGGACACGGGTTTTGCCGAAGACCTGTTTTTCCATGACCTTGCACGACACGCACCAGTCGGCGTAGTAGTCCAGCAGCACCCACTGGCCCTGAGCCTGTGCGGCGTCGAGTTCCCGTTGCAGTGCCTGCGGATCCTTGATGGTGGTGAAGGCATCGTGGCCAACCGGCACGGCGGCCACGGCCTGGTTCGAGGCGCGGTAGACCTGCAATGGCTTGAACGGATCATCGCCGCCACCGGCCGCACCGATCACCAGCAGGCCACCCCATAAACCGAGCAGTAACGAGCTGGCGCCAAACAGGTGCGCGATACGGCCAAAACCTTCCGACTGTTTCCAGGCGCTGTAGGCAGCGATCAACAGCAGCGCACCGCACAAGCCGACCCACAGGGATTCGTCGAGCACCGGACGCAGCATCAACAATGCGGTGGCGAGGAACAGGAAGCCGAAAATGCCTTTCACCAGACTCATCCAGGCGCCAGGCTTGGGCATGAAACGATTGCCGACGGTCACCAGCAGCAACAGCGGCACACCGATGCCGATGCCCATGGCGAACAGAATCAATCCGCCATGCAGCGCGTTGCCGCTTTGCGCGATATAGAGCAGGGCGCCGGCCAGTGGCGCGGTCATGCAGGGGCCAACCAGAAGACCGGACAGCGCCCCCAGTACCCCGGCGCCGATCAGACTGCCGCCGCGTTGATTGCGCGAGACGTTTTCCAGGCGATCACGCACGGCCACCGGCAGTTGCAGTTCGAAGAAACCGAACATCGGCAGCGCCAGCAGCACAAAAATCGCCGCAAAACTGCCCAGTAGCCAGGGGTTCTGCAACCAGGCTTGCAGGTTCGCCCCGAGGGAGGCGGCCAGGACACCCATCGCCGCGTACACCAGCGCCATGCTGACCACATAACTGCTGGCCAGGGCGAATCCGCGTCTGGGCGTGGCGCCACTGCCGACGATCAACCCGGCCAGAATCGGCAGCATCGGTAATGAACATGGCGCGAAGGCCAGCAACAGGCCCAGGCCGAAGAACACCAGAAGGCTCCAGCCTAGCGCCCTTTGCTGCAGGCTGCTGGCCAGCGCCTGGTCCGGTGCTTCAGTGGCCGCATTCATTGCATTGGTATTGCCCAGGTCCACAACTCTGGTTTGTGGCGGATAACACAAACCGGCATCGGCGCAGCCCTGGTAACTGACCTTGATCTGACCGCTGGCACCCGCCGGAATTTTCAGTTCAAGGCCCTGACGGTAGACTTGCTGTTCACCGAAAAACTCGTCGCTGTGGGCTTCGCCTTCCGGTAGCACAGGATGCTGGTCGGCAGGCAAGCCATCGAACTTCAAGCGTTTCTGATACAGGTAATAGCCGTCGGTGATCTGCCAATAGAGCTGGGTTTCACCGGATTCCAGGCGTTCAGTGGTAAACGCGAAGGCTTTATCAACCGGGAGGAATTCAGGTTTGGTGTCGAACGGATTGGTTCCTGCCTGGGCCAGGCCCACGATCAAGAGAGTAAAAAGTAAAAACAGACGACGCATGGATAAGCCTTTGTCCTGTGCTAATGAGGTACACAGTGGCGGGTGGCGATTAACCGATGATTAACCGCCCCGGCCTTGTGGCGGTGGCGCTTGCGGCATAATGTCGACTTAATCGGTCAACGGCTTAATAGGCTTTATTTCTACGAGGCTCCCCATGCACGTACTGGTTTGCGAAGACGATGAATTGATCGCCAGCGGTATCGTCGCCGGCCTGACTGCCCAGGGCCTGACCGTGGAACACGTCGCCACGGCGTCCGCCGCCCGGGCGATGCTCAAGGTGGCGGAGTTCGACGTCATGGTGCTCGACCTAGGGTTGCCGGACGAAGATGGCCTCAAGCTGCTGCAACAGTTGCGCCATCAAGGTCTGGAGTTGCCGGTTTTGATCCTCACTGCCCGTGATTCGGTCACCGACCGCGTCGATGGCCTGCAGGCCGGTGCCGATGATTACCTGCTCAAACCGTTCGACCTGCGTGAACTCGCTGCACGCTTGCACACGCTGTTGCGACGGGTGGCAGGCCGCAGCGTCAACCTGATCGAGCATGGTGCCCTGACCTACGACCCGAGCAGCCGTGAAACCACGCTCGCGGGGCAGCCGGTGGACCTGTCGCGTCGTGAGCAGTCGTTGCTGCAAGCTTTGCTGCATAACCGTGGCCGTGTGTTGTCCACCGAACAACTCAAGGACAGCGTCTACGGTTTCAACGACGAGCTGGAAAGCAACGCCCTTAACGTCCATATCCATCACCTGCGGCGCAAGCTCGGCAATGGCATTGTCGAGACCGTGCGCGGCCTGGGCTATCGCCTGGGGCCGGCTGATGGCGGAGAAAAATCGAATTGATGAGTCTGCGTTTGCGCCTGAGTCTGACGCTCGGCGCCGCATTTGCCTTGATCTGGGCCCTGGCCGCGGCCTGGATGCTCAGCGATCTGCGCAATCAAATGATGTTTTCCCTCGACCAGCGCCTGGTGGCTTCGGCACGCATGGTCGCCGGCCTGATGGAGCAACTGCCGCCCGTGCCGAGCAAGGGCGAGGGCACCCACTTCAGTGCCGAACAGCTGAACATTCCGGGTGGCATGGCGTGCCAGGTCAGCTCGTTGCGCGGCGAAATCCTTGCCCGCAGTCACTCCGATCCGCAGCAGACCCTGGAGGCCGAGAAACTCGGGTTTCACGATCAGATGATCGACGGCGCGCCGTGGCGCAGTTTCACATTGGCCCGGGGCGATCTGCGCATCACCACCGCTGACCGGCAGATCGAGCGTGAGGCGTTGAACATGTCGATCCTGCTGGCCGCTTCGGTGCCGGTGGGCGTGGCGCTGCTCGGTTGCCTGTGTTTGCTCTGGCTGGGCATCGGCCAGGGGCTGGCGCCGCTCAACCGCATGCGCGATGCCTTGATGCGCCGCAGCGCCGACTCCCTCGAACCCTTGCAGATCCAGCCACTGCCCAGTGAGCTGCAACCCTTGCTGGAAACCCAGAACCAGTTGCTCCAGCGCATCGGCAAGACCATCGAGCGCGAACGTCGCCTGACCGGGGACGCGGCCCACGAACTGCGCAGCCCGCTGACCGCGATCAAGACCCACCTGCAAGTGGCGCGGATGACGCAAGGCAGCGCCCGGGACCAGTCCCTGGCCCGGGCTGAAGAGGGCGCCGACCGCATGCACCGGACCCTCGAACAATTACTGTTGTTGGCGCGCGTCGAGGGCAGCCTGTCATTCGACGACGGTGTGCAATGCAACGCCGAACAAGTGGCGAAACTGGCGATCCAGGACGCGGCAAGCGGCGATCGCCAGCGCATCAGGTTTCAGGCGCCGGGCAAGGTTTCCGCCGCGCCGGTACAAATGCCCGCAGTGCTGTCGATTGCCGCGCTGCGCAACTTGCTCGACAACGCACTGCGCCATACCCCCGCCGACAAAGCGGTGGAGTTGAGCCTGGAAACCACCGGCGATCGTGTGCAGTTTGTGGTGCGCGACCATGGGCCGGGGATTGCCGAAGAAGATCTGCAACACCTGACCCAGCGCTTCTGGCGCAACGGTCAGAGCACCGGTTGTGGTCTGGGGCTGGCGATTGTGCAAGCCATCGTTCAGCGTTGCGGTTGCACGCTGCATTTCGATAGCCGGCCGGACGGCTTGCGGGTTGAGCTGACGATGCCGCTGCAACCGGTCTGAAAAACACCCCCCTGTAGGAGCGAGCGTGCTCGCGATGGTCGATAACGATAACGCGTGCTTTCTGAGCACGCGGTGTTCTTGAGTCCATCGCGAGCGAGCTCCTGCAAAGGTTTCCGTGTTACCACCTAAATCCCTCAAGCGCTGATGCGTTTCCAGAACAGGAAAATCTTATTGAGGGGTCGAGAGATGTCAGTCGCTACCAGCCTTATCGAAGAGCAGCCGGCGACGCCCGCCGAGACGCTTTATCAATTCAACGAATCGCCATTGCTCGCTCGTCAGAGCCGGCAGGAATCCAACGCCCGCAGCTATCCGCGACGCATTCCCCTGGCACTCAAGCGCGCCAAGGGCATCTACGTCGAAGACGTCGAAGGCCGCACGTTCATCGACTGCCTGGCCGGTGCCGGGACCCTGGCCCTGGGACACAACCACCCGGTGGTGATCGAAGCCATTCAACAAGTGCTGAGCGATGAACTGCCGTTGCACACCCTGGACCTGACCACGCCGGTCAAGGACCGGTTCGTCCAGGATCTGTTCGCTCTGCTGCCGCCCGCCCTGGCCGCTGAAGCGAAGATCCAGTTCTGTGGTCCCACGGGCACCGACGCCGTGGAAGCCGCACTGAAACTGGTGCGTACCGCCACCGGTCGTAGCACCGTGATCTCGTTCCAGGGTGGCTATCACGGCATGAGTCAGGGCGCGTTGAGCCTGATGGGCAGCCTGGGGCCGAAAAAACCCCTGGGCGCATTGCTCGGCAGCGGCGTGCAGTTCATGCCGTACCCTTACGATTACCGCTGCCCGTTTGGGCTCGGCGGCGCGCAAGGGGTCAAAGCCAACCTGAGTTACCTGGAAAACCTGCTCAATGATCCCGAGGCCGGCGTGCAATTGCCGGCTGCGGTGATCGTGGAAGTGGTGCAGGGCGAGGGCGGGGTGATTCCGGCGGATCTGGACTGGTTGCGTGGCGTGCGGCGGATCACCGAAAAAGCGGGTGTCGCGCTGATCGTCGATGAAATCCAGAGTGGCTTCGCCCGCACCGGCAAGATGTTCGCCTTCGAGCATGCCGGGATCATTCCAGATGTCGTGGTGATGTCCAAGGCCATCGGTGGCAGCCTGCCGCTGGCGGTGGTGGTCTACCGCGACTGGCTCGACAC
This sequence comes from Pseudomonas sp. EU05-FHT14B02, assembly GCF_058791055.1. Lineage (NCBI taxonomy): Bacteria > Pseudomonadati > Pseudomonadota > Gammaproteobacteria > Pseudomonadales > Pseudomonadaceae > Pseudomonas > Pseudomonas sp. EU05-FHT14B02. The sequence goes on along the minus strand of NZ_JBYTDD010000005.1, from coordinate 17,228 downwards.
CTGGCTGCCGGGCGCCCATGCCGGGACGTTCCGTGGCAACCAGATGGCCATGGCCGCCGGTTGCGCGGTGATGCGTTATCTGGTCGAAAACAAGGTCTGCGAGCATGCCGCCGCGATGGGCGAGCGCCTGGCCGAGCACCTGCGCATCCTGCAGCGGGACTTCCCGCAACTGGGTGATATTCGCGGGCGTGGCTTGATGCTCGGCGTCGAACTGGTCGACCCGGCGGGCGCGCTGGATGCCCAAGGCCATCCGCCGGCCTTCGCCCGCCTGGCACCACTGGTGCAGCGCGAATGCCTCAAGCGTGGCTTGATCCTGGAACTCGGCGGTCGCCATGGCGCGGTGGTGCGCTTCCTGCCGCCACTGGTGATTACCGCTGCGCAAATCGATCGCGTGGCCGAGATTTTCGGCCGGGCCCTGGCCGCCGCCAGTCTTTAAATTTTCCGCCCTGCGGATCGTTCCTTCTACATAACGGCTGCGCACACAGTGCAGCCCGCCCGAAAACGATGGAGAGACAGCATGACGTCAGTATTCGACCGCGAGGACATCCTCTTTCAGGTCGTGGTCAACCACGAAGAGCAATACTCGATCTGGCCCGACTACAAAGCCGTGCCACAAGGCTGGCGCACCGTGGGTAAAAGCGGGCTGAAAAAGGAATGCCTGGCCTATATCGAAGAAACCTGGACCGACATGCGTCCATTGAGCCTGCGGCAGAAGATGGACGAGCAGGCGGCTGTGGCGCACTGAGTCGTCACGCAAAAAGAAGCCCGCTGGACTGGTGACAGTCAGCGGGCTTTTTCAGGCCTGGAGTGTGTGCACAGGAAATGTGTGTGCGACGCAGAACCTGTAGGAGCTGGCTTGCCAGCGATGGACTCATAGGCGCCGTGTTCATCCATCAAGTACTCGTCATCGTTAACGACCATCGCTGGCAAGCCAGCTCCTACAGGGTTACGCGCCGTTCAATCCTTTGATGAGCAGATCCACATTCCCTTCAAGTTCGGCCACCGGGTCCTCGGCATCGGTGCTCAACACCACCAACCGGCTACCTGACCCGGCGATCACCGCTTTCAGCGCATCCGACGGCTGCCGGTGATGCAGCACCACCGTCACGTCATTGTCCTTGAGCGTTGCGCCCAACTGCTTCAGCGCCTCCGGTGTCCACTCGGCATCGGCGCGTGCATCCTGGCCGATCAATTCCAGATTGAGACCGCCGATCAGGTAGCCGAAGTGATCGCTGAGACTCATCACACTGAGGTTGTCCACATTGGCCAACCGCGCTTCGCTGTCGGCGCTGAGCTTGAGCAAACGCTGCTTGAGCGCTGCCAGGTTGGCGTCGATTTTCGGTTTGGCCTCGGGGGCCAGGCGCACCAGGTCCGCCGCCATCACATCGGCCATGCGCCCCATGTTATTGCTGGAGAACCACGGCTGACTGTTCAGCCCATCGACCTTGTTGTCGGGCTGTACGGCTATGCCGGGCAGGGCGCCATCCACGGGACGAGCGGCATCGACTTCGACGATACGGATATTGCTGCGCCGGGCGATCGGGTACAGCGGGTCATCCGGCCACAGTGAGCGCAGGCCGATCACCGCATCGGCGTCGCTTGCCAGTTTGGCCAGCGCCGGGGCGCCACGACCGGTGAAGTAGGCGGTCTGTCGGCTGCCGGGCAGGTTGGCTGGGGCCGCACGTTCGAGGCTGACATCGGTGCCTTTGAGCAAGACCTCACCGAGACCATAAGTAATCGGCAAGGAGGTCAGCACACGCAGCGGTTTGCCGATGTCGGCGGCCATGGTCGTTGTCGCCAGCCCGCACAGGGCGATGGCGAGGGTCAGTTGGCGCAGTGAAAAAATCATTTATCCAAGGTTCCCTTTCAGGCTGGGGACGACGCCGCGCGCAATGGCGGCCAGGGCGAAGGCGATACCGGCCACGAGGATGATCGCGGCGCCGGACGGGATCGGCAGGTCGAAGACAATCGGTGCAAGAATCCCGCACAGTGTGCTGACCGTGGCGATCAGCACCGAACACCAGAAAAAGCCCTTCAGCGATTGACTGAGCAGGCGTGCCGCGGCGGCCGGAATCACCAGCAGGGCGCCAACCAGAATCGCGCCGATGACCTTCACGGCGGCGACGGTAATCAGCGTCACCAGAATCACGAACAGATAATCCAGGGTTTTCACCGCCACCCCGCGCACCGCCGCCAACTGCGGGTTGAAACTGGCGAGCATGATGCGGTTGTACAAAGGCAAGGCCAGGGCCATGACCAGCGAACCGACGATGGCCAGCACCATCAGGTCATTGCCATTGACGGTCAGCACCGAGCCGAACAGCACGTTTTCCAGAATGTGCACGTTGATCTTGCCCGCCAGAATCAGCAGCAGGCTGGCTCCCAGCGCCAGGGATACCGAGAGGAACACACCGATCAGGGTGTCCGGGGCCAGACCGGTGCGGTTGCGCAGGTAATTGAGCAGGATGCCGAAAAGCAGGCAGTAGCCGAACAGGCTGCCGTAGGGACCGGTGTAGGGTTCGCCGAGCAGGATGCCGATGGCCACACCGGTCAGAGCAGCGTGACCGACCGCCTCGGAGAAAAACGCGAAGCGCTTGACCACCACCAACGTGCCCAGGCCTCCCAGTACCGGGCCGATCAGCAGACCGGCGAGCAGGGCGTTGACCACGAATCCATAGGCCAGCGCCTCGGGCAGATAACCCGACGACGCCCAGCCCTGGACCATCAGGCGAAAAGCTTCGTAACTCATCAGGCAAGGCTCCGTGAGTGGGTCGAGAACAGGTTCAACAGACGCTCCGGTGTCAGCGCCTGCTGCGGCGTGGCGTCGAACAGCACCCGGCGATTGAGCCCCGTGACGTGATCGGCCAGGCGCCCGACCGCTTCCAGGTCATGCTCGATCCACAGTACGGTGATGCCCGCCGCTCGCCAGTCGCCGAGCAAGCGTTCGAACACCCGGATACCGGCCTCATCGAGGGCGGACATCGGTTCGTCGAGCACCAGCAATTGCGGAGGCGGAATCAGTCCTTGGGCCAGCAACACCCGTTGCCGTTCGCCGCCGGACAGCGCGCCCATGCGGCGCTTGCGTTTATCCTGCATGCCAACCCGCTCCAGCGCCTCGCCAATCGCCGTCGCGTAGTGTTTGCTCAAGCCGAGAAAGGCCGGGCGACGCTGGCACATGGCGGCCATGAAATCGTCGACGGTCATTGGCAAGCCCCGGTCGAACTCCAGTGCCTGTGGCACATAGCCAATGGTCCCCGGTTCGGCTGGCCAATGCAGACTCAAGTGGCCCTGGTGAGGCATTTGCCCGAGCAGGGTCTTGATCAGCGAACTCTTGCCGCCGCCATTGGGGCCGACCAATGCGTGCACGCTGCCGGGTCGGACTTGAAATGTCACGTTGTCGAGGATCGTCGTGCGCCCGAGGGTCAGGCTGACGTCTGCAAAATCCAGCGTCGCTCCCACAGGGGATTCACTGAGTGTTTCTTTGGCGGTCATGCGCCCGACTCCTGAATCGCCCGCACTACGGTGTCGAGGTTGCCGGTCATTTCCTTTTCGTACTTGTCGGCGGTGTATTCGCCGTAGGAAATATGCGACAGCGGATACAGCTTCACGCCGGATTCGCGCTGGATGGTGTCGACGTAAGTGGAAGGAAAGTCCATCTCCGAGAAGATCACCTTCACGTCCAGTTCACGCAGTTGATCGATGGTTTTTTTCAGCTGGCTCGGGCTTGGCTCGATACCGTGGGCCGGCTCGACCACGGCCGTCACTTCGAGGCCGAATTCGCGCAGCAGATAGTCGTAGGCCGCGTGTACCGTTGCCACCCGCAGTTCCGCGTTCGGTGCCTGGGTCAGTTTGGCCAGGGCGACGGCGCGCATCTTGCGCAGGCGCTTGCCGTAGGCGCGGGCGTTCTCGGTGTAGGTTTTGGCATTGGCGGGATCTAGCTTGCCTAGCTCCCGGGCAATGTTGTTGACCTGGGCAATCGAGGCGCTGATCGACAGGAAGGTGTGCGGGTTCACCACCTTGCCGGCACCGCGTGCGGCCACGCCGGTGGCGGCCAGTAGCGGTACGTTTTCGTTGGCTTCGATTACCGGCACGTTCGGGGTTTCGCTGGCGGCGATCATGCGGTCGGCGAAGTCGTCATGGCCGACACCGTTGAGCACAATCACGTCCAGCCCGCTGATGCGCTTGATGTCTTCGGCGCGGGGCTCGTAGGCATGTGGGTTGAACCCGGCCGGAATCAGCGGCACCACCTCGGCCTTGTTGCCGACGATGTTCGCCACGTAGCTGTAGTAGGGATGCAGGGTGATACCGATGCGCAGGCGCTTGGTTTCGTCGGCGCTGGCCAGGGATGGCAGCAGGCAGGCGAGCAAGCCGACCAGCAGCAGGCGTAAAAAACAACGTTGAGATGAGTTGGGCATGGGAAAGCGGTCTTCTCTCGGAAAAAGGCGAGGGTTCAGTGCCGGTGCTGGCGGGTCACACCGGCATCGAATTGCGCGATGACCTGCTGCCAGCCGGCGCTTTCGAGCGCGACGTCGCTGAGGTCGGCCGGTGCCGTGAGCGTGCTGGCGCGGTTGAGCCAGATGTCCGGTGCAGCGTCGGCGGTTGCGCTCAGGCGCAGCAGAAACGAACCGGCGACTGTCGGCATCTGGCTCTGGCCGAAATAGGCCTTGGCGTCGAGCATTTGCCAGGCATGGCCACCCCGGCTGACGGAGCTGGCGTCCCGGACAAACGGGGCAAACCCTTCCTCGGCCAGCAACTCGGGTGTCGGCAGCGCTTGCTGTTCCTGGCGCAGCAAATGGATCTCGTCCAGCGTCACCCGCAAATCGGCGTAGATACCTTGCTCGGATGCACTGAGATCACGGCGCGCATCCAGTTGATGGCTGCTGACGCTGCTCACCTCATGGGATTCACCGCGCCAGAGCACCACCGAGCCGGCCACCGCCAGGATCGTCAGGCACAGCAGCAGAACATAGAGGGTTTCGTGACCGGCCCCGGCCGGGCGCACGACTTGGGTCGTTGGAGTACTCATGGTGCCTCGATGTCCGCTTGGTCGATTTCCACGACGTGACCGGGGCCGGCATCGAACAGCACATAGAACTCGGCGCCGGGCTTCTTGAAGGTCAGGGTCGAATCAGGCCCGAGCTTGCCCGGCACCAGGATGGTTTCGTCGTATCCGATCACATCGAGGGTCACGCCAGGAGCGCCGCTGCCGTCGGAAAAACCGCCGGTGCACTTGATCTGCTCCGCGTCGATGGCCTTGCATTCGCACATCGGATTGTGGGCCAGGGCGGCGGCGCTGAAACCGGCGCAGAGCACCAGCAACACGGCGTTGAGCGGGCGAAGAGAGGGGATCATGGTTTGCCTCCTTGTTTGTTCAGCCAGGCGATGGTGGCGGGGGAGGCCTGGCTCAAAGGAATGGATGCCTGATGCATGGCGCCGTCCCAGCCTTCCATGGTGATCCACAGTTCGGCGTCGGCCGTGGTCTTTTCCGGGACGGGCAGCGAGGCGCCCATGCGGTATGGGGTGCCGAAGAAAATCACCCCGGCGGCGCGCAGGCTGCGGGGCTTGCCGATACGCAGGTAAGTGGCCTTGACCTGGCCGATACAGGCCTCGCACAACGCGGCGTTGAAATCCTTCATGTAACCGGCCGGACCGTCGAGCATGGGCGCGGCGTTGCGCAATTCCGCCAGGCGCAGGCTCCAGGGACCGACCCAGACTTCGCCGACCTCCCGTTCGCCAAGGCCACTGTCGCCGCGCATCAATGCCTCGTCGGCGAAGTACTTGGGCATGAAGCCCAGGGGAATCAGCAGTAACAGGACGTTCAGATGAAAGCGCCATTTGTGCCAGAACACATGCAGGCGCGAGGGTTGCGAGGCCGCAGTGACTTTGCTCACAGGTGGGCCTCCGAGGGTTCGTTGTTCGTGACCGGTTGCGCCGCGGTGCCACGCTGTTTTTTGTTGCTGCGCTTGAAGGCATTGGCCGTGGCCAGTGCCGTGCGTTTGGTCCAGATCAGCAGACCGCTGAGCACCATCATGCTCAGCAACAGGCCGAAGAACGCCCAGATCAGCTTGATCCACAGGCCGCCGAAATCGCCGGTGTGCAGCGGGCGCATGGATTCGGTGACGAACTCCAGGGTCGAACGGTCCGAGATCAGGCGCGAGGCGGCGATTTCGCCGTTGTACGGGTTGATCGTGGCGGTCTGGAACATCAACGGATACCAACCGCGTCCGCCGACATCCAGGTGGCTGTAGGCATTGCCCGGCAAGCTGACAAAGCTGGCCTCCAGCCCGGAGATTTTCTGCGTGGCGATTTCAATTGCGCGGTCGAGGTCGATACGCGGCGGGGGCGAGCCGTCGGCTGACAGCGGCACCGCTTCGCGGGACATCGCCGGGATGATCTTTTCCGTGGAAATGGAAATCTGGTTATCGAACAGCAATGCCTGGATCAGAAACCAGGTGCCGGTGATGGAAATCACCGCGATGAACCAGATCGACCAGATACCGCTCAAGCGGTGAAAGTCACCCCAGAAAATCCGCGCGCCGTGGCGAATACGCAGGGTTGGCCGAAAAAAGCCTTTCCAGAAGCGCTTGTAGACCACCAGCCCCGTGACCAGCGACGCCAGTAGCGGCAAGCCGAGAAACGACACCAGGTACCAGCCCCAGCTGTAACCGTTGGTGAACGGCACCAGCCACCAGCCGTGCAGTGCTCGGGTGAAGGCGCGGAAGTTGAACTCCGGCGCGACACCCTGGATTACGCCGCTGTACGGATTGACATAAATCACCAGCGAGCGCCCGTCGGGGTAGCTGACTTCGACATCCAGGGCAAAATGCGACTCGTCGGGGCGGCTGATGCTCTGCACCACGGTCTGCGGTTCGGCCTTGTTGATGGCCTCGATGACCTGCTGGTAGCTGAGCAGCGGGGCGTCGTCCGAGGGCTGGCTGGCGCGCATTGGCGGGTTGGTCAGCCAGACGATCTCCTGACTGATGACGGCCAGGGTTCCGGTTACACAGACGATCAGCACGAAAAACCAGATCGGCAATGCCAGCCAGCTATGGACCAGGAACCAGATTTTTGAACGGGACTTCTTTGACATGTTGGAGGTCTTGCCTGGATGAGAGGCAGCTCGGCTGCGGGCTTCGCAGGGATGAGCGCCCAGAAGGTCCGGTCGTGGCTTTTGCCTACGCGAAAGGACTGCATCTAAGTAGGACGAATGAGCAGGGGAAATCCCGAAAGGGGAAATGAAAGAAAATGTTTCTCATTGTCGACAGGTCGCGGGAGGGCTTGCTTGCGCAAGTGATTGACGAGTCGGCGGTGCTGCTGAAAGTGATGCTCTTGTGGGAACGAGCCTCCTCGCGAAGAGGCCCGCTCCAGCACCAAAGATATCAACCCTGGGCAAACATCTCCCTGGCCCGTTGTTCGATCTGTTCCTGAGTCAGGTCTTCCTTGTGCGTGGCCAGGAACCACAGGTGCCCGTAGGGATCCTTCAAGGTCCCTGAACGGTCGCCGTAAAACTGATCCTTGACCTCCGATACAACGGTTGCGCCGGCTTCGATCGCCTGTTTGTAGGACTTGTCGACATCCGTCACGTACAAATGCAGACCCACGGACGGTGAATTGTCCGGGTTGCTCAACGGTCCTTGATCACATGGTGTGCCCAGCATGATCGGGCAATCGCCAATGCGCAGTTCCGCGTGGCCGACACCGCCATCGGGCATGTCCAGGCGCATGATTTCAATGGCGCTGAAGGCTTTTTTGTAGAAGGCGATGGCTTCGGCGGCTTTGTTGATGCCCAGATAGGGGGTGACGCTGTGATACCCCTCTGGAATGGGTTTGACGCTCATGATGGAACTCCCTGTTGTTGTTTTGTGAATGGAAAGTACCTGTGCCGTTGTACGACCGAATAAATATAGGCCAGCCTCTTTCGCCTCACCGAGTGCCCGACGAGCAGCAGCGCCATTCAAGTGCCATCAAGTTGGCTCCAACCAGTGCGCTCCCGGCCCGCGCTCTCCCAGCACATCGCCTGCGTTGCGCAATGGACAAGCCTCCATCGACAGGCAACCACACCCGATACAGCCGTTGAGACGATCGCGCAGCAGGGTCAGTTGGTTGATGCGCTCATCCAGTTCCTGGCTCCATTGCGCCGACAGCATTTTCCAGTCCGCCGCCGTCGGCGCCCGGTTGTCGGGCAGTGACTTGAGGGCTTCGCCGATTTCCGCCAAAGGAATTCCCAGGCGCTGGGCAACCTTGATCAAGGCCACCCGTCGCAGCACTTCCCTGGGATAGCGGCGCTGGTTGCCCTGATTGCGGTTGCTCTTGATCAGCCCCTTGGACTCATAGAAGTGCAGCGCCGTGACCGCCACACCGCTGCGCGCCGCGACTTGGCCGACGGTAAGTTCCTTGTGCAGGTTTTCCGGGGTGATCATTTAAAAATTGCCTCTTGACCTCTAGTTAACTTGAGGTTTTACCCTGCACACCTTTGGATCGCAAGATTCGCCTTACATGTGAGTGGGGGACATTTCATGCAAGTCTCAGAGAAGAATCGCAGCTTTACCCAACTGATCGAGTTCCAGATCGAACCGCATCAACAATCCGCGCTGGTATTGGCATTGCGGGAACAGACCGAACATCTGGCCCGGCAGCACCGCGGCTTTCTCAGTGCCAGCATCCAGGCCAGCGATGATGGCCGGCGGGTACTCAATTATCTGCAATGGCAAAGCCGTGAAGCCGGGGAGGCCGCCTTCCGGGCCTTTGAAAGCGGCGAAGAGGATTTCTGGCAGTTGATCCGCGCCCATCAGGCGAAGGCCGTGACCTTCGGCTCGTTCCAGGTCCTGCACAGCCTGGAGCGCAGCCACGACAATGCATTGCACTGCAGCCTGGTCGGCTGGCGCTGACAAGGGCAATGATCGCCATTTCTTGATAGCCACTATTGAAAGCGTTGATTTCTACTGCCCGGGAGGCGCGGGTAGCCTGTGTTCATTGCCTCGAACCCAGTCGCCAGGACGCCAGAAATGAAACCGATGATCGCCACTTTGCTGATGCTCGCCGTCTCCGTACTCGCCGGATGTGCCAGTCATGTTTCCCCGGAGCTTCGCCCTTATACGGCTGAAGAAAGCAGGGAGTTGGCGCTGGAAGCGCTGAACCGCCGCGGATTGTCCTTCGACGAGTACCACGCGAAAAAGGCCGAACTGCTCGGCCAGCCGAAAAAGTCGTTCGGCTTCGACAACCAGGGTGAAATGAACGCCGGGCGATCTGTACAGCTTCACGGTCGTCCGAGCTGAGGCGAAACTGTACTGCTCCAAGTTTCGCGTAACTGTCCATGGGTTTCGCCGAAGGTGTGCGATAGGGTCAACACCTGACCGACCCTGACGGACTGCCACCCATGACGCTCTCACTCGACCTGCTGCTGGGCTTCGCCCTGTTTGCCCTCGTCACCTCGATCACGCCCGGCCCGAACAACACCATGTTGCTGGCCTCCGGGGTGAACTTCGGCTTCAACCGCACGATTCCGCACATGCTCGGTATCACTTGTGGCTTCTTCGTACTGGTGGTGGCTGTCGGCTTTGGTCTTGGCGCGGTGTTCCAGACCTACCCTTTGCTCTACACCGTGCTGCGTTATGTCGGGGCGGCGTATTTGCTGTATCTGGCGTGGAAAATCGCCCATTCCGGGCCAATGTCGGAGAGCCAGCAGAGCGAGGCGAAACCGATCAGTTATTTGGGCGCCGCCGCGTTCCAGTGGGTCAATCCCAAGGCCTGGATCATGGCCATCGGTGCAATCAGCACTTACACACCGATGCAGGGCTACTTCACGAATGTGATCGTGATTGCGGCCGTCTTTGCGATCATCAACCTGCCGAGCGTGGGTGTCTGGGCCGCTTGCGGCACGCTGTTGCGCAATGTTCTGAAGGATCGCCGCTGGCTGCGCCTGTTCAATTGGGGTATGGCCGCGCTGCTTGTGGGTTCGCTGTATCCGCTGATACTCGAAAGCTTTAGCTGACGCATTGCTTCAACCGGTTGCCCGATGCCTGTTAAGCTGACTTTTCAGGAGCGTTCCTACGCACTTTTAAATGAAGTAATTCTTCTTTAACGGCATCCGATCAGGTATTGGTAACGTTCTGAAAACCGCGCGCAGCTCACAAGGCTGCGCTTTGCCGTTTGCAGTCACGAGCTTCCTGATCCCGGAACCCGCTCTGCGAGTCTTTTATGAATAAACGTCCGTTGTATTTCGATTACGCCGCCACCACGCCGGTGGATGAGCGGGTCATCAAGGTGATGGTCGAGTGTCTGGGCTTTACCGGCAATTTCGGCAACCCTGCCTCCAGTTCCCACGTCTTCGGCCAGCAGGCCCGGCAATCGGTCGAACAGGCGCGACGCCAGGTCGCCGAGCTGGTCGGTGCGACGCCCGGGCAGATCGTCTGGACCTCAGGCGCCACCGAATCCAACAACCTCGCGCTCAAAGGCGTGGCCCAGGCCCGCGGCATTGGCGGGGGCCATATCATCACCAGCCAGATCGAACACAAGGCCATACTCGATACCGCCAGGCAACTGGAGGATGCCGGTGTCGCGGTGACCTACCTGGTGCCGGACGCCGAGGGCCTGATCACGGCGCAAGCGGTCAGCGAAGCCATGCGCGAAGACACCTTCCTGGTGTCGCTGATGCTGGTCAACAACGAACTGGGCACCCTCAACGACATTCCCGCCATCGGTCAGGTCGTGCGTGATCGCGGGGCGTTGTTCCATGTCGACGCCGCACAGGGCGCGGGCAAAGTGGCGATCGACCTCGCACTGTGGCCGGTGGACCTGATGTCGTTTTCCGCGCACAAGCTCTACGGCCCCAAGGGCATCGGCGCGTTGTACGTGGGGTCGCGTGCACAACAGCGTTTGCAGGCGCAGATCCATGGCGGCGGGCATGAGGGCGGTTTGCGCTCCGGCACGCTGGCGACCCATCAGATCGCGGCCATGGGCGCGGCCTTTGCACTGGCGGCGGCTGCGTTCGATGAAGAGAACGCCACCATCGTACGTTTGCGTGAACGCTTGCTCGAGCAATTGCAGAGCGTTCCCGGCGCGCGTCTCAACGGCAGCCCGACCCGGCGCATTCCCCATACCCTGAGTCTGACCTTCGACGAAGGCGAGTTCAACTCGGCGGCGTTGCTGGCCTCGATCGCGTTTTCCGCGACCTCGGCCTGCAATTCCGCGAGCAATGCCCCATCCCATGTGTTGCTGGCCCTGGGGCACGATGCCCGCTCGGCCAGTCGCACCATCCGCTTGAGCCTCGGGCGTTTCACCACCGAGCAAGATATCGACCAGGCGGTTCAACTGATCAAGGCAGCCTGCGCCAGTGCTCCGGCATTCTGGCAATAGGGCGACGAAGTGCCGACGTTGATCGGCACTCAACAATAATGATGAAGTGCTTAGCAGGAGACACGATGAATACGCAGCTTTCGACCAATGGATCGGTGCCCCAGCGCCTGGCGCAAACCCGCGAACTGATGAGCCGGGAGGGCATTCACGCCTTGCTGGTGCCGTCGGCCGACCCGCACCTGTCCGAATACCTGCCGGGTTACTGGCAGGGGCGCCAGTGGTTGTCGGGTTTCCATGGTTCGGTCGGCACCCTGATCGTGACTCCGGACTTTGCTGGCGTCTGGGTCGACAGCCGTTATTGGGAACAGGCGACCAAGGAACTCAAGGACAGCGGTATTGATCTGGTCAAGCTGCAACCGGGTCAACCCGGGCCTCTGGAGTGGCTGGCCGAGCAAACCCCCGAGGGTGGCGTTGTGGCAGTCGACGGAGCGGTCATGGCTGTGGCTTCGGCGCGGACCTTGGGCAGCAAACTTGAAGAGCGCGGTGCTCGCCTGCGCACCGACATCGACCTGTTGAGCGGAGTCTGGAGCGACCGCCCAAGCCTGCCGGACGCACCGATCTATCAGCACTTGCCACCCCAGGCGACCGTCAGCCGTGGCGAAAAACTTGCCAAGCTGCGTGAGACTCTGCAGGCGCGGGGTGCCGACTGGCATTTCATCGCCACCCTGGACGATATCGCCTGGCTGTTCAACCTGCGTGGCGGCGACGTGTCGTTCAACCCGGTGTTTGTTTCTTTCGCCTTGATCAATCAACAACAGGCCACGCTGTTTGTCGCCTTGAGCAAAGTCAGCGCCGAACTGCGCGCCATCCTCGAACAAGACGGCGTGACCTTGCGCGATTACAGCGAAGTCGCCGCCGCACTGCGTGCCGTACCGAGCGGCGCGAGCCTGCAAGTCGATCCGGCGCGGGTCACGGCGGGGTTGCTGGACAACCTCGACAGCGGCGTGAAACTGATCGAAGGCCTGAATCCGACCACCCTGGCCAAATCGCAAAAAAGCCTGGCCGATGCCGAACACATCCGTCAGGCCATGGAACAGGACGGCGCAGCACTGTGCGAATTCTTTGCCTGGCTGGATTCGGCACTGGGGCGCGAGCGCATCACCGAACTGACCATCGACGAAAAACTCACCGCGGCCCGTGAACGCCGTCCGGATTATGTGTCTCTGAGTTTCAACACCATTGCCGCGTTCAACGCCAATGGCGCGATGCCGCACTACCATGCCACCGAAGAAGAACACGCGGTGATCGAAGGGGACGGCCTGCTGCTGATCGACTCCGGCGGCCAGTACCTGGGCGGCACCACCGACATCACGCGCATGGTTGCGGTGGGCACACCGACCGATGAACAAAAACGCGATTGCACCCGCGTGCTCAAGGGCGTGATTGCCTTGTCCCGCGCGCAGTTCCCGAAAGGCATTCTGTCGCCGCTGCTCGATGCCATCGCCCGTGCGCCCATCTGGGCGGAAAGTGTCGACTACGGTCACGGCACCGGTCATGGAGTCGGTTACTTCCTGAACGTCCACGAAGGTCCGCAAGTCATTGCTTATCAGGCCGCGCCTGCCCCGCAAACCGCGATGCAACCCGGCATGATCACCTCTATTGAACCGGGTACCTATCGTCCGGGTCGTTGGGGTGTGCGTATCGAAAACCTGGCGATGAACCGTGAGGCAGGCAAAAGCGAATTCGGCGAGTTCCTCAAGTTCGAAACACTGACCCTGTGCCCGATCGACACGCGTTGCCTGGAAACTTCGCTGTTGTCCGCGGACGAGAAGCAGTGGTTCAACGCTTACCACGCCGAAGTGCGCGAACGCTTGAGTCCGTTGGTCGAAGGTGCTGCGCTGGAATGGCTCAATACCCGCACGGCGGCTATCTGATCGGATGCTGCTATTGGTTCCGGCGTAGCTATTTGAGCTCAGGCGCTTTATCCAGCGCCTGAGCCATAGAGCGGCAAAGGGGCGGTTGGTGGTCGAGATTCAACTCAAGGCTTCGAGCACGAAGTCCAGTCGATCCTGGCCGAAGTACAACTGATTGTCGACAAACATGCTTGGGGCTCCGAATACGCCTCGCTGTACGGCTTTTTCGGTGTTGTCCTTGAGCAGGGCTTTTACTTCTTCATCGGCGGTCAGAGCCAGCACCTCTTGCGGATCGAAAGCGTTTTCGCTGAGCACTGCCGCGACGGTTGCCGGTTCATCCAGGCTGCGACCCTCGACCCATATGGCCTTGAACAGGCAATCGATGAAGGCGCCGAAGCGTTCAGGGTGGCGCAACTGCATGCCTGTTACGGCACGCATGAGCATCAAGGTGTTGATCGGGAAGTGGGCATTGAATTTCAGAGGCACGCCGTAGCGTTTGGCGTAGCGGTCCAGATCCTCAAACATGTAGCGGCCTTTGGCCGGGACTGTCGCTGGAGAGGCGTTACCGGTGGCTTTGAACACTCCGCCCAACAAGAGCGGAATGTAGATCAACCGAGTGTCGGTTTGCGCGCAGATCTTCGGTAACTGGGTGTAGGCCAGATAGGTGGCGGGGCTGCCGAGGTCGAAGTAGAACTCCACGGTTTTGCTCATTTCAAGGCGCTCGTCTTATTGTTGTGTGTGGGGGGTTACCAGCGTTCGCTCCAGGGACGCAGGTCTAGTTCGAAAGTCCAGGCGTCGCGGGGCTGGCTGTGCAGGTACCAGTAATTCTCGGCAATGTGTTCGGGGTTAAGGATGCCGTCCTGATCCTTGGTCGCGTATTTCTCGGGGAAGCTGTCGCGGATGAAATCGGTATCGATGGCGCCGTCGACGACGACATGGGCAACGTGAATGTTCATGGGGCCGAGCTCTCGGGCCATGCTTTGCGCCAGCGCACGAATGCCGTGCTTGGCACCGGCAAATGCGGCGAACCCGGCGGCGCCACGCAGGCCTGCAGTGGCTCCGGTGAACAGAATCGTGCCCCGCTGGCGCTTGACCATGCGTTTGGCCACTTCACGCGCATTGAGAAAGCCGGAAAAACAGGCCATTTCCCAGATCTTGAAATACTTGCGGGCGGTTTCTTCGAGAATGCTGCACGGCACGTTCGCGCCGATGTTGAACACGAATGCCTCGATAGGGCCGATCTCGCTTTCTATCTGCTCGACCAGTGCGACCACGTCGTCTTCCTTGCGGGCGTCGCAGGCGAAACCGTGGGCCTCGCCACCATCGGCCTTTATGGCATCCACCAATGGCTGGAGCTTGTCCGCACTGCGGCGGGTAACGCAGGTGACAAAACCTTCCCGGGCAAAACGCTTGGCAATGGCGCCACCCGTGGCATCACCTGCACCGACGATAAGAACGACCTTCTTGTTATTCATGGGTAGATCCCTTTTGGTAAACGTTCGTTAACTAAACGAACGTTATGCTATGATTCGACAGGCGTCAAGGCGAGCAAGCTAGGGAGAAAGGCAATGCGTTATTCGGCCAGTCACAAGCTGGAAACCAGGCAGAGGCTGCTGGAAAGCAGTGCGGTATCGGCCAAGAAGTCCGGATTTTCAACGGTGGGCGTGGACGGGCTGATGAAAGCGATTGGCTTGAGTGGCGGCGCCTTCTATAGCCATTTCTCGTCGAAAGACGAATTGTTCGCCAGCATTGTCGAGCGTGAGTTGGGGCAAAGCCTGGCGCGATTGGGGGAGGGGCAGGACCGTGACAAGCTTGAACGCTGCTTGAAGCAGTACCTGAGTATGTCTCACGTCGAGAGTCCGGAAACCGGTTGTGCATTGCCGGCATTGGGGGCGGAAATTGCCCGTTCTGACCTGGCTGTCCGTCAACAGGCAGAGCACTGGATTTGCCGGCTTCAGGAAAGTTGGGCGGGTATTCTGCAAAGCGACAGCCTGGCGTGGGCGATTCTGTCGCAATGTATTGGCGCGCTGGTTGTAGCGCGCATGCTGGCTAGCCCGGATATCCAGCGCAGAGTGCTTAACTCCAGCTACGAGGAAATTGGCCGTCAGATCGCAAGCCCGAGAACCTGACCCGACGGCCCTGCCTATTTGCAGATGACAATCATGCTGCGGCTGGTATAGCCCGCAGGATTGAGGCCAAACGGGTAATCGCCGGGCTCTTCCACTGCATCTCCCGACTTGGCAATGACCTTGTATCCCTTGGGTGCGCAGGAATTGGCGGCGCTGGCGTAGCACTTGTCCCAGGACGAAGACAGTCCGGAACAGTTGATGTGTAGCCCTTTCTTACCGTGCTTGATCTGTGTTTCCGAAGTCGCTGCGCAGCCCGCAATTGCAAGTACGGCGATCAGCATCAAAAATCGTTTCATTACTGTCCTTATAGCGTCCCCGGATCTTGTGCCCGGGTTTGGCTGCTTTCACTTTCGCTTGACGCGTACCGATATCCCTATCTGAAATGGTCCATGTCATGACTCTGGGGTGCGGGGCTAAACATGGCCTAATTGAGCGGCAAATACCAGAGTCGTGTCATATCTGCTTTCAATCCGCCGCTACGGCTGGTCTGGTGCTTGTACTCATGGTCATGGTGGCACCGACGGATGCCAGAATGATGCACATGATTGCCATCCATTGTGACAGCGAGAGGTATTCATGAAGGAACAGCAAGCCAGATAGCGCGCCGAAGGCTGGCTCGATACTCATTAGTGTGCCGAAGGTTCTGGCCGGCATGCGGGTCAGCGCGACCATCTCCAGGGTGTAGGGGAGGGCCGTGGACAGGATGGCGACGCCAAGAGCTACAGGGATCAATGACGGGCTCAGCAGAGCTGAGCCTGCATGGACAATACCGATGGGGGCTACGAAGAGCGCAGCGATCATTACCCCTAGCGCGGCAGTTTGCACGCCATTGTCGGCCCCGGCTTTTTGGCCGAACAAAATGTACAGTGCCCAGCAGACACCTGCGCC
This sequence comes from Pseudomonas sp. EU05-FHT14B02, assembly GCF_058791055.1. Classification (NCBI taxonomy): domain Bacteria; kingdom Pseudomonadati; phylum Pseudomonadota; class Gammaproteobacteria; order Pseudomonadales; family Pseudomonadaceae; genus Pseudomonas; species Pseudomonas sp. EU05-FHT14B02. The sequence continues at coordinate 1,003 of NZ_JBYTDD010000005.1, read as the reverse complement.
CAAGGCATAGCCGGCGCCTACAAGATCGATGCCTGCGGTCGTTTCTCCCGTCGGTATCAGTAACAGTAAGCCTGCAGCAGCCAGGGCAATCCACAAAAAGTCGATCGCGCGACGCGAGGCGTAGATCGCCACCGCCAGTGGGCCGGTGAATTCAAGTGCCACCGCGATGCCCAGCGGGACGGTTTGCAACGACATATAGAAGAGGAAGTTCATGCCGCCCAGCGCCATCCCGTAGACGATGACAGTGCGCAGGGACTTTGCAGTGAGTTTTGCCCGCCATGGACGCAGTATCAGCATCATGATCACGCTGGCAAAAATCAGTCGTAATGTTGTCGTCCCCTGAGGGCCGACAACGGAGAACATGCTTTTGGCCAGGGAGGCTCCGGACTGGATCGATGCCATGGCTATGAGCAGCAGCCCAACCGAGAACAGGGTAGAGGCTAGACTGCGAGACTGGTCATTCATTACGTGGCATCGTCCGAAATATAGGAATCAGGGCGTTTCTATTTGTGTTGGGCAATATACTGCGCACTCATTGCAAGTGCGTCTATATATAAGCAGTGTTTTTGCACATGTCGATAGAAACCAGAATCAGTGCTTGACGGCAGATTCTAGAGGCCTATAATTCGCCCCACTTCCGGCGCAGTCGAAACGGAAAACTCCTTGGTAAACAAAGAGTTACGCAGTTTTCGGCAGCAGGTTGCTTCAGTTCATCGAAGCCGAAAGGGAGTTGAAAAAGAGGTGTTGACAGCAGCGTGTAACGCTGTAGAATTCGCCTCCCGCTGATGAGAGATCTGAAGCGCAAGTGGTTGAAGTTGTTAAGGATTTCCAAGCGAAACTTTGAAAACTTCTGAAAATAATCACTTGACAGCAAATGAGGCTGCTGTAGAATGCGCGCCTCGGTTGAGACGAAAGATCTTAACCAACCGCTCTTTAACAACTGAATCAAGCAATTCGTGTGGGTGCTTGTGGAGTCAGACTGCTAGTCAACAGATTATCAGCA